>NZ_DGNK01000022.1:0-147122 GCF_002388935.1 Hyphomonas sp. UBA4494
CGGGCCTCTCCTTTATTCAAATTAGGTGTCCGGCCCGCCGGACGCATGAACACCAGGCCGAATAGCCTGTTAAACGCGCCTCATAGCCATGTGCGGCGTGGGTTTCAAGCACGCAAATGCCAGTTCACTGCGGTCTAGTTTCCAGTCTTGCCCCGGTCGGAAACCCCGGATAAGCGGAAACAGCCAGAACTTACGCTAGGACAATGACATGACCACCGACCTCAAGCCTCATGCCGACCGGGTAAGCCAGACTTCTCTGAAGGCGCTCGCAGATGCGCGTGCATCTTCTACTCCGCTGCGCGCCGCAGGTTGGTCCATTGACCTTTCCCGACACTATCTGGACGCCGAAGCAGAAGCAGGATTGCTTCAGTTTGGGCGTGTCTCCGACCTTCAATCGGCTGCAGACAGCTTGTTCGCTGGTGATATCGTGAACCCTTCGGAGAGTCGTCCCGCCCTGCATTGGGCGTTGCGCGCGCAGTCCGAATTGTCAGGCGAGGCCGAGACAGTCAGGCAAAGCGTTCTGCCCGCCCTCTCCTTTGCGCGGGATGTTGTGTCAGGCAGCGTGACGAGTTCGACTGGCCTACCTTTCAATGCCGTTCTCCACATCGGCATCGGCGGGTCTGATTTCGGACCTCGCCTGATCGCCGACGCGTTTGAGGACAAAGCCTCTGGCAATATCGATCTCCGCTTCTGCGCGAATGTCGACCCCTTTGACCTGGACCGCGCCATGCATGGGCTCGACCCAACGCGCACGCTGGTCATCGGCGTCTCCAAATCCTTTGGTACCGAGGAGACCCTCTACAATCTCGCCCGAGCCCGGACATGGCTTGAAGAATCTGTTGGCGATCAATCGCAACAGCATCTCGCGTTGGTTACAGCAAATCCGGATCGCGCCAAGGCTTGGCTGAACGGCCGAGAAGCACATGTGTTTGATATGCCCCTGTCAGTGGGTGGGCGTTTCTCGCTCTGGTCGGCAGCATCACTGGCTTGCATGATCTATCTCGGCGCAGACACGTTCGAGGGCATATTGAAAGGCGCCGCCGAGATGGATGCGCATGTCCGGTCGGCTCCACTCGAAGAGAATGCCGCCATGCGCCTGGCCCTGCTCGACTATTGGAACGCGACAATTCGGAACGAAAAGATGCGCGTCCTGCTCGCATATGCGAACCGGTTGCGAATGTTGCCGACCTATCTGCAACAGCTTGAAATGGAATCGAATGGCAAGACGGTTGGCCCGACGGGCACAATGGTATCTGGTGCAACCGCTCCGGCGCTCTGGGGCGGCGAAGGATCGGTTGGCCAGCACTCCTACCATCAATGGCTACATCAGGGCTCACAACACGTGCCTTGCGAATTCATCCTCGCTCCAGATCGCAACCGGGATCCGGAAGGCATTAACGCTCTGACAGCTCATGCCTTGGCGCAGGCCGAAGTGCTCGCGAATGGACGGAGCTTCGATGAAGTAAAACAGGAAGAGCCTGGTTTGTCAGACGAAGTCGCAGGCCAGAAGGTCCATGCGGGTGGTCGCGCATCCACCTTCCTCGTGCACAATACGTTCGGGCCAGCGGCATTCGGCGCACTGGTGGCCCTGTATGAGCATCGGACCTATCTCGCCGGGCATTTGTGGCAGCTCAACCCGTTTGACCAATGGGGTGTGGAACGAGGCAAGACGATGGCATCACGTCTCAAGCCAGCAGTCGAAGGTACCGCAGCGGCGGACGACGCGGTTACGTCAGCCCTAATCGCCATGATTGCGGGGGATTAACCGATCCGAATCCTGCGCGAAGTCTGTATTGGCGAAACGCGCCAAGTCTTGCTGGACGATACGGGCCGTCCTGTCGCACTCAAGATCACACGTTGGTCCGACAGCGAGACACGGCTGACCCTGGGCGCGCAGGCCCCTGCCCGGATCCGATCGCTACAACCCGAACAAGGCGGCGCATTTGTCGAGACGGCCGGCAAGGCTGAGGCGTTCCTGCGCCTGCCAGCAGACCACGGACTTACAGAAGGTCAGTCTGTAGACGTGACGGTCATGGCAGAGGCACGAAAAGATAAGCTGCCTCGCGTGTCGATGACCGACACGCGCACTCCAGCAGCAGACAACAACTCATGGCGCGATGCACCAATTCACGATGTGGAGATCGGCGATGACCGCATTCAAGCGGCATTTGACGAAGCCTCGTCGGCAGTTGTGACCATCCCGAAGGGTGGGCGTCTGTGCATCGAGCGTGCCAGGGCTCTGACAGTGGTCGATATTGATAGCGCCGGGCGGCAAAGCAAGGGTAGCGCGGCGAGCCGCGCGCTTCAGCTCAATCTTGATGCTGCCCGAGAGCTGGCCCGACAGGTAGGCCTCCGTAGCCTCGGCGGTCTTGTCATCCTTGATTGTGTCGCGCCCCTCAATACCGGATCTCGCAAGAAGGTTCAGGATACGATGAAGTCCTGCCTGGCAGAGTTTGGTCTTCATACCGCCACCGTCCTGGCACCGTCCCAACTTGGCTTGATGGAAGTCGCGCTGCCTTGGCGCGAAACGCCGCTTCATGAACGCATGCTCGATGCTTTCGGTAACCCTACCGACGAGACACTTGCGCTGACGGGGTTGAGACTATTGGAGCGCACAGCCAGGCAAAATCCGATGCACAGGCTGACCCTTGAATTGCCAGGCCAGGCCAAGGTCTGGCTGGACAAGACGGGTGCGCCCCTTCTGGACAAGCTGTCAGACAAGTATGGTCAACGTTTCACATATCTTGCCTCGACGAAGCCGATGCCCTCAGTATATCAGACCGCATGAGTAAACCTGTGTCCCCCAAATCCGTCCAACCGAAATGTTCCCAATGCCGCAAGAATCCTGTCTCTGCGCAGTACCGGCCCTTCTGTTCAAAACGCTGCGCCGATGTCGACCTGAACAAATGGTTGTCTGAAGGATATGCCATTCCAGGCGCACCGGCGGATGTGGCAAATGAGGTGCCTGGTCAAGAGATGTCAGAGGATGACTGAAAACAGCATGGACAAGTTCAAAACCCTTCGTTAGATACCGCGCTTCCCCAGTGGCCCGCCCGGGTAGCTCAGGGGTAGAGCAGCGGATTGAAAATCCGCGTGTCGGTGGTTCGATTCCGCCCCCGGGCACCATTCCAGACTTTCCGCACATTCATGCCGCTTGTTCATCGGATTGCGATCTGGCGACCGAGGTTTCCAGAATGCCGGGTTCGTCCCATGCACCCTCAGGGCGGATGATGCGGTAAGGGTCTTCTTGCATTCGCAGCGCTAACGGATGGCGGGGAATTGGGATTTCGATCTCGCGATATTCGTAATCCGAGAACCAGAAAGCCGGTCGACCCTCAATCAAACGACATTTGAAGGTTCGGGACCAGACCGGCCAGAGGCGCGACTGAATTTGGCCAATCATCCTCTCATACCCTTTACGCGAAACCATCTCGAAACCGGTTGCCAAGAGTACACGCAATCCAATGCGCCCGCGCTCACACGGCAGCAAGGCGATCCGTTCCAGCTTCGCAAACTCCGCGAACCAGCGAATGCGTAATGTCCCGACCGGACGCCCTTTCGCCTTCAGAAGGAGATGTGTTGCGCAGAAGTCGTTGCCGTCAAATTCTTCCTCATATGGACAATCCTGTTCGCTGAGAAAGACGGCAGATCGAATGGCGCTGATCTGATGGAAACCATCGAGAGTTCTTACAATTTCTGTTGAGTATTCGAGATAAGCTTCAGGCGGCACGCGGCGGAGAAGCACAGACTCTCCGATCTTGTTTTGGATATGGCTCATGATGCCTGATCCAAAACCGTCTGGAATGGCGGCTGGATAAACAAATCTGGGAGCCCCCCTTCAAATTCTTGAAACCCCAAGCTCAACATGGAGCGCCGTCCGTCCTCCGTGGCGCCTCGCGCATAGGCGGGAAACACACCGAACATTTCCACACGAAGAACAGCGGACGCCGTCATGATTTTTTTGCGCGCTTCCCGCGAACTGCCCGCATAGACACCGACATAGAATGCCGCGATATCCTTGCCCTGCGTTGCCAAATGCTCAGACGACGGCGCCGCAGGCAAATAAGAACCATTCCTGACAGCAGCTTCGCCATCTGCGGATAGCGGTATGGTCAGGAAGATGCCGTCAACCGGATCTCCTGTCACCCATGCCGTCATACCGGTTTGAACGTTCATCGCCGAAATCGCATCGACTGACGCTAGCTTTCCGTCAATCAGCGATTCCGCCATGGAAACGGCGGCTTGGAGCTCGTCGCGGTTCGCGAGCCGAAACCCGAAATCTCTTGCCCGCGCAGCAAGTACCTCAGGTTCAATATCCGCCTTAACCATAATTCTAGCCTGAGTTGCATTCATGAAAATTCTCCATTATATGGTTAATTTTCTTGACATGAATCTGGGCGGGTGACTTCAGCACAAAATGAAACGGGGGCTTTCACACGCGCAAGGCAGTCAAGGCTCATTCGATCAGTTTGACTGGGACCGGTTGAGAATCTTCCGCGCGGTGGCACGGACTTGTAGTATGAGCGCTGCCGCATCCCTGCTAGGAGTCTCATTGCCAACGATCAGCCGCAGGATAACCGAGCTCGAATCCACGCTGCATACAGAGCTATTCAGGCGGAACCACACGGGGGTAATCCTGACGAAGGCGGGAGTCGCGCTACTGCGACACGCCGACCTTGTCGCGGACACGATCGAAGCCGCTCAGAACGAAGTCTGTAGTGCAGCAAATGATTCAGGAACGCACATCCAGCTTGTCTGCAGTGAGGCGATAGCTCTTTACTGGATCGCACCTCGTCTTGCGCAGTTCCAACTGAGCAATCCCGACACGATCGTCGACCTCACAATCAGCGATTCACCATCTGATTTTCACGACCTGGCGGGAGACATCGCCATTCAAGGGCTGCGACCAACCGAGTCTGACCTGATGGTCAGTCGTATTGGCAGATCGCACTATGCCGGCTTCGTATCGGCCGAATGGGAAATGGATCACGCAATGCCATCGTCACTATCCGACCTGGCAAGGAGAAAAGCTCTTGTCCATAGTCCCTACTCTGAACTTCTTCAGAGCTCTGGAAACAGCTTCCCCGGTCTCGACATGATGCGCCGCATGAACACATTGGAAACAATGATTTCATTCTGCAAGTTCGCGATAGCGCCAGCCTTGTTACCTACCCACATAGCTGATCGTTTTCCCGATCTCGTTGTATGTCCGGCGCCTCGATCTCCCGCGATCGACATCTGGCTCTACCATACGCCACGCGTCAGAAAGCTAAAAAATGGAGGTTGCTTTCTGGAGTGGCTCCACCACATTTTCTCAGCCGAGCAAGGCGAATGGTTCCGTCAAGTTGATGTCACGCGTATGTGTTGACCTATGCGACCAGCCCCTGCTGATGGGCGGCCAGTTCCCTGAGCGCCATTGGCGACCCCATGATCTGGCGGTTCACACCAATTCGTTTGTACCAGTAATGCAGGCCGACGAGATCCGTGAAGCCCATTCCGCCATGTACTTCCGTAGACGTTTTGGCGATGAAGGTTCCGACTTCTGCCATATGCGCCTTGGCGAGAAACGCCATCGCTAGCGCTTCGTCATCCTCAACGTCCAACGCATGAGCGGCGTGCCATATCAACGCGCGTGCGGGTTCAAGTTTCGCCGCCATTTCAGCGCAAAGATGCTTCACCGCCTGAAAAGAGCCAATCACGCGACCGAACTGCTGGCGATCCCCCGCATAGGCAACGGCCTTGTCCAACATGCATTGGGCGGCACCGAGCGTATCGGCGGCAAGAAGAATGCAAGCTACGGCGAACGTCTTTTCAATTTCGGCTCCCGCAATTTGCTTCTCGAACGAGGTAATTGTGACCTTTGAAAATTCACGCGTACGGTCGATGGTCTTGACCTTTTCCATGGAACCGGCCTGACCAATCCGGACCTTTTCATTCGCCAGAAAAAGCAAGTGAGTCGAACTCGCGACGTCCATGGCCATGAGTGATGCCCCGGAGACGGCCTCAGCACGAATCGACAGGTCAGAACCATCTCGTCTCGAAAGAAAATCGTTAAGGGCTATGCCGAAGCGCGCATCGTTGTTCGCGATGTCGTTCAGAATGCTGGAACCAGAGTAACGCAACGCATAGGCTGCGACAGAGTTCGATAAAAAACGTGCGGGAACAATACCGTATCCGAAGCACTCCTGGACAAGGGCCGCGTCGAGCACACCGAGCCCCGACCCTCCATCTTTCTCGGGCACAAGTAGCCCATCAAGACCGAGCGCGGTAAGTTTCTCAGCAAGCGTTTCAGCGACTTGGATTTCGCCCTCTGCAATCTGGCGAACAAGATCGAGCGACACCTCTTCCGCGACGAAACGGCGAACAGTTTCCTGCAACATCACCTGGTCTTCTGAGAGTCCGAATTCCATTGTCTTAACTCCTTGCCAGCCGCGGTTCGCGCGGCATGCCAAGCCCGCGTTCCGCAATAATGTTCTTCTGAATCTGAGCCGTACCGCCACCGATGATCAGTCCGAGATCATACATGTAGCGCCACTGCCAGGTCCCGCCGGACCTCAAATGCTCGCCCTCCTCATAGAGGATGCCAAGTTCGCCCAGCGCATCGATGGCCAAGGCCGCGATCTGGTGATTGAGTTCGCAGCCCTGCAGCTTTACGACCAATCCCGCCAAGCCAGCCGCCTCACCCTTGAGCCTGTTTGTCGTGATCCGCAGCCCATTGGCCTGCATGGCGTAGACTTCGGCCTGCAGCGTCATGAGCCGATCACGGAGCACCGGATTTTCGATCAGGCGTTGCCCGTTTACGGTTTCAACCTTCATCAGCTCGACCAGCTCGATGAACCGGGACTTGGTGGCACTAGGGTCCCCCAGCATGCCCCGCTCGTGAGTGAGCGTTGCGTTAGCGACTTGCCAGCCCTTGTTCACCTCGAACACGACGCCGCTTTTCGGCACTCGTACATCGGTGAAGAAGACCTCGTTGAAGTTTGCCGAACCGGTCATATCGACAAGTGGGCGGACTTCGATGCCGGGCGTATCCATCGGGAACAGGATATAGGTGATGCCATGATGCTTCTTGGCATCCGGATCAGTTCGGACGAGACAGAACATCATGTCGGCCTGGCGCGCCGTGGAGGTCCAGATCTTCTGACCATTGATGACGAAGTCATCGCCATCCTCGACTGCGCGCGTGCGCAGCGCCGCAAGATCAGATCCCGCGCCCGGCTCCGAATACCCTTGGCACCAGATCAGCTCTCCCTTGAGCGTCCGCTCAATGTACGCCTCTTTCTGTTCCGGTGTTCCGAGTTCAAGCAATGTCGGCACCAGCATCGAAATGCCCTGACCGGCGAGCGGCCGTGGCACCCCGGAACGCGCGAACTCTTCGGCAATGATCCGGGATTTCAGGATATCGGGCTCGGCGCCATACCCGCCGTATTCGGTGGGAATGGTACGCGCCGTCAGGCCTTCCCGGATCAGGAACTCCTGCCAGGCGAGACGTTTCGGATGCTTCAGGCCCTTGTCGTCAGGGCCCGGCGCAAGATGGGCGTTGGCTTTCAGCGTTTCTGCGACCTGGTCACGAAACGCGGCGTATTCGGGGCTCAATGTCAAATCCATAAGCCAACTCTCGAACGGCTTCCCCAAGGGCTGGCAATATGAAATCGAAGTCTGTCTTGCAGAACGTTGGGGAAAGCCTGTTAGCGCTGGCTTTCGTCAAAGGAGGACACTCATGCCCGTCGAGTACAAGAAACAAGGCAATGTCGCGATCATCACCATGAACCGACCCGAGGCACGCAACGCCATCAACGCCGAAATGGCAAGCACTATGGAAGCCGCGATCGACCAAATGGAATCTGATCCGGAAGTCTGGGTCGGCATTCTCACTGCCGTCGGCAAGGCATTTTGTGCCGGCGCAGACCTCAAGGAGATCTCCGCAGGGAATGGTGCTGGCCTGTCCACGAAGAAAGGCGGGTTTGCAGGAATCGCACGTCGCGAACGGACCAAGCCACTGATCGCGGCCATTACAGGATCTGCCCTCGCAGGCGGCACCGAGATCGCCCTTTCGTGTGACATGATCATTTGCGCGGACAACACGAATTTCGGTCTTCCGGAAGTAAAACGCTCCCTCGTCGCCGGAGCTGGCGGCCTGTTCCGCTTGCCCCGCGCTGTCGGGCGCGCAGTCGCGCTTGAAGCCATCCTGACAGGTGACCCACTTCCGTCACAGCGGGCCTATGAACTCGGTATGGTCAACAAGGTTGTGCCAGAATCCGAAGTGATGGGCGAAGCCGAAGCGCTTGCCGCAAGGATCACCGCCAACGCACCGCTCGCTGTCGCCGCCAGCCGCGCCGTGGCGATGGATGCGACCAGCAAGACGGATGACGAGCTCTGGAAAGACAGCGGCAAGGCATTTGCCGGCATCGTCGGGACGGAAGACTTCAAGGAAGGCCCGAAAGCGTTCATCGAAAAACGTGCGCCCGTCTGGAAGGGCCGCTAACGACTATACCTGTGATCTGAGCCACCGGACCGCGCCCATTCCGGCCGCGCGTCCGGTGGCCATGCAGGCCGTCAGCAGATAACCGCCTGTGGGCGCGTCCCAGTCCAGCATCTCGCCCGCGCAGAACATGCCAGGCTGTTCCTTCACCATGAATTGATCGTCCAGCACATCGAAAGAGACGCCGCCCGCCGTGGAGATCGCTTCATCCAGCGGGAAAGGCTTTGCAAGCGGGATCGGCAGACATTTGATCAGTCGGGCCAGACGTTCCGGCTCATTGGAGACATCCGACCCACCAAACTCGAGCAACAATGCGCGCTTCACGCCTTTCAGGTTTGCTGCTTTGCGGAGATGGTTTGAAAGTGACTGTTTTCCCCGGTCTTGTTTCAGACGGCTGACCAGAGCTTCCTCCGAGAGGTCGGGCGCAAGATCAATCTCCAAAGTCGCCTTCCCGTTATTCTCCAGCCCGTCGCGTACGGCGAGTGACAGCGTGAAGATCGCACCACTTTCCACGCCCCGGTCGGTCACAACGAATTCTTCCCGGCTGGTCTGGTCCCCGAAACGAACAGCAACATTCTTCACGGGCGTTCCGACAAATTCCGTCCTGACACGGTCTGACCAGTCGACGATGAAGCCGCAATTGGACTGTCGGAAAGGCTCTGTGTGTATGCCCCTCTCGGCGAACACAGATGGCCAACTCCCATCCGAGCCGAGCCGCTTCCAGCTTCCTCCACCCAGAGCAAATATCTGTGCGTCTGATTGTACAGATATTGGCCCCTCTGGAGTGTCAAAGATCATGTTAAAATCGTCGCTCCATCCCGCCCATCGATGCCGTGTATGTAGCTGGACGCCGTGCGACTGCAGCCGTGCGAGCCACGCCCTCAGGAGCGGCGATGCTTTCATTTGTACCGGGAACACCCGGCCCGTTGGCCCAATTGTCGCCTCGACACCGAGAGCCCGCATCCATTCCGCAATGGCTGCTGGCCCAAATTCGCCAAGGGCAGTTTTCAGCATGGGTGCCACACTTGGAAACCGCGAGGTAAATGCTTCCCCCTCGCGCATATTGGTAATGTTAAGGCCGCTCTTGCCAGCCATCAGGAATTTCCGTGCCGGGCTGGGCATGGCTTCATAGAGTGAAACGGCATACCCGGCGTCTGACAGGATTTCTGCTGCCATCAGGCCAGCGGGTCCTGCGCCGATAATGGCAACATTCGGCGAGTGCTCAGTCATCGCGATTGACGCGCGCCTTGCCCCGGCCAAGCGCGAGCGCCTTGATCGCGCCTCGGAAAGTCTGCACTTCCTGCCGCGTCCAGTCAGCCCGGACCAGAGCTGCACGCAAATTGTCTTTCATGAGCGGTGTCTTTTCCGGCGGGAAGAAATAGCCGGCGCGTTCCAACTCCTCTTCGAAATGCTCGAACATGCGGAAGAGCTCATCTCGCGGGGCTGGCTCGCCCAGTTTCGCCTTGTCCTGAGAGATCACCAGATCCGATTGCTCACGGCGCTTTCCCCACTCTGCGCAGAACACACAGACAGCTTGAGCAAGGTTGAGGCTCTTGAACTCCGGATCGACCGGATAGGTCATCAGGAAGTCTGCAACAGCCACGGCATCGTTCGGCAGGCCTGATTTCTCAGCGCCGAACATGATGGCCGACTGACCGCCCCCCAATCGCTCGAACGCCGTATCCGCAGCTGCGCCCGCATCCCCGACGCGCTTTTCGATGCCGCGTAGGCGCGCCGTAGCTGCTGCGAGCCAGGTGATGCCCTCCAGCGCCTCTGGCAAAGTCTCGAAGACGCGCGCTACTACACCCGACTCGAACGCCCCGGCAGACATTGTATCTGCTGCAGGATTCGGCCAGCCATCCCGCGGCGCAACCAGACGAAGGTCGGTCAGTCCGAAATTGCGCATCACACGGGCCGCAGCGCCGATATTCTCGCCCAATTGGGGGCTATGAAGGATAATTGCGGGGTTGCGCTGATCTGACATGGTTTTCCCTGTTTTGACGCGGCTGTGGGCTCTGCTATAGCCCTGCGAGAATAGTGCAACCGCAGGGAATACAAACATGGCGAAAATCAAGGTCAAAAATCCAATCGTCGAGATGGACGGGGACGAAATGACCCGCATCATCTGGCAGATGATCAAGGACCGGCTGATCCATCCTTATCTCGACATCGACCTCAAATATTACGACCTGTCGGTCCAGAAGCGTGATGAGACGGACGACCAGATCACCATCGACGCAGCCAATGCAACCAAACAATACGGTGTCGCTGTCAAATGCGCCACGATCACACCGGATGAAGCCCGCGTTGAAGAGTTTGGCCTGAAGAAGATGTGGCGTTCGCCAAATGGCACGATCCGTAACATTCTCGGCGGCGTAGTCTTCCGCGAGCCAATCGTGATCTCCAACGTCCCACGTTTGGTGCCAGGCTGGACGAAGCCGGTTGTGGTTGGTCGTCACGCCTTTGGTGACCAATACAAAGCCACGGACTTCCTCGTTCCCGGCAAGGGCAAGCTGACCATGAAATGGGAAGCATCCGACGGATCCGATTCTAAGGAATTCGAAGTCTTCGACTTCCCTTCCTCCGGTATCGCCATGGGCATGTACAATCTCGACGAGTCCATCCGTGACTTCGCGCGCGCCAGCCTGAACTACGGCCTGCAGCGCAAATGGCCGGTCTACCTGTCGACCAAGAACACGATCCTGAAAGCCTATGATGGCCGCTTCAAAGACATCTTCCAGGAAGTGTTCGATGCTGAATTCGCAGACAAGTTCGCCGAGTTTGGCGGCACTTACGAACATCGCCTGATCGACGACATGGTCGCAGCGGCCATGAAATGGTCCGGCGGCTATGTCTGGGCTTGTAAGAACTATGACGGCGATGTCCAGTCCGACACGGTCGCCCAGGGTTACGGCTCGCTCGGTCTGATGACATCCGTTCTGATGACGCCAGATGGCAACACGGTCGAAGCTGAAGCCGCACACGGCACGGTGACACGTCACTACCGCAACCACCAGAAGGGCGAAGCAACGTCGACGAACTCCATTGCGTCGATCTTTGCCTGGACTCGCGGCCTCGACCATCGCGGTCGTATGGATGACACGCCTGACGTACGCGCCTTCGCCCAGAAGCTGGAAGAGACCATCATCAAGACGGTCGAGAATGGCCAGATGACGAAAGACCTCGCCTTGCTCGTCGGTCCGGATCAGGAATGGCTGACGACTGAAGGCTTTATCGAAGCGGTCGACAAGAACTTCCAGGAAGCCATGTCGAAATCCTGATAATCTCAGGCCTTACAGAACAAAGCCCCGCAGCCTGGCTGCGGGGCTTATTTGTTCAGGCGATGTATTTGGCGACAAACCATGCGCCCCAGACGATCCCGAGCAACGGGATCAGCGCCACCAACCAAATTGGGCGAGCCTTTACGTTCCCAAGCTTCTCCTCCGGCTCCATCACGCCTCTCCCAGAAGCGTGCGCACATGGTCTTCAAGATCAATTTGACGCAACCGTTTCAATCGTTCGGTCAGCAATATGCGTCGTAGCCTTTGATAGGCCACTTCCAGATCATCGTTCACAATCACATAGTCATAGCGGCGCCAATGCATGATCTCCCGTTTGGCATCGTCCATGCGGCGGGCAACAATCTCCGGGGTCGAGCCGGGTCGGGCCGCGAGACGTTGTTCCAGCGCGTTGATGCTGGGTGGGAGAATGAATACCGAAACCACATCGTTTGGCATCTGGTCGTGCAGCGCATCTGCGCCCTGCCAGTCCACATCGAACAAGACATCCTCGCCCGCATCCAGCTTGGCGACCGTGTCGGCCTTTGGCGTCCCATAATACTTGTCGAAAACGTGCGCCCATTCCAGGAATTCCCGCCGTTCGATCATGTGATGAAACTCGTCGACAGACCGGAAGTGATAGTCTTTTCCGTCCTTTTCGCCGGGACGTGGTGGACGCGTGGTCGCCGACACGGACAGATTCACATCGTCGAACTCTTCGATCAATTTTTTCGCGAGCGTTGTCTTGCCAGCACCTGAGGGGCTCGACAGAACCAGCATGAGTCCCCTGCGGTGCCCATGATCCTTTGGATGTCCACTATTCGACATTGGCTGCCTGCTCCTTGAACTGGTCTATGGTTCCTTTGAGGCTGAGTCCGGCATTCGTCAAATCCAGGCTAACAGATTTCGAGCAGAGCGTATTGGCTTCACGGTTGAGTTCCTGGGCGAGAAAATCAAGCTTCCGGCCCACTGGTGAGCCACCGGAAAGCAGTTTTCGCGCAGAGTCGAAGTGTGCGAGCAAACGGTCCAGCTCCTCGCGGACATCGGCCTTCGCAGCGGTCAGCGCGAGTTCGGCTGCCAGCCGTTCCGGGTCCACCTGCTGGTCTGCCCCCAATTCTTCCAATTGCTTCGTAAGCCGTGCCTTGAGCAATGCAGGCTGGTCCCCTGCGAGCGAGATAGCGGTGTCCGTCGCCGATACCAGTTCGTCGACCAAGTCTGACAGCATCGCTTTCAGCGCGCGCCCCTCAGCCTGACGTGCCTCGTCCAACTCCGCAAGCGCCGCGCCCGCAGCAGATTCAAGTTCAGCCATCGCGTCCGAATTCGCCGCAACGTCCCGTATGTTTGTGGATCCGATTTCCACAACGCCTTTTACGGTCATCAGGGTGGCGATGGCTTCGCTGGAAATGCCAACGCCGTGCGCTTGTTCCGCCGCCGCCAGCAATGTGTCCAGCAAGGCCTGATCGATCGTGGCGCCTCCCGCCTGTTCGCTCAGCTCGATCCTGAGCGAGACCTGAAGGGATCCGCGATTGAACCGTTTCGAAGCCGCGGCTTTGACCACACGTTCCAACGCATCGAACCCGGGAGGGGTGTTCACCCTTACATCCAGTCCTCGCCCATTCACGCTCTTGGCCTCCCAGGCCCAAGCGCCCCATTCCGCTTCCCCTGTGACGCGGGCAAAGCCGGTCATGCCGGATAGGTTATTCATTTCCCTGCCCGCTCCCTCTGGATTTCTTCGCGTTCATATTTGCGATAGGCCGCGACATTTCGATTGTGCTCGGCCAGCGTCTTCGCGAACAAATGGCCGCCCTTGCCGTCTGCCACGAAAAAGATGTGGCCTGTCTCGTCGGGGTTCAGGACGGCCGCAATTGCCTCCCGGCCCGGATTGCAGATCGGCGTCTTTGGCAGACCATCAATCTGATACGTATTCCAGTCCGTCTTCCGGTCGATCTCGGATCGATAGAGCGTTCGACGCTCTCCCCGGCGATTATACAGGGGCTTCCCCTTGGAAATTCCGTAGATGATCGTCGGGTCGCTCTCAAGGCGCATGCCGCGCTTGAGGCGTGTAACGAACAGGCCGGCAATCTGCGGACGTTCTCCGGCGATACCGGTTTCCTTCTCGACTAGGGAGGCAAGGATTACCGCCTCTTCCGGCGTTGAAATGGGCAGACCTTCAGCGCGTTTCGGCCATAGATCTGCCAACACATCAGCTTGGGCCTTACGCATTCGCTCGACCAGTGCTGCGCGGGTGGTGCCGCGCTGAAAGAGGTATGTGTCCGGGAGCAGTGTGCCTTCACCGATTTCCGTCTCCGGCATCTCGCCAGTAAGGATCGGGTCAGCTTCAACGATTTTCAGTAATTGTGACGTGGTCCGGCCTTCCGGCAGCGTTATCTTGTGGAGGACCGATTTGCCCTCAATCAGGACATCCATCACGTCTGTCACACTCGCTCGTGGCTCGAGAATGAATTCTCCGGTCTTGATGGCAAGTTCAGTGCGATCGAGCCGTGCCTTCAGGCGAACCAGGCGGTCGTCCTGCACAATACCGTCCTGCTCCAACCGCAAGGCTACCCGTGTCAGAGTTTCCCCCGGCTCAACCGTGAAGACATGCTGCTCTGTGGAGGGGCCGGGTTTTGAGACTTCGTTCTGGAACCAGAGCCAACTGCCGCCAAGCACTACGCCTCCCAAGAAGAGAACGAGCACCAGCAGTGAGAGCAAGCCTTTGATGAACTTCATGAACGCCTCGCGAATCCTGACTGTGCCAGCCTACATGCCAACCCCAGCCCGGAGAAACAGGCTTACTGAACTTCCTTGAGAACCAGCGATGCGTTCGTGCCGCCAAAGCCGAAGCTGTTGGACATGGCCGCACGCACCCGGCCCTTCTTGGCCTTGTGCGGGATCAGGTCCAGAACAGTCTCGAAGCTCGGATTGTCGAGGTTCAAGGTCGGCGGCATCACCTGGTCGCGGATCGCGAGTGCGCAGAACGCACTCTCGATGGCTCCGGCAGCGCCGAGCAAGTGTCCTACGGCCGACTTGGTCGACGACATGGACATGTTCTTGGCATGCTCGCCGAAGGCCCGCTCTACGGCACCGGCTTCACCTTCATCCCCCTTCGGGGTCGATGTGCCGTGGGCGTTGACGTAGTCGATCTCTGACAGGTCCATGCCGGAATGCTTGAGCGCCATCTTCATGGCACGGTATCCACCCTCCGCGCCTTCAGCAGGGGCCGTGATGTGATAGGCGTCACCCGTCAGGCCGTAGCCTGCGACTTCCGCGTAGATCTTCGCACCGCGTGCCTTTGCATGCTCGTACTCTTCGAGCACGACGATGGCGGCGCCTTCACCCATGACGAATCCGTCGCGATCCTTGTCATAAGGGCGCGAGGCTTTCTCGGGCGTATCATTGAAATTCGTCGACATGGCCTTGGCGGCGCAAAATCCCGCAATGCCTATACGACCGATGACTGCCTCGGCACCGCCGGCAACCATTACGTCCGCATCACCATATTTGATGAGACGCGCTGAATCGCCGATTGCATGCGCGCCGGTTGCGCAGGCCGTAACCACGGAATGGTTCGGGCCTTTGAACTTGTGCCGGATCGATACCTGGCCAGAGGCCAGATTGATCAAAGCAGCAGGGATGAAGAACGGGCTCACCTTGCGCGGCCCGCTCTCATGAAGCGTGATCGCAGTCTTGTAGATCGACTCAAGACCACCGATACCGGACCCGATGAGAACGCCAGTGCGCTCCTGACCTTCGTCATCCTCGGGCTTCCATCCGGCATCCTCTACAGCTTCGTCTGCTGCAGCGATCGCATAAAGAATGAATTCGTCGATCCGACGCATCTCCTTTGGGGAGACGAATTTGGCCGGATCAAACGCATGGGGATCTCCTTCGCCGCCGCCGCGGCCTGTTACCCACGGAACCTGAAACGCAATCTTGCACGGCATATCTTCGGGATCGAACGTATCAATACGTCCAGCCCCAGATTTGCCTTCAAGCAGGCGCTCCCAGGTTGCCTCACGGCCAGCGGCCAAGGGTGAAACAATCCCGATTCCGGTAATAACAACGCGGCGATCTGACATAGAAATCCTGGAAATCTTAGATGTGGGCTTTGATGTGCGTTACCGCATCACCAACTGTGCGGATAGATTCCTGCACATCATCCGGGATCTCAATGTTGAACTCTTCCTCGAAAGCCATGACCAGCTCGACGAGGTCAAGAGAGTCAGCGCCGAGGTCGTCGATGAAGCTTGCGCTCTCAACAACTTTGTCACCATCCACGTCGAGATTATCGACAACAATTTTTTTAACGCGTTCTAGAACGTCAGACATGAGTACCTCTCTGAAAATGCCTGAGGACTGGCCCAGATTCGAACCATTGTGTTGCGCCTAGCATACACTGGGGACGAGCGCCAAGTCCTATGAGTGGGGCTTGCTGTTGTGAAATCAGATCATTGCCATGCCGCCATTCACGTGGATTGTCTGTCCCGTGACATATGCAGCCTGGTCTGAAGCAAGATAAATGGCTGCAGCGGCAATGTCTGCACCCTGGCCGAGACGACCTGCAGGAATCTGTCCCAAAAGGGCGTCTTTCTGCATTTCCGGCAACACTTCCGTCATGGGTGATTCGATGAATCCGGGCGCAATCGTATTGGCGGTAATACCGCGGCTGGCGACTTCCTGGGCCAATGATTTGGTAAATCCGATCATGCCAGCCTTGGAGGCGCTATAATTGGCTTGGCCCGGATTTCCGGTAACACCGACAATGGATGTAATTCCGATAATCCGGCCGTGGCGGCGCTTCATCATGCCTCGCACACAGCTCTTGGTGAGGCGGAAATAACTGCCCAGATTGACCGACAGAACATCGTTCCAGTCTTCATCCTTCATCTGCATCAGCAGCTTGTCGCGCGTGATACCGGCATTGGCGACGAGAATGTCGAGCGGGCCGATTGCTTCCTCAGCCCGGCCCACAAGGCCATCGACTGATTCCGCGTCAGACAGGTTGCAGGGCACGATGGCGCTCTCGCCTTTCAGTGTGCCGGCAACTTCTTCCAGCACGTTCTCACGTGTCCCGGAGAGAGCCACTTTGGCGCCCGCTTCGGACAAGGCTTGTGCGATGGCGCGGCCAATTCCGCCGGAAGCACCCGTCACGAGGGCCGTACGGCCCGTAAGATCAAACATCTTGTCTATCCCTTCATTGCTTCTGCAAAGGCTTCGAGATCCTCGGGAGTCCCGAGCGTAAAACCGTTGAGTGACTTGTCGATTCGGCGTTGCATCACCGTCAGCACCTTGCCATTGCCTGCTTCGCCCGTCGCTTCAACTCCCTGAGCGACCATGAATTGCACACTCTCGGTCCAGCGCACACGGCCTGTGACCTGTGCGACGAGGTTCTTCCGGATCGTGTCCGGGTCGGTGACAGCACTTGCAGACACGTTCGCGACCAGTTCACTCACCGGCTGCGCAATCGACACCTCGGCCAGCGCCTCGGCCATCGCATCAGCGGCTGACTGCATCAGGGAGCAATGGAACGGTGCGGAAACATTCAGAAGCATGGCTTTCTTGACGCCGCTATCCTTCGCCTGCGCGCAGGCGGCTTCAACCGCATCCTTGCGGCCAGATATGACAAGCTGACCCGGCGCATTGTCGTTCGCGATATCACAGGCGCCGCCGGTTTCGCGTCCAGCTGCACAGGCGGCTTCCGCCTGATTTATGTCGGCTCCCAACAAGGCTGCCATTGCACCCTCTCCCGGCTGCACGGCGGCCTGCATGGCATTGCCGCGAATGCGCAGGAGGCGCGCCGTATCCGCCACACCAAGCGCGCCTGCAGCAGCAAGCGCAGAATACTCGCCCAGGGAGTGACCCGCCACATAGGCCGCGTCTTTGGCCGACAAGCCAAACTCAGCTTCCAGAGCGCGGGCGGCGGCAACACTATGCGCCATGAGCGCAGGCTGAGTATTTGCCGTCAGGGTCAACTCGGCAATATCGCCGGCCCACATGAGGCCAGACAGATTCTGTCCAAGGGCTTCATCAATCTCGGCAAAGACATCGCGTGCGGACTGAAAGGCCTCCGCAAGCGACTTGCCCATTCCGATTTCCTGGCTCCCTTGACCAGGAAAGATCAGCGCGAATTTTTTCATGTCTGGTTTCTCCAAATTGCGCCCGTGGTTAAAGGTGACCGCGAATGTAAGCAAGCGCTTGAAAAACAGGCCCAAATGCGCTTTACACCCGCATTCACTCGCAGGCATGCGGCCCTCGTTAGTTTGGAATGAGCCAGATGAAGAGGGGCCATCGCCCGGCAGTTTCCCGCTGTCTGGCGCCGCATGGCTCTACTATGGGACTGAAAACATGGCACTATATGAGCATGTCGTGATCACACGACCTGACATTTCGCCTGCTCAAGTCGAGACTTTTGTCGAAGAATTGAGCGGCTTTCTCAAGGAAAAAGGCGCATCTGTTGGCAAGACCGAATACTGGGGTCTTCGCAACCTGGCCTATCCAATCAAGAAACAACGCAAGGGGCACTACTCGCTTCTGAACATCGACGGCCCCGCCGACGCAGTTCAGGAACTTGAACGCCGCCTTCGCATCTCCGACGACGTCATGCGCTACATGACGATCCGCGTTGAAGCCCTGAGTGATGAGCCGTCGCCGGTTCTCTCTCGCAAAGACCGTCGTCGCGACTAGGGAAGGACACTCGAAATGGCTCAGAAACTGAACATCACGAACATTCCTGCTCGCCGTCCGTTCGGACGTCGCCGCAAGGTCGACCCGTTCACCGGTCAGAACGCACAGGAAATCGATTACAAGGACGTGAAACTGCTGCAGCGCTATATCTCTGAAAAAGGGAAAATCGTGCCCAGCCGCATCACGGCCGTAAACCTCAAGAACCAGCGCAAGCTTGCTCAGGCGATCAAACGCGCCCGCATGCTGGCCCTGCTTCCGTTCGAAGTGAAGTAAGGAGACACGAACATGCAAGTCATCCTTCTTGAACGCATCGAACGCCTCGGCAAAATCGGCGAAGAAGTGAATGTGAAGAACGGGTTCGCCCGGAACTTCCTGATCCCTCAGGGCAAAGCCCTGCTCGCCAATGATCGTAACCGGGCTCGCTTCGAGTCTGAGCGCGAAGCCATTGAAGCTCGTAACGCAGAAGCTCGCGCAAATGCCGAGTCCGAAGCTGAAAAGCTGAACGGCACCGTCTTCACGCTCATTCGCCAGGCTGGCGATACGGGGCAACTTTATGGGTCGGTTACTGCTCGCGACGTTGCTGATGCGGCTGAAGCGGCAGGTCACGCCGTACCACGCTCGGGTGTACGCCTGAACCGTCCGATCAAGGCCATCGGCCTGTACGACGTTGCAATTCGCCTGCACGCAGAAGTCACCGTCACGGTTCAGGCGAACATCGCCCGCTCCGCTGAAGAGGCTGAACGCCAGGAGAAAGGCGAGGACATCGTTGCTTCGCTCCAGGCTGCAAACCAGGAACTCGCTGAAGAGCAGGCTGGCGAACTCGCCGAAGCTGCTGCTGAGCGCGCCGAAGCCGGCGGCGAAGACGAAGAATAGTCTTCTGCAAATTCGAATTGAGGGCCGCGGCTATCCACAGCCGCGGCCATTTTTTTGTGAAGTGACGGTGAATTGCGCAGCTCAATCCGCATCAAGGCGATGAATTCGCGTCGCAGGTAAGGTAAAAGAATCGCATGCCTCTAGATGATGCCCCCGCCGCCACAATCGCGCCGCCCCACAATCTGTCGGCGGAAGCCGCAGTGCTGGGTGCCATCCTGTTCGACAACAACGCCTACCAGCGCGTGGCAGATATCCTGCGGCCCTCAGATTTCTATGCGCCAGCGCATCAGGAGTTGTTCGACGTGTCGGCAACGATGATTCAGCAGGGCCGCATTGCAGACGGCGTCACGCTGCGCGAGCATTTCGAAAAGGCTGAAAAACTCACTGAAATTGGTGGCGCCCGGTATTTGGAGCAATTGCTCGACTCAGCTGCCTTTGGCCCGGAAGTCGGCGACTATGCACGGATGATCCGCGACCTTGCCATGCGACGGTCGCTGGTCGGCATCGGCAGCGAACTGACGGGTCGCGCCTTGAACCCGACTCCGGAAGAAAATGGCGAACGCCAGATCGAACTGGCTGAACGGCAGCTCTTCGACCTCGCAGAGCGCGGCTCGTCGGGCCGCGGTTTCACGACCTTCTCCGAAGCCCTGACAGAATCTCTCAAGAACGCTGAAGCTGCGTTCAAGCGCGAAGGCAAGATTGCCGGCATCCCGACCGTGCTGCGCGATCTCGATGAGAAGCTGGGCGGACTGCACCGATCTGATTTGATCATCCTTGCCGGGCGCCCCTCAATGGGGAAAACCTCTCTTGCAACCAACATTGCCTACAATGCCGCAGCGGCCTATCGCGCAGAAGTGCAAGATGACGGCTCGAAGAAGACTGTAGACGGCGCAATTGTCGGCTTCTTCTCGCTGGAAATGTCGAACGAACAGCTCGCAACAAGGATCATCGCCGAGCGGACTGGCATCACTACCCATCGGATTCGTCAGGGCGATCTCGACAAGAGCGACTTTGAACGACTGCGTGAAGCGACCGAAGAGCTTCAAAACCTGCCGCTCTATATCGACGATACAGGCGGTATCTCGATCAGCCAACTGGCCGCCCGCGCCCGACGTCTGCAGCGCTCTGTAGGGCTCGACATGATCGTAATCGACTATCTGCAGCTGATTACAGTCACCAGTGGCAACGCAAATGCAAACCGGGTCCAGGAGATTACGCAAATCACGACTTCCCTGAAGGCGCTTGCGAAAGACCTCAACGTACCGATCATCGCGCTGTCGCAGCTTTCACGTGCCGTAGAACAACGCGACGACAAGCGCCCCCAATTGTCTGACTTGCGGGAATCCGGATCGATTGAGCAGGATGCTGACGTCGTCATGTTCGTCTATCGCGAAGAATACTACCTGTCGCGAACCGAGCCCGGCGCCGATCCGAGCGATCCCTCCTCGAACGAAAAATGGAGCCAATGGCGCGAGCGCATGGACCAGGTCTATGGCAAGGCCGAGGTCATCATCGGCAAGCAACGTCACGGTCCGATTGGCCGCGTAGAACTGGCGTTTGACTCGAACATCACCCGCTTCGGAGATCTCTCCCGCGACCAGCAAGGCTATGGAAGCGATTTCGACGAATAGCGACTAAAGCTGGCCCAGCCAGTCCAGCAGCAGGCGATTCACCTCTTCAGGCCGTTCCTGCTGAGTCCAGTGCCCGCACCCCTCAAGCAGTTCAGCGCCGCGCAGATCGCCAAGGCTCTTTTTCATCGCTGCGACCATGTCACCGGGGTACATCTTCAGAACCAGGTCCTTGGTGCCCCCGATGTAGAGAGAAGGTTGAGCGATCACAGCGGAAGAACGGTGCCTCTTCAGGTAAGCATGATCGCGATGCCAGTTGCGGTACCGGTTCAGCGGGCCACGAAACCCGGATTGACGGAACTGGGCATCATAATAGGCAACGTCTTCATCACTGAGCCAGGGCAGCGGCATGTCCGGCTCCGGCAGTCGGTGAAGCAGCGTGTCACCATGCTTCTTGTCGACCGGCCAGGTCCCCTCGGGCGCGTCACCTGAAATCGCGTAATAGAACTTTCGGATCGTTTCTGCGGGGTCGGCTTCTAGCTCTGCCTCAGGTGGACCTTCATCCTGAAAATAGACCTGATAGAAAAACAGGCCACGCTCTGTGAAGAAGGTGCGGGCCGCATCGATGAAAACCACATCGCCCGGCGGCACATAGGGCACCGACAGCCCGGCGACTGCCCGGAACCGGTCGGCATGGAGCCGCGCCGTATTCCAAGCGATCGGTGCGCCCCAATCGTGCCCGACCACAACCGCCGGCGCAGCCGGAGACAAGGCCTCGGCAAGCCCGGCAATATCTGCGGTCAGGCTTTCCATATCGTAAGCTTCGACCGCGTGAGGCCGATCGGACCCACCATAACCGCGCACATCCGGCGCGGCCACGCTGTAACCTGCCTCGGACAATGCCTTGATCTGGTGTCGCCAAGAATACCAGCTCTCAGGAAACCCATGCACGAGGACGACCAACGGCCCTTCCCCCGCCAGCGCCACGCGCAAGCGGAGTCCGTTCGTTTCGATCATCCTCAATTCAGGGGTCATTGCCGGATCAGTCCTTGCCGCCAATCCATTTGAACTCGGGCTCGTCCCACCACGGATAAAAGTTTGGCATGCCATCCGAGACCTTAACCGGATAGACCGGCTTGCGCTTCTCCAGGAAGCTCATCACGCCTTCCTTGGCGTCTTGCGTTTTGCCGCGGGAGTAGATCGCCGCAGAATCCACGATGTGCGCCTCCATCGGATGGCTTGCGCCCAGCATGCGCCACATCATCTGGCGAGTCAGGCTGGTTGATACTGCGGCCGTATTGTCAGCGATCTCTCTCGCCATGGCGCGCGCCACATCCATCAGTTCAGATTGCGGATGGACTGACCGCACGAGCCCGCCATCCTTTGCTTCTTGTGCCGGGAAAACGCGGCCGGAATAGCACCATTCCAATGCCTGCGAGATGCCGACCAGACGCGGCAGGAACCAGCTGGAGGCCGCTTCCGGATTGATACCCCGCCGATTAAACACAAATCCAAATCGCGCATTGTCTGATGCGATGCGAATATCCATTGGCAGCTGCATCGTCACGCCAATACCCACGGCTGCGCCATTGATCGCGCCGATCACAGGCTTCAAGCTGTCGAAGATACGCAGTGTCACACGGCCACCGCCATCGCGCTGGATGTCCACATCGTCGGTCCGGCCAACTTCGCCACCTTCGGCACGCTTGTCATAGTCGAACGTTTTGGCACCTTCGGACAGATCTGCCCCGGCGCAGAACGCCCGATCACCTGAGCCGGTCACGATGACGACACGCACATTGTCGTCGGCATCCGTAATATCAAACGCCTCAATCATTTCGTACATCATCTTGCCGGTGAAGGCATTCATCTTGGCTGGGCGATTCAGCGTCAGGGTCGCGATACCTTCTTCGATATCGAGGGTGATCTGTTCAAATTCTTTTGGCTGCGCCACGGCTGGCCTCCCTTGTGATGATTTTCCGGGCCCAAGCTGCCTGTGCCTCAGCATTCGTCAAGTCTTACCCAGCGGCATTCAGCCCAACGCTTGACCTTGCCGCAGGCGCGGCTCGATAAAGCCAGTCCTCACATTCAAAGGATCTTCACGATGAAACTGACAGCCCTGCTAACCGGTGCATCCATCGCGCTGCTTTCGCTGCCTGCCGAAGCTGAGACCCTTTATCTCACGGCTGGCAAGTTTGTAGATCCAGTGACCGCGGAAACTGTGAACCGGCCAGTCTTCGTGATTGAAGATGGCGTCATCACGGCGCGCGGGACGGCGAACAAACTACGCAAACCGTCAGGTTCCACATCTATTGATCTGAAGAAGGCGACATTGGTGCCCGGCTTCATCGACATGCACACCCACCTAACCTCGGATCCCGAAGATCCGGCCTATTTCTCGCTGAGCTTTTCAGATGAGCGCCAAGCCATTACGGGCGTCAAGAATGCTCGCAAGACCTTGCTCGCAGGGTTCACCACCGTGCGGAATGTCGGCGCTTCCAGCTATAGCGACGTTGCGCTTCGGGACGCAATCAATGAAGGCGATGTCCCCGGCCCACGCATGTACGTCTCCGGGCCTCCGGTTGGCATTTTGGGCGGACATTGCTCGGACACCAATCTCTTGCCATCCGAGTATGATCTCACAGGCGAGAATGTTGCCACAGGCCCTTGGGAAATGCGGGAAAAAGTTCGCCGGAATATCAAATACGGCGTTGACCTGATCAAGACCTGCTCCACGGGCGGCGTGTTTTCGAAAGGCACCAGCCTTGGCGCCGCTCAGGGCACGCTGGAAGAACTGACGGCCATCGCCGAAGAAGCCCATGCACGCGGGATCAAGGTCGCCTCCCATGCGCATGGCACGATCGGTATCAAGAACGCGATCCTCGCGGGCATCGACACAATCGAGCATGCCAGCATCCTCGACGAAGACACGATCCGTCTCGCCAAGGAAAATGGCACCTATCTGTCCATGGACATCTACAACACCGAATACACACTCGCTGAAGGCGAGAAGAACGGCGTGCTGGAAGAATCTCTCGCGAAAGAACGGGCGATCTCGAAAATTCAGAGAGACAGCTTCACCGCGGCGGTGAAAGCCGGGGTCAAGGTCGTGTTCGGCTCGGATTCGGGCGTCTATCCGCACGGGGACAATGGCAATCAGTTCTCCCGCATGGTCAATCTCGGCATGACGCCGATGCAGGCCATCCAGGCTGCGACCAGCCTGTCGGCCGAAGCACTCGGCAAAACAGGAGAACTCGGATGCAGCAACGTCGGTTGTCGTGCTGACTTTGTCGCCGTGGACTCCGATCCGCTTGCCGATATTTCCGCATTGGAGGACGTGGATTTCGTCATGAAGGACGGCACGGTCTACAAGCGCGACGGCAAACCTCAGGCTGGCGTCTACTGACCCAACCCCGTTTATGAAACCAACTGACTCGTCTACAAACAAGCTAGGTCACAGACGGGTGACGAGAGCGCCATCCAAGGCGCAGCCCAACTGATACTTTGTAGGACGGTACCCCCACAAGATGGAATTCAATCCCCTGCCCGCCGTAACGACCTTCGCCGCGCCAATATTCATTTTATCGGTCGCGCTGGAATGGTGGGCGGTAAAGTCCGGGCGTGCTGCAGGGAGATATGACACCAAGGATGCACTCGCTTCCCTCACAATGGGGCTGGGCAATGTCGTCATCAATACACTCACTGGGACACTCGCCGTCTGGATGATGCTGATCGCCTGGCCATTCCGTATTTTCACGCTCCCGTTCACGGTCGTGTCAGCCGTTATCGGCTTGGTCCTTTATGACTTCATCTATTACTGGAAGCACCGCTTCGCACATCGTGCCCGATGGTGGTGGATGGAGCATGTAACGCACCATTCCTCTACGCACTACAATTTGACCACCGCACTACGTCAGCCCTGGTTTGGCCCACTGACCGGACTTATCTGGATCGGCCTCCCCATGGTCGTCATCGGCTTTCATCCTTATGTCATATTCTTCGTGGGTGGCCTGAACCTGCTCTACCAGTTCTGGATTCATACTGAAGCGATCGACCGGATGCCACGCTGGTTTGAAGCAGTGTTCAATACGCCCAGTCACCACCGGGTTCACCACGCGACCAATGCCAGGTATCTCGACACAAATTTTGCCGGGGTGTTCATCATCTGGGACAAGATGTTCGGGACTTTCGTGCCGGAATTGGAGAACGAAAAGCCAATCTATGGCGTTGTGAAGCCCCTGAACAACTACAATCCTTTCGTCATCGCGTTTCACGAATTCTTCGCGATCCTGAAGGATTGCGCCTCCGACGGGCTTCGCCCTCATCGCTGGATCGGACGCCTGGTAAGCGAACCCGGCTGGTGCCCGGAAGGCAATCACAATCGCTCGACTGAACTCAAACAGGCCTATCTGCAGGAAAATCCCGAGAAACGCGGAACACCAGGCTTTCCCGAATAAACCCGGCTGACGCGACGTTGCCCGTGGACGAATGCGAATGTCCCGCTAGAAACGCCTCCAGACCGTCGAGCGCGCTCACCAGAAGCGCCGCCGATATCAGGAGGAAAACATGCATCCCTGCCACCACGCGAAGACCCATCCTGACAAGGCCGCCTATATCATGGCTGCCTCCGGAGAAACCGTAACCTTCAAACAACTGGATGAGCGGTCGAACCAGATAGCGCACGCATTTCGCGACGCCGGCCTGAAACCCGGTGATACGATTGCGCTTTTCGCAGAGAATTCGGCACGCTATTTCGAGATTTGCTGGGCCGCTCAACGCTCAGGCCTGTATTTTGTGTGCGTGTCTTCACGCCTGACGGCGCCCGAAGTTAAATACATTATCGAGGATTCCGGCAGCTCCCTCCTGATCGCCAGCGCCGGAAAAGGCGACGTTGCAAAACAAGCGAAACAACTGGTCGCCATTGATCAGTTCTGGTCCATTGATGGTGACATCGAAGGCTTCCAGCGGTTGGAGACGCATCAATCGGCCTTTCCAGTGACGCCCATCGCGGACGAGATGGCCGGTACGGACATGCTGTATTCCTCCGGGACAACGGGAAGACCGAAAGGCATTCGTCCGCCACTCGAGCGGGATATGCCTATCGATGCTGACAATGTCCTGCTTCAGATTACACGAGGAATGGCAGCTGCAGGACCAGACAGCGTCTATCTTTCACCAGCTCCACTCTATCATGCTGCCCCGCTCCGCTGGTGCATGACGTTCACACGCCTTGGCGCCACGCTGGTGGTTATGGAAAAGTTCGATCCAGAAGCCTTTCTCGATTGCGTGCAGGCTCACAAGACGACCCATGTTCAGATGGTCCCAACCATGTTCGTAAAGCTTCTGAAACTTCCGGAGGACGTCCGAAAATCCTACGACGTCGCAAGCCTGCAATTCGTGATTCACGCAGCCGCGCCGTGCCCAATCCCTGTAAAAGAGCAGATGATTGAGTGGTGGGGGCCGATCATCGACGAGTACTATGCAGGTTCGGAAGGCAACGGCATGACATGGGCCAAAAGCGCCGAATGGCTCGAGCACAAAGGTACGGTCGGGCGCGCGATTTTCGGCGAACTTCATGTGTGCGATGAAAACGGAGATGAAGTGCCGGTTGGCAGTGAAGGCCAGATCTACTTCGGCGGCACCACCCCACCAAATTATCATAATGATCCTGAGAAAAATGCCTCGGCACTTAATCCCAAACACCCTGACTGGTCGTCTCTCGGGGATGTTGGCAAAGTCGACGAAGATGGCTTTCTATACCTGACCGACCGCAAGGCCTTCATGATCATATCGGGCGGCGTGAACATCTATCCGCAAGAAGCGGAGAATGTCCTGATCACTCACCCCAAGGTCGCCGACGTGGCAGTCATAGGGGTGCCCGACGAAGAATTCGGAGAATCTGTAAAGGCCATCGTCCAGCCAATGCCGGGGATAGCCCCATCTGATGAGCTTGCCGCGGAACTGCTTGAATTCTGCCGAGGCGAGCTATCAAAGATCAAATGCCCGAAAAGTCTGGATTTCGACCTCGAGCTGCCCCGGCATCCGACCGGAAAACTGTATAAGCGACTGATCCGAGACCGTTATTGGGGCAAGAAAGAAAGCCGCATCGTTTAGGCTGAGCAGAATATGGAGGCGCTTCCCCTCATTTTTCTTTCACGCTAGGGAAGAAAAATGAGCGTCATTCCAAACCAGCGCCATTTGTTCGATATCCCGGACGATGTTGCCTATTTCAACACCGCAACGATGGGACCGATGACGACAGCCTCGGTCGAAGCCGGTAAAGCCGGACTGGCCCGGAAGCTGCAGCCCTGGTCTATTCAGGACACAGACTTCTTTGCGGACACTGCGCGCCTCCGTCCCCTACTGGCCCAATTGATCCATGCTGACACCGACGGCATCGCCTTTGTCCCATCTGTGAGTTACGCGCTGGCCACGGCTGCCGCCAATATAAGCTTGACGAAAGGTCAGGAAATTCTTGTCCTGGAGGACCAGTTTCCCTCGAACGTTTATGTCTGGCGGGCCTTGGCGGAGTCTACCGGCGCCCAGCTGAAAACCATCACCCGCACGGGCAGTTCGACTCTGTCCGACTGTCTTCTCAACGAAATCGGGCCCAATACCGGACTTGTGGCTTGCGCTCATATTCGCTGGACCGACGGTGCATTGGTCGATGTCGCGGCGGTTGGCAAAAAATGCCGGGAGTTCGGGGCCGCTTTCGTGCTGGACCTGACCCAGAGCTGCGGTGCACTGGATTTCAACACGCAAGATGTTCAACCCGATTTCGTGGCAGTCGCCGGTTACAAATGGCTGCTCGGTCCCTATGCGACCGGCTTCCTATATGCAGCCCCGAAACATAGATCGGGCCGTCCATTGGAGCAGAATTGGATCACCCGGAAAGGCGCCTCCGATTTCGCGAGGTTGATTGACTATTCTGACGAATTCGGAGCCGGGGCCGAGCGGTTTGACATGGGGGAGCGTTCGAATTTTGCACTGCTTCCAGCCTTCGAAAGTGCCGTTCGCACACTTCTGGACTGGGGCGTCGAAAACGTGGAACGCACGCTTCGCACCCGCAATGCCGACCTGTCGCAAAGGCTCAGTTCAGTTGACGTCTTGTGCCCTCCAGAAGCCGAGCGCGGCCCTCATTATCTCTGCCCCTTACTGCCGGACTCTGCGCCCGAAGACCTGACGGCACGCCTGAAGGCAGAAGGAATTTTTGTGTCTCGCCGAGGCGACCGGTTGCGCATCACTCAGCACCTCTTCACGAATGACAAAGACACCAACCGGCTCGTGGAACGCCTCGCCTATTTCCTCCGATCCTGAGCAGCTCGGCCAGAACCTGCTCTGCTACAATCTGCACTTGCCGCTCGGTCAAGCTTGCCGAGACGTCAATCGCACGCCAAAACAGGGAAAATTTCTAATTGGAGGAAAACATGGCGGACCCACGCACAGTTGCATATGACGATCTCGAATCCCTGGCTGGCCAGGAAGTCGGCGTGTCCGATTGGCACACAATTGATCAGGATCGCGTCAATATGTTTGCCGAAGCCACGGGCGATCATCAGTGGATCCATGTGGATGTCGAACGCGCCACGAAGGAACTCGGCAGCCCCATTGCGCACGGCTTCCTGACCCTGTCGCTGCTGCCGATGCTGGGCTCTGAAGTCCTGCGCGTCTCCGGCACGACACGCGGCATCAATTACGGCTCTGACAAGGTCCGGTTCACGAATATGGTGCCGGTCGGCTCCAAGGTGCGGCTGCGCCAGAAATGCCTGTCGGTTGAGCCGAAGGCTGGCGGCAAGCAGATGAAGATGGAAGCCACGGTGGAAATCGAAGGCCAGGAGCGCCCCGCGCTGGTCGCAGAATTCATTACGGTTCTGTACGGCTAGTTTCAACGCCCATTCCCAAACCATTCAAGGGATCGCTCTCCGGCGATCCCTTTTTCTTTGCCGCTTTCCCTCCAGATTGCATCACCTATCATGGTGTGATGCTCCGAACCGCCTATATGATACGCGAACACTCTCATGGAGCTCATGATGACAAAAACCAGGATTCAGCGGTCCGACCGCGAATGGCGCGAGATACTGACTGAAGAGGAATATCGCGTCGGTATCAAAGAGGGTACCGAGCGTGCCTTCACGCCCGGCAATCACAATGACGAACACCGCGAGGGACTCTTTCACTGCAAGGGGTGCGATACGCCGCTCTGGTCGTCTGAGCACAAATTCGAGTCTGGAACGGGATGGCCGAGTTTCTGGCAGCCAGCAAGCGAAGGCGTGGTTGCGACCAAGACCGACTTCAAGATGATCTTGCCGCGCACTGAATGCCATTGTGCAATCTGCGGCATGCATCAGGGACACGTTTTCAAGGATGGGCCGCCGCCCACCGGAGAACGTTGGTGCATCAACGGCGTCGTTCTTGAGTTCAATCCGACCAAACAGGCCTAGACACGATCAGCAGCAGCTGGTCCTATCGAGGCTTGCTCACAGCTTCGGAGTCTTTGATATGCGCCTCCTTCCCCTTTTCATGATCAGCGCTGCCGCGATGGCGCTTACGACCGGATGCACCATGACTGAAACACCTTCCCCAGACCTGACCCAGGCCGACACCTCATCGCCGAATGCGCAAGCGGCGGCGCGCCTCACATCGCCAGTTGCCCCGCGCATTGATCATGAAATCACGCAGGTTGGGCGGACCCGCAACGATCCCTATCACTGGATGAAGGATGAGAACTGGCAAGACGTCATGCGCGACCCAAGCGTCTTGCGCCAGGATATCCGCGACTATCTCGAAGCGGAAAACGCCTTCACAAAGTCAGCACTTGAGACTCCCACCAGCGCCCTGCGCGATGAACTTTTCAAGGAAATGCGAGGACGCATCAAGGAAGATGACAGCTCGGTTCCCGAGATTGACGGCCCTTACGCATACTACACCCGCTACCGTGAGGGCGGCGAATATCCGATTATAGCCAGAAAGCCAGCCGACGAGGCCTTTGACCCTGATGCTGAAGAAACCATCCTTTTGGACGGGGACGCGCTTGGAAAGAAAGAGGACTATTTCTCATTCGGCGGTATTGATACCTCACCGGACCACAGTCTGATCGCTTATGCGACGGATACGCAAGGCAGTGAGTTTTATACAATTCGTCTAAAGAATATCGACACAGGCGAAGATCAAGGCGTTGGCATTGAAAACGCCTATGGACCGTTTGAATGGAGCGCCGATGGCAAGCGGATTTACTGGATCCATCGCGACGAAAACGCGAGACCGGATTCAGTTTGGCAGAGAGATCTCGAAACTGGCGAAGACACTCTGGTCTACAAGGAAAGTGATCCGGGATTCTTTCTCAGCATCAACAAGAGTGCGAGCGAAGAAGTAATTTTCATTGGAGCGTCCAGTCACACGACATCGGAGGTTTACTGGTTCCCCGCCGACGAGGCAGATCCGACACCCCGAATTATCGCACCGCGCCAGACCGATAACGAATACAATGTCGTCCACTGGGACGGTCAGTTCTACATCTATACCAATCTCGACGGCGCCGTAGACTTCAAATTGATGCGTGCACCGATGGAGTCGACCAGTCGCGAGGCCTGGGAAGAAGTGGTTCCGCACCGTCCGGGCACTTTGATCTTGGGAATACAACCCCAAAAGGACTTTCTCGCCATCATGGAGCGCGAGAACAGCCTGCCACAGATTGTCATTCGGGCGCGTGAGGACGGCTCCAGCCACAGGATCAATTTCGATGAAGCGGCATATTCGTTGGGTCTCGATAGCGGATATGATTTTGCGACACCAATCCTGCGATTTGAATATTCGTCTCCAACGACTCCGGACCAGGTATTCGACTATGACCTGAACACACACGAGCGCACGCTTCGCAAGACGCAGGAAGTGCCATCGGGCCACAAACCGGAAGACTATGTTGCCGAGCGATTGATGGCGCCATCATGGGACGGGGTCGAGGTGCCGATCACGCTACTGCGCCACAAATCAACTCCCGTTGATGGCTCGGCGCCCATGTTGCTGTATGGATATGGATCATACGGAATCACCTACCCAGCTGATTTCCGCACTAGCCGGCTCAGCCTTGTCGACCGCGGCGTGATCTATGCGATTGTGCATCCTCGCGGTAGCATGTCCAAGGGGTATCAATGGTATCTCGACGGCAAGCTCGAAAAGAAATCAAACACGTTCAAGGATTTCATCGCGGCCGGACATTATCTCGTCGATCAAAACTACACGTCTGAAGGCAACATCGTTGCCTATGGCGGATCTGCCGGAGGACTTCTCATGGGCGCGGTCGCAAACATGGACCCGGAACTGTTTGGCGGCATTATCGCAGCCGTACCATTTGTCGATGTTGTGAATACCATGTCTGACGAAAGCCTGCCGCTGACGCCGCCGGAATGGCCGGAATGGGGCAACCCACTTACGTCCGCCGAAGATTACGACACGATCATGGCCTATAGCCCATATGACAATGTAGCCGACAAGCCATATCCGCCCATGCTCATCACTGGCGGCCTGTCGGACCCGCGTGTCACCTATTGGGAGCCCACAAAATGGGCAGCGCGCCTGCGCCACGATGCGCCTGATGCTGGCCCCTACTTTCTGCGCATCGAGATGGAAGGCGGCCATGGCGGCGCATCCGGTCGTTTCGAAGGCCTGAAGGATATTGCACTCGATTATGCCTTCGCTCTTGCGGCCATGGGCAAAGTTGAAGGTGCGGATTTTAAAGAATAATAGTCCGGCTCGGATGCCGCCACTTCACGCCCAATTCAATCTCCGGATTGGACAAGGCGGTGAATGGTCGGAGCGATAGGATTCGAACCTACGACCCCTCGCCCCCCAGGCGAGTGCGCTACCGGGCTGCGCCACGCTCCGACACCGGCGGCTTGTACCCAAGCCGCCAATATTCCGCAATGTCTTATGTGGGTTCAGGCTGCGCGAGTCTGGCGAACCGCGTCGAGCCGGGCTTTCAGATCTTTCAGTTCGACCAATGTATCCTGAAGGCGTTCTCTGGGATCGCCTGATACGTCTCCCGCCACATCAGCCTGGAACGCGTCTGCCACGCTTTTCTGAAGTTCGCGCGCCGGGCTCGTGCCGAGCGTTGCTGCTCCGGAGAGGACCGCTGGGACACCCTGCTCTGCAAGCAATGCCTTGGCACCTTTGAGCGTCATTCCTTTTTCGTGCACGAGAGTCTGGATGGCCCGGAGCGCATCAAGATCCTGCGGACGGAACATGCGGCGACCATCGGCGCGCTTGATCGGACGGACATCCTTGGTGAATTTGGTTTCCCAATATCGGATCACATGTGTCTCGAGCCCGAGTTCGCCTGCAGCCTCGCCAATCGAACGGAATGCCTGAGCTGATTTGGTGACGCGGGCTCGGTTTGCCGACATGAGGGATCCTTCCTGACTATTTGTGGTCCACCAATGATTTCAACATTGGTGAAGGGCGGAAGGTGACGACGCGGCGCGCGGCGATGACAGCTTCCTGCCCGGTTTTCGGGTTGCGGCCTTCCCGTGGCGCTTTTGATCGCACCACAAAATTACCGAAGCGAGAGAGCTTGACCTCATCCTGAGTTTCCAGAGCCGACCCGATCAATTCCAGCGTTCTGTCCAACAAGTCCGAAGACTCTTGGCGAGTCACACCGACTTCGCGGACGATGGCATCCGTGACTTCTGCCCTGGTGACGGTCTGATTGCTCATGGGATTCTCCCGCTCTGGTTAATGGTTAAACGCGCTTCGTTAACGTATCCCTAGCGAAACCGTTGCGTCAGTTCTTTGATAATGCTGATTTTTGAGGATCAGGCTAGAGGCGGAAAAGGCTCGCACCCCAAGAAAATCCACCGCCCATTGCTTCCGAAAGAATCAAGTCGCCCGGTTTAGCGCGGCCCGTTCGAACGGCATGATCCAGCGCGAGCGGAATGGACGCTGCAGAGGTGTTGGCGTGCTGGTCGACCGTGATGATGACTTTTTCATCATCAATTTTCATCCGTTTCGCCACGGCGTCGAGAATGCGCTTATTGGCTTGATGAGGTACAAACCAGTCAATCTGCTCAGAGCTCAGACCAGTTTCATCCAGCACGGCCTGGATCGCCGAGGAGATGTTGGCGACAGCATGGCGGAATACCCTGTTTCCTTCCATACGCACGTGACCGATCGTTCCCGTCGAGCTTACACCACCATCTACATAGAGCAGATCGGATTTCGTACCATCGGTCCGTATATGATGTGTGATTATCCCGGCATCATCAGCGCCAGTCCACTCCTCAGCTTGCAGCACGACCGCGCCGCCGCCGTCGCCGAAAAGAACGCAAGTTCCCCGATCCGACCAATCCAGAATGCGCGTGAAGGTTTCAGCTCCAATCACGAGCGCGGAATTGAACAGGCCCTGTTTAAGCATGGAATCGGCGGTCGCGAGCGCGAACAGGAAACCTGAGCATACCGCCTGAACGTCAAAAGCTGCGCCATGATCCATGCCGAGCTTGGCCTGAACAGCGGTGGCAGTCGCGGGGAATGTCTGATCGGGCGTGGTGGTGGCCAACACGATCAGGTCTATATCGCTCGCTTGAAGGCCTGCAGCCTCTAGCGCACGTTTCGCCGCTGCGGCCGCAATGTCGGACGTGACTTCGCCGNNGCAATATGTCGACGTCGAATTCCGGTGCGCTCCACGATCCAGTCGTCGGTCGTCTCGACCATTTTCGAAAGGTCCTCATTTGTCAGGACCTTCTCTGGCAGATAGCTGCCGGTTCCACGGATAAAACTGCGCCGCGCCATGTCTTGCCTATCAATAGGACGGCCTATTCGGCCGCCATACCTTTCGTTCTGATTTTCTCGAGATTGGCCGCAACCTCATCCCTGAAGTGACTTGCCGCGAGATCGGCTGCCAACTCGCAAGCCCTGGCAAAGCCTCTACTGTCTGTGCCGCCATGACTTTTGACTGATACGCCGCCCAAGCCCAATAGCACACCGCCATTTACATTGCTCGGATTCATCTGCTCTCGCAGACCTTTCAAACCACCCATGGCGAGCAATGCGCCGATCTTGGACAGGACGCTGCTTGTCAGCGCTTCACGCACGCGTGTTCCCAACATACGGGCAACGCCTTCGCCAGCCTTGAGCGCGACATTTCCGGTAAAACCATCAGTCACGATGACGTCGACGGTACCCGATGAAATGTCATCGCCTTCGATAAAGCCATGATAGGCAAGATCGAGCCCGGAATTGCGCAACCATTCGTGCGCCTCACGGATCTCGTCATGCCCCTTCATCTCCTCGGAGCCGATATTGAGGATACCTATGGTCGGCTTCTCGATGCCAAGAATGGCGCGTGCATAAGCTTCGCCCATAATCGCGAAGGTAACGAGTTGTGCCGCGTCCGCTTCAAGGTTCGCGCCGACATCCAACACGACGCTCCGCCCCCGAAGAGTCGGCCACGCCGCTGTCATTGCCGGACGGTGCACGCCATCCATCTTGCGCAGGACCAGCATGGAGATCGCCATCAAGGCACCCGTATTGCCCGCCGAAACTGCAGCGCTCGCGCGGCCATCTTTAACGTCATGAATAGCATTCCACATCGAGGATCCCTTGCCGCGCCGAAGGGCCTGGCTGGGCTTCATGTCGCTGGTCACATGAAGATCGGTGTGAACGATTGCGATACGCTCCGACGGTTTGGACAGGAGCGGCTTCAGCTGAGCTTCGTCACCATGCAGACGCACGGAGGCATCCGGCCGCGCTGCAAGAAAGAGCTCTGCGCCCGCGACCGTCACATCGGGGGCCTGGTCGCCCCCCATTGCGTCAATTGCCAGTATTAGGCCTTGGGCCATTGGGCTTCCGTGCTCCACCAGTTCGTTCGGGATACTTTTCGGTGTTTACGGCGCGCCTCTGTCATTGGCAACGCCGGGGATGTGAACGATGGCTAATCTTGACCCGGCACCTGCCAGGACAATTTGCCGGCGAGCACATCGTCGTCCGCTGCAGCGGCAAAGCACATCGCGTTGTGTAACAAAAAGGCCGCAAGCAGGGGTTCCCGGCCCGGTTCGCTTATCCCGTTTCGTTTGGCACATTCAGACACGGTTTGATGGATCTCTGAATGAGGAACGCTCAAGGCCTCCATCAAGGCCTTGCCGAGACCATAGTGCAGCTCCGCCAGTTTTCGCACTTTGCGGGCAATAGACGAATCACCGACGCCCAATTCGCGGAACGCTGCGTCAAATCCATCCAGCGCCAGACGATTCACATGTTCGGCGATCTTTCGTGCGCGGGCCGAGTCGATGTGCTTCAAACGCCGTATGACCAATGTGGCGTTTGCCGTAATCATCGCAGCACGGCCCTCGAATGTGTCCCGCGCCGCCCCTTGCTCGTACAAGACCGGCTGCAGCGCGGCGGCGGCGAGGTCTGTGTACAGCATGTGGGCTGAGGCCTGGACCGTGCCCCCCCGCCCACTCCAAAGATTGCGAAACCCGACCACACCTGCACTCCTTCGCTTGCCAAGACCGGCCACCAACAGCTAGGTCTTTCAGAACGAATTAACAGGAGTAGTCCTATGTCGCGATGTGCGATACTGGCACTGTCACTACTGGCTCTGCCCCTTACAGCTTGCTTGACGCCATCGCGCGATTATCACGGCTATGTGGCGGACGAAGCTCAGCCGCGCGAAATGAAGCCAGGCGAAGATACTCGCTCCAGCGTGTTGGCCCAACTTGGGTCGCCCTCCACCACCAGCATCTTTGACGAGAACACCTGGATCTACATGTCCGAACTTCAGGAGCGCATTGCGTATCTGAACCCGAAGGTGAAAACTCGCAGCGTTGTCGCCATACGCTTTGGTGAAGACGACAAAGTAGAAGAAGTCGTCGAATATGATCAGGATGCTGGCCAGATCGTGAATTATGCGTCGCGTGAAACGCCAACTCGCGGCCGAGAGCTTGGCTTCTGGGAGCAGATCTTCGGTACGATCGGGGCGGTTCAGCTGCCACGCACCAATGAAGCCACACCGGACAATCCGACCGGTCGTCGTTAGGGTACTGGCCTCTTGGCTCCATAGCAAAAGATGCAGCCCATATAGGGACCGCTCTATCTCGCGTGGAGTGAATTATAGAAAAGTAACTCGCCTCTTGGCGGATTTCGGGGTAGTCTTGGCTTATTCCGTCACGATTTGGCGAAAGGCGACGCGATAGACGTTCCAGCCTCAGACGGAAAAGGTGTGTAGTTGTGTGGAATTTCGGTTCCGAACGAACAACCTTGAAGCAGGAGGATGGTGATGGTCTGGAGACTACCTCTCTTAAACAGGACCTTGAAGTCGCTGCAAAAATCGAGTGAACAGTCATCAACACAAATGTTGGCGACGGACGATATCCAAAAGCGCTATGAAGCGGTCAAGTGCTTGGCCAAGCAGCGTTTGGATCGTGCAGACAGGCTGATTTTCGAGGAAGATATCCCTCAACAATTTGGCTGAGGCCAAGCGTCTTCAGTCCTTGCGCTTAGTCTGTTTTGATTCCTGAGCACGCAGCTCATCCAAAAGATCCAACATGGATTGTGGGCACGGCTCCGCGAGAACTTCCGCATAGGCTTCGCGCAATGCCGCTCCAAGTTTGGCGGCACGCTTGATGCGTGCGACATCATGTTCACTTAGATGCTTAGCGACCGCTTTCACGCTGCCCCTCCCAGTGCGCTCCCCAGATTCCGATCATCCATTCTGACCATAATCACGCCAAAAAATATATGGTGGAAGCTTTAATATGCTCTTACCATTCTCCCTTTAGGCGAAAAATATTCTCGAGCCTTGCCTGTGTATCACCCATGCATTGCTGTCACCACATCTGTCCTTGCTTGGCGAAAAAGCTGTTTCACTCGTTTAGCCGTCGCCAGAGGCGCATGCCGCTACGGAGAGACTGGACAAGCTTGGCGAGGCCCGAAACTATAGCCAGATGATACATGGACCAACCTCCCAAACCTATATTTCGCAACGCCTTCGTCTTCACTATGTGGATTGGGGCAATGAAACCGCTCCGCCTTTGATTCTCTTGCATGGCGGACGAGACCACTGCCGTAGCTGGGACTGGGTTGCCCAGGAACTTCGCAAGGATTGGCATGTTATCGCCCCCGACTTGCGAGGGCATGGTGATAGCGCTTGGTCGGCCGATGGCGAATATTCTGCGCGGGCCTGCCTGTACGATTTTGCTCAACTCATCCATCAAAAAAAACTCGCACCGGTTACGATTGTTGCCCACTCCTACGGCGGCAACATCGCGTTGCGGTATTCCGGGATCTATCCAGACAATGTACGCAAATTGGTGGCCATTGAGGGTCTGGGCCCCTCCCCCAAAATGCTGAAAGAGCGGTTTGGACGCCCGATCGGCGAGCGCATGCGCGAGTGGATCGATTCCAAGCGCGGCATGGCCGGGCGGACGCCGAAAAAGTATGGCAGCCTCGAAGAAGCATACACGCGCATGAAGGATGAAAACAGCTATCTCAATGACGAGCAGGCGCGACACCTGACCCTGCACGGGATCAGCCAGAATGAAGATGGCACATGGTCGTGGAAATTCGACAACTATTTTCGCACGTTCCCGCCCTACGACATGGCGCAGGAAGATGTGGAGCAGTTGTGGGGAGAGATCACTTGTCCGACCTTGCTGCTCTATGGAGAAAAAAGCTGGGCTTCGAACCCCGCAGAGGATGGCCGGATCGAGAAGTTCAACACGGCGACCGTCAAACTCTACAAGGATGCCGGTCATTGGTTGCACCATGACAAGTTCGAACAATTCATGGGCGACTTGAAGGCGTTTCTCTGATCGACTGCCCCGAGGACAGTGCTGGCGCGCAGGCGCAACTGCACTAAGCTCTCCAAAAATACTGGAGGGATAGCCATGAACGATCCACTACTGAATTTCGAAGGCAAGGTGGCCCTGATTACCGGCGGCAGTCGCGGCCTGGGATACCAGATGGCAAAAGCGCTTGCTGCACGCGGCGCAGATATCATCATAGCCAGCCGCAAAGTGGATGCCTGTGAAGCGGTGGCTGAAGAGGTTCGGGCAATGGGACAGCGTGCTCTCGCCGTAGGTGCGCATTGCGGGAAATGGGACGAGATCGATAAGCTGATCGAAGCGGCATACGCCGAATTCGGGCACGTCGACATTTTGATAAACAATGCCGGCATGGGGCCGCGTATGCCGAGCCATGAGGTGCCCGAAAGTCTGTATGACAGTGTGCTGAACTTGAACCTGAAAGGCCCCTATCGTCTGGCGAGCATAATCGGCCAAAAGATGAAAGCGCAGGGCTCTGGCAGCATTCTCAACATCTCTTCGATTGCCTCCCTCCAGCCACTGGCCCAAGTCGTTCCTTACAGCGCGGCCAAGGCTGGTCTCAACGCGATGACGATTGGCATGGCCAAGGAGTATGCGCCGCACGTTCGTGTAAACTGTAACTGCGCAGGCCCTTTCCTGACCGATATTGCGGACGCATGGACCGACGAAGCCCGCCAAACAGCGGATAACGCCCTCCGTCGCCCCGGACGCCCCGAAGAAATCGTATCGGCTGCCCTTTATCTATTGAGCGACGCGGCCAGTTTCTCCACCGGATCCGTGATCTCGGTAGATGGCGGGACCTAGTCGATCCCCAATCCCAACTCGGACAATACGAGCTCCGTATGTTCGCCAATTCTTGGCGCCGGAGCGATTTCTCGCTGCTGCGTGCCTCGAAAAGTGACGGGTGGCTGCGTTTCCCAATAATGACCTTCCGTCGGGTGCTCGCGTCGTTGAAAGAAGCCTGTCGCCACAAGATGCGGGTCTGATTGCAGATCCGGGAAATCGTTCACACGGGCCGCCGGAATATCTGCTTTCGCCAACGCGTCAATCCAATACTCCGTCGTCTGCTTGTCAAAATATTCCTGCACGCGCGACATCATGTAGTCCTGATTGAAAAACCGCCCCTTGCCATCGGCGATGCGTTCGTCCTGCAATTCTTCCGGGGCACCCATGACGTCGAACAGTTTGATCCAGCGCGCGTCAACATAAGGTGCAATCACGATCCAGCCATTCGACGTCTTGAGCGGCTGGCGTGAAGGGTCGACCTGACGCTGATACAGGAATGGTCCGACCGGTGGATCGAACTCAGCCTCGTAGAAATGCTCCTCCAAGAGGAAGTGCGTCACGCATTCGAACATGGGAACTTCGACATGAACTGCCTCGCCCGTGCGGTCGCGATGGTGAAGTGCCGCAAGCGTTGCATACATTGCATGCATTCCGGAAACCTTGTCGGCGAAGGCGGTGGGAATAAAGCGCGGTCGCTCGTTTCCGTCGACCTTTGGCAAGAGCATGGTTGCGCCGGACAGGCCCTGAATCAGGTCATCATAGGCAGGGCGACCTGCATAGGGACCATCCGATCCGAAGCCCAGGCAATGGACATAGACAATGTCGGGCTTGATTGCACGGACCTCTTCGAAAGTCAGGCCGAGGCGCGTAACCGCATCTGGGCGAATATTGTGGATGAAGACATCGCTCTGCTGGATCAGCTTCCTTATGGCCGCCTTACCGGGTTCAGATTTCAAGTCCCAGACGACGGAGCGCTTACCTCGATTAATCGTCAAATGGCATGGTCCCATGCTACGATTGTTCGCAGGCTTGCCAACATTGCGAAAATCATCCCCTCCCTTTGGCTCTACCTTTACGACATCCGCGCCCATGTCGGCCAAGGTCTGCGTGCAATAAGGACCGAAAATGACTGTGGTCATGTCCGCAATCTTGATGTCCGACAGAAGGTTGGTGCCTGGCATGTTGCGCATCCTCCAAATTTAGTCTTGCTGCGATTGGCGAGCCGCAGATGCTTCCAAGGCAATTAGACGGGGTGTCGTTAGGACAGACAAGCCGGATCAGCGTTGTTTCCACGCATAAATAACCGGTACGAGGATCTGCCGTTTTTCAGATTGCGCTGGCTAGTCGAGAGACTCCGGTTCGGACCCCCAATCGCACACCTGTCAGGCGCCAAAAAAGCCCCCAATACGCTCGGGCGCGCTTGAAATCACGTTCCGAAAGTTGGATGCGAATTCGATAGGTGAGCAACCCCGCAATCCGTGACAAGGCTTCATTTCGGTCTTCCAATGGAGCCAGGACATCCCTGACCCGGTCCATCCATTCCGGATGCTCTACCAGTTCATCAAGACCATAACGGCATCCAAGCATGCCGCTCAGGATATGGCCTTCCAATGGATTGAGCGGAGTAATTCGGTCGGCCTTCACGGCTCCGTGGAGTGCCTCTATCGCACTGGGCCACAGCTTCTTGCGCGCCGCGATTACCGCCTTCTGAAACAGCGCCCGGCGGGCACTGAATGGATCACCCTGGCCACCACTCAGTTCATCTAGCGAAAGTGTGGGCAATATTCGCTCCATTAAGCCAGTGTCCGCGGCACACCAACGGGCATATCGTGTATCGGCGGCATAGCGGATATCGCTCGGGCCGCGTGGGCCCTCATGTTGCCGCTGGAACAGAGTCACCGCGTCGACACGACGGGCTTCATAACGGCGCGCGAGTTCTATCAGCACCGCATAATCCTCCGACACCGTTATATGCTCAGGCAACGGACCGATAGCGTCGTAGCAAGATTTCCTTACGAGCAAGCATGGTTGGCCGGTGATGAAACAATCCTCGAGCACATGTAGAAAGAATGATCGTCCATCTTCTGGCGGATAGGGGAACGTCTTTACATACTCGGTCCGACCGGTGCTCGCGTCCACGGAGAATTTCTGCAACGCACCATACGAGATGTTTGTGTCCGAACACTCCAGAAATGGTGTGATCAGGTTCTCTAGCGCATCCGCTGGTGCGATATCGTCATCATCCATGATCCAGATGAGGTCGCCGCTTGCGCAGGTGAGTCCGACGTTCAGAGCTGAAAGTTTCCCGCCATTCGCCTTCTTCAAATACCTGACTTGCCGCTCATACGCTGCCACCACACGATCCGTGTGGTCGGTAGAACCGTCGTCAACGACAATGATTTCTTCAATGGACCAAGTCTGCGCCAACAAACTATCGATACTTTCCGCAATCAGATGAGCCCGATTAAAGGTCGGAAGGATTACGGTTACGGATGGCGGGGCAACAGACGTCATGTGGATGCTTGGAACTCAATGGCATGCAAGAGGAAGATAATAGGGACAGCGCAATATTCGAGCCAAAGAAATTGATGTTCTTCCAGATTTCGGTATGAAAATCGCATGGGATGCTATTGTTTTTCCAGTCACTTCCCCATGACTCAACGTATTTGAACTTCGTTTTTCTCGAAAAGAAAGCAAATTCGTACAAATGAACAACGAAATCACGCCCCCACAAATTGCCCGTGTAACGATTGTCGTTTCACCGAGAGAGCGTTTCGAACAGGCTGAGATGTCATTGAGTTCCTGCTTTGACATGACCGATACGCCATTCCAAATGGTCTATATTGACGGTGGTTCGCCGCGAGACATCGCACATGTTCTGAAGACTGAAGTGGAAACGCGGGGACACACTTACATCCGGCGGGACGGGTTCCTGACGCCCAATGACGCTCGCAACACCGCGCTGCCACTAATTAACACCGAGTACATAGCATTCATCGACAATGATGTTGTTTTTCAGCCCGGGTGGCTGGACGCTCTGATCCAATGTGCAGATGAAACCGGCGCAGGACTGGTAACCCCCACTATTCTGGTTGGACCAGCGGCCAGAATGCCGGACCTCAGCATTCATCATGCGGGCGGCATTCTCGATATTGACGAGGGTGAGAATGGCAAAACCATCCACCGTCGTCATGGTTTCGAACACCAGTCTTACCTGTCCACCAAGAACGACCTCGTTCGGCAGGAAACAGGTTGCACCGAATTTCATGTTGTCCTGGCCCGCACGGAAATGATCCGGGAAATAGGGCCTTTTGATCCGAACCTTGTTGGGTTCACCGATGAAATAGACATGGCGCTGATGGCGCGCAAAAAAGGCTGGAAGATCTTTTACGAACCGGAGTCGGTCGTGGCCTACGCAGTCGGCAAAAAGCTGACTTGGCGAGATCGACCCTATTTTTGCGTTCGCTGGAGTCGTGCGCGCGTTATGCGCGCCGAGAGATATTTCTACGATAAATGGGGGCTGTCGCATGACTTCGAGCGGCAAGAGAATTTTTTGCGCGATCACAAGCGTCACGCTTTCCCGTTCAAAAAACTTCAAAGACTGGCCGGATGGCGAATAACCGTAACGGCAACCGCTTTGGTCTGTGAGGCTGTTTCTGCCTGGGCGTCTCGGCGCCTTATCAAACCGGATCAGTCACCATCTGTGCCTCTACCCCAATTAGCCAATCCAACGCCCGATTCTGTTCCAGGCTGACAACAGACGGTGGCGACCGCGAAACCGCTTAAACTCAGGGGTTAGCGAGAACACGTCTTCTTTCGAGAAGCGGTGAAGCAGGTCTTCTCCCTTCAAGTACCGGGCGTAGTTTTCCTCGACCATATCCAGCGTGCGGGAAGTTCTGTCAGGCATTTGCGGTGTGAAATGCGGCGTGATCATTATGTTTGGCGCTGACCAAAGCCGATGCCATGGAGGAAGCGGCTCATAGGGGTCTGTTACGTCCAGTCCCGCGCCTGCCAGGTGTCCGGACTCCAATGCCGAGATCATTGCCCCCTCATCGACAAGCTGTGCACGCGCAACATTGATCAAATAGCTCCCCGGCGTCATCGCAGCAATTTCACGCGCCCCCAGCATTCGATAACTGTGGTCATTGAGCGACGCACACATCACCACGAAATCCGAATCCCGCACGGCATCCAGCAAGCTATCCCCGCGCATAGCGCTATACATTTGCACGCCGGGGACTTTGGCCGGAATATCTTTCCGCCGATATGCCCTGATATTCATATCTAAGCTCTGGCATTGACGGGCAAGGCACTCTCCTGTCGCCCCGTAACCTATGATGGATATGCTTCGGCCATTTAGCCCGCGTAAGCTATCCTGATCCCGGATGCCCCAGACGCGGCGCCGCTGGGCGCGCGCAAGGGTAGATGCCCTGTACACGAGCGAGAGAATGAAGAAGACAGCGTGTTCGGCGAGCACCGGACCAGACCGGCCCTTCGAAGAAGTCACAACAAGATCGCTGTCACTCAGCCTCTGTGGTGCATAACCATCGAGGCCAGACTGGTCGCAATGAACCCATTTCAGCTGGGGCGCAGCAAGATAGCGATCATCCATCACGCCATCAATCAGGGCGACTTCGCAAGTCTGGAGAGCTGTGTCGATGGCGACCCGATCCTCTCGCTCGACGAAAACCAGTTCAGCAGGCGCAAAGATCTCTTGAAGGCGTTCGCGATGTTTCGCGGACCATGGAAGTCGTGCCATGATCTTTGGTTTGGACTCCAGGAATTTGCGTGTTGTCATGACTAACTTCCAAGGATGGGCAATTGCACCGATGCGAAATTCTGCTGTAAACTGAAAAGAGCAAGAAGTGCGCCGTTTCTCTTCAACTATCGTCTAATTCGCACTCTTCCCTTGGTGAACCCATTACAATCGATTGTATTTATATATTGCAATCGATTGTATTTTGATATTATGAAGAGCCAACCGGGACGTGCCGGTCTAGAAATCGACTGGTGCACACACCAGCAGTGATAGGGAGGAAAAAGTCATGTCGATTGTTCGCAATACACTTTTGCTTAGTGCTGGCGCATTTGCCCTAGCGAATGGCACCGCGTTCACTCAAGAAACTTTGAGTGCAACTGAGGCAGAGGCTCGACAACAAACCATCATCGTGACCGGCATCGTAAAGGCAGGCGGTCAAAACCGACTCGACAGTTCCATATCTGTCAGCAGTCTAAATCAAGACGAGCTGATGAAGGCTGCCCCGCGCAGCACCGCAGAAATCTTTCGCGCCCTGCCCGGCATTCGTGCCGAAAGTTCCGCCGGCGGCGGTAACTCCAATATAGCGGTCCGAGGAATGCCGCTATCCACAGGTGGGGCAAAGTATGTGAGCCTTCAGGAAGACGGGTTGCCGATACTGTTGTTCGGAGATTTCGACTTCGCGCCTGCCGATGGCTTCTACAAAGTGGACGGTACACTTGACCGCGTTGAGTCGGTTCGGGGCGGTACGGCCTCCACGCTGACCACAAACGGCCCTGGCGGCATCATCAACTTCATTTCCAAAACTGGAAGCACAGAAGGTGGCTCGATCGCACTCAGCACCGGACTTGATCATGATGATTACCGGGCAGAATTCGAGTATGGGGGCGCGCTGACTGACACTGTCTACTTCCATGTTGGAGGCCATTGGCAACAAGGTGGAGACTATCGTGATCTTGGCTTTGATGCGGTCAGTGGCGGTCAAATTCGCGCCAGCCTCACCAAGGAATTCGAGAACGGCTTCATACGCGTGAACTCGAAGTGGCTGGACAAAGCCGACGCGACATACATGCCACAAGCTGCTGGTCTGTCTGGTGATGAAGTCACCGACAGCATCGCTGGCTTCTCAGCGACGAATGACAGCCTGCACAGCCCCTACATTCGGAATGGACGCGATGTTGATGGCAACAATACCGTCAACAATTACGACCTTGCAGATGGCATCCGCACACAAATCAAGTCTCTAGGTGTTGAGGCAAACTTCGATATTGGTGCAGGAATAAATCTGGACACCAAGGCCCGTTACCAAGACATCTCAGGCTATTTCAACGCTCCTTTCACGCACTTAGTGGGCGATGCCGATACTGTTCTGGCATCCACTTATGGCGGCGCGTCAGGGAGCTTCTTCAACGGTCCCGGCGCGGGCAATCCGGTGACCTCCGCATCGCTGGCGGCCGCAACGGGCAACCCCTACGTTTCGGAAGTTGCCTACTTCAACACCGACCTCGACGATATGAGCAATTTTGCGAGCGAGTTGCGCGCCTCCAAATCGCTGGCCTTTGAAAGCTCTTCATTGGACCTGACGGCCGGGTACTTCTTCATGAATCAGAAATTCGTTCAGGATTGGCACTGGAATCGGTTCCTGACATCAACTGACACCAATGCGGCTTTGATCGACGTGAATGGCTTCACCGACAATGGAATTCTTGGCTACAATCAAGCTTTCGGTTGGACGGGCACCAACCGCAATTATGACCTCGAATATCAGGCCCGCGCACCTTTTGTGGCAGGAAGTTGGGCACTTGATAACGGTCTGACGATTGACGGTTCAGTACGCTTCGACACGATAGAGCAAACCGGGACACGCACCGAAGGCGCTGGCGGCGCATTTGATGTAGATGGCGACGACATTATTGACGCCCCGGAAATGATGGTATCGCTCAATACTGGCCAAGGTGGCATCGCCAACTTCGAGGTAGACCACACCTCCTTCACTCTCGGCGCGAACTATCTGGTTTCGGATACACTCGCCGTATTCGGACGCTACAGCGACGGTGCGGCCTTCAATGGCGAGCGGCAATTGTTCAATTCGCTAAATGCAGGTGGCGGACTCGTCCCTGGTGGTGAAGAGACATATGTCGATGAGACGGAACAATTCGAAGCAGGTGTGAAATGGCAAGAATCCAGTGACGCCATTCCGGGACAGCTTGACCTCTATGTCACCTATTTCAATGCAGAGACAAAAGAGGATAATTACGAAATCACGACCATGACGGCGCTGGGCAATACCTATGTCTCGCAGGGTATCGAAACTGAATTCAAATATGGTTATGGCGGCCTGGACCTGTCAGGATCGGTGACCTTCACTGATGCCGAAATAGACGATAGCGATACCGCGCCTGCCAATATCGGAAACACGCCGCGCCGTCAGGCAGATTGGATCTGGTCCCTTACACCAACTTACACGATCGACGGCCTGGGGCGCATCGGAGTGAACTTTACCGGCACCACGGACACATATGTCGATGATGACAACGTCTATGTGATGCCCGGCGCAACGATTACAAATTTCTTCGCTGATTGGGACATCACCGAACAGGCTACCTTGTCAGTTGGCGTGAACAACGTGTTCGACGAAGTCCTGTTCACAGAAGCCGAGAACGGCCGAGTGTTCGACACCGATGGCGATGGTGCTGCAGATGTCATCGTTGCCCGCTCGATCAACGGCACCTCCGCGACCGCAACTCTCAGATACCGCTTCTGATTGCCTCCTGCATTGTAGCTGAGAAAGCCAGTCCTTTTCGGAGCCTGCCATTCACACTGGCAGGCTCCCATCTTTTCAGGACGAAGTGCTAGCCACGCCCACAGTTACATCTGCAAGATCACACAATTTTGAGGTCTCGCTATTCCCTTTGTGACTCAGCTTGATTTATAATGGATAATTCGCCCTGTGTGCGGGACACATCGGTCCTTATATGCCCGTTTAATCGGCAATTCAGGCCGCAGACAACAAGACGTCATGACGAGAGGAATTCAGGCGACATGAGCGAGCACGCAAGCAAGTCGCACCGAAAGATGACTATGGCAGAGCTTGCCAAGTTGGCCGAGGTTGATGTCTCGACGGTTTCGCGCGCTCTGAACGATAGTCCGTTGGTGAAGGAAAAGACCAAGCGTCTGATCCTCGATATCGCGGCCGAGACCGGCTATGCAGTCAATGCCTCCGCGCGAAATCTTAGGCGCCAATCGTCCGAGGCCATCGGAATAGTCATCCCGCTACGACCGGAATCTGGCCAGACTATCTCAGACCCCTTCTATCTGGAAATGGTTGGAGCGGTCAGTCAGGCCGCTTCAAGAAATGGCTATGACCTGATCGTGAGTATTCCACGTGAAGACGAAACGATCGCGGAACGCCGCCTTCTGCAGACGGGTAAAGCCGACGGCCTGATCGTAATCGGCCAGGCAGGCATGTCGCAACGGCTTGAAGAGCTCGGACCCTTGGGTCGCAAAGTCGTTGTCTGGGGTGGCAACGCTGGTCACCTAAATTACACACTTGTCGGAAGTGACAATGTCGAAGGCGGTCGACTTGCGGGTGACCATCTTCTTTCGATTGCTCGAAAACGTATATTGTTCCTGGGGCCGGGTCGCCTTCCTGAGGTCCAGCTGCGATACAATGGATTTCTCAAGGCACATGACGAACGTGGCGTACGCTGGGACGATACGTTGACTCTGGATATTGAATTCGGCGCGAAAAATGCGTTCGAGGAAGTTCTTCAATTTTTGGATTCGGGCAAGAAATTTGATGCCATCTTTGCCGCCTCGGATGTTTTGGCAATGTCCGCTTTGCTGGCGCTCAACGCACGCGGCATTTCTGTGCCAGATGATGTAGCTGTGGTCGGTTACGACAATATTGCACAAGCTGGTATGGCAACCCCGTCACTCACGACAATTGACCAGAACATAGCCCGTGGCGGCGAACTGATGGTGGAAAAACTACTCGCTCAACTGGCCGGTGAGACTGCCAAGTCGGAGTTGACGCCCACGCAGCTGATCATTCGTGAATCTAGCGGTGGATCGCGCTAGGCTATGCTGCTGGACCAGACACCGAAGTCAGAGAAATATTTCGCACTGGCGGAAAACTCAGCTGCTTCTCCGGGCCGGCTTGCTCAGTAAACGGACCGAGTACGCTCAACGTACCCCCCACAAGATCATGGTCCACAAGACTACATCCGAACATGCCATCAAGGCCCGTCAGCACGCTGCCAGACACCAGCGCTGACTCCCATTGCCCATCCAATGATGCTGATGTGTACAGTCTTTGCTGAAACTCAACTTCGCTATCAGGCTGGCCTTCAAATTGGCGATTGCAAGCTGACACGAGGAGTAGCCAGAGATTCGATGCTTTGTCGTGATAGAGTTTCGGGACTTCAGACTGAGTATATTCGGCTGCGTCGGGCAGTTCGATCGGAGGCAGCAACTCCGTCATCGAGACACCAGCCGGCCCTTCCGTGAGTCGCGCGCGCGCTATGGCAGGCCTCGTTGGTCCGATCTTGGCAGACCAGAAGGCATTGAGTTCGTCATTGTGATCCCGCACCAGGAACGGATCGCGCCAAGCCATTATGGGACCGCCCTCTTCTCCAGCCCGGTCACCCAGTCTATCCAGTGGCCCCAGATAAAACCCCAGGCGGGTGATCTGGTCATAGTCGCGCAGGGGACAACTGATCGCGGCAGCAGGCACAGTGGTCATGGCATCCGGTGTTGGGCCTGCCCCTACACAAATAGTCTGGAGGAAAGTTCGCGCCGGGGAGATGTCACGGACCCCGGTATATCCGAAGAGGGTTTGGCCCGTTTTTCCCATGATGGCAGAACCACTCCACACGTTGAACGCATCTGCGCCATCGCCCGCGCCGCCGGGCTGGATCGCCACACCTTGATCGCGCCACGAGAGACCATTGTCGGCTGAACGGAAATGCCGAATATGAAAGGAATGGTCGTTGCGCTGCGGCGGCAGGATTGGTGATCCATCGAAGTCCGTCCGACTGAGCGCCAGACAGTATAGATGCAAGTGCCCTTCCCCCGACTGAATCGTCCAAGAGTCCCACAACCAAAGATCTGGATGACGAATGTCTCCCGAAAAGGATAGATCGCATGGATCAGGGATCGGCGCTGTACGGCGACTCATAAACTATCCTCAGGAATATTCCGACTGGTCTGCAGCCTTGAGAGCGGCCGCTGCAGGGTTTGCAATCCAGTTCACAAGCCCCATCACGAACAATAAGCCTGCAAAGCCTGTCGCGAGGACGAAGCCAATCCGCATGTCGCCTCCGCCAAACCTATCACTGGCCACCGCCATCAACAGAGGCGCAAAAGCCGCCGACGCGGCCGTAAAAAACAGGATCAGTCCTGCGACTGCGCCATGATCACTCTTTGGAAAACAGCTGATGCCCTTGGAGTTCAGAGTCGGATAGATCATCGACATGAACAGGCCCGATAGCGGCAGCAGGAAAACCGCCGCAGATTTACCGATCAGCGCACTTGCGAGGAAACAGCCAAAAATGATCGCGGTGAACGCCATCATTACCAACTTCCAGTCAACGATGCGGAGAATCCAAGCCCCAAGAAACCGTCCGACAGCACGCAATACAAAGAAAATCATTACCGCATATGCCGCAAACATCATGGCGGTGTCAGTTCCGGTGAACCCTTCGAGAAAGGTTGGCAGCCAAACAAAGATAGCGACTTCGCAGGCGACATAGAGGGCAATAGCCAACGAAAAACCAAGCGCGTGCGAATTGCCCAAAAGCGACAGCGTGTGTCGTACCGATGCTGGTGTCTCCTTCTCACCAGTAATGGGCGGATATTCTGTCACCAGCGCAGCGATGATCATCAGCGCGCACAAACACGCGGCTATCATGTACAGCCAGGTCCAGGACAAGCCCTGGCCCGTCAGCCACACTACCAGCAATGGGCCGATGATGGCCCCGACGCCGAAGAAGCCCTCGACGGCGTTCATGCGTGACGTGTGATCATCCGTGGAATTCGCGAGGTCTCCAACCAACGCCAATGCGGAGGTCTTGAATACACCGATGGCGAGGCCAGAAATGAAGAGCAGGGTAAAGTAGAGCTGAAAAGACTGGCCTGTCATGAAAAGTGCGCTGGCGACGCCATACATTGCCAAACCACCTATGATCGTCTTCTTGCGTCCGAAGCGATCCGCGAGGAAGCCCAGACCGATCCCGCTCATGGCAATCGCAATCATTGTTGCCCAATGAAACGCGCTCGCCTCAGTATTGGAAAGATTCATGTCCACACGCGCGATCTTGATGATCTCGCCGACCGCATCGGTTGTCATGGCGAACATAAAGAACATCGCGTAAGTGAGTGCGGAAACGAGCGCTACTGAGACGCCCTTTCTGCCAGACCCTACTTGTGTTCTTGTCATCTTGTTGTCTCCTCCGCGGTTGTGATAACAAAAATACAATCGATTGCAAATGAATATTCGAAGTTCTGAAATGATCGGGGAACGGGTTATGTCGACCAGAAACTTTCGCGGCGGAATCGATGCCGGCGGCACCACGTTCAAATGTGGCATCATGGACGATAATGGTAACATCGTTCAGAAGTTTCGCGTCAAAGTCTCGACACCAGACGAAACTATTTCCAGCTGCATCAATTTTTTTCGGCCCGTTTTCGAAACCGAACGCCTGTCTTCGTTCGGAATCGCCAGCTTCGGGCCGATCGATATCGATCCGCGGTCCTCAACTTATGGCGCCATTTTACAAACACCAAAGCGCGGTTGGTCCCTAACCGACCTCAAGACCGCGTTCGGTTCTGCAATGGGCGTACCTGTTGGCCTGGACACGGATGTGAACGGCGCTCTGAGGGCAGAGATGGCGTACGGAGCAGCAAAGCATGTGGACTCCGCTGCCTATGTCACTATTGGCACCGGTATTGGCGCAGGAGTTTTTGCCAATAATCAGCTCTTGGCACACCCCCACCATCCAGAGTTTGGCCACATACCTGTGAACCGCCATCCCTTGGACTCAAGCTTCAATAGCGTTTGCCCATATCATGATGATTGTCTGGAAGGTCTTGCCTCCGCGACGGCCGTGCACGCCCGGGCCGGGGACCCTAGTGAACTTCCACAAGACCATCCTGTTTGGGACGTCACGGCTGATTACCTGGCTCAGGCATGCCGCAGCTTGTTCCTGACAGCCCGCCTGAACCGAATCATTCTGGGCGGGGGGCTTATGTTGGCTCCGCACCTGCTGAGCCGCATACACGTCGAATTCGTTCGTCAGATGAACGGCTATCTCGGAATGGATTACCCGATTGCCGAAGACCTCATTTGCACTCCGGCCTTGGGAGATGATGCCGGTCTGATCGGCGCGATCCTGTTGGGAGGTGACGCAGAACACTAGAGTTTGCGCACTCATAGTTCAGCAAGTACAGCGCTCGCCAAAACGCTCACTACACAGATTTCCTCCAATTCCTCGCGCCAATAACCAGCTGCCAGTTTGCTTCATTTTGGCGCAACTTTTTCAGCTCTAGCGAGTTGGTTGATCATTGTGGCCGGAATGCCGTTGATCAACCAGAAGATGAGGATGCTGTGTCCAGACTCGTAGTTTTTTCGAACCGATTGCCATTGGGATCATCGCCGTCTGGGGGACTGGTCGTTGCCTTGGGAAGAACGATGGAGCAGCGAGGGGGAGTGTGGATTGGCGCCACGCCCGGGAAAAGCGGAACAGGCCAGCATACGCTCCAGTCATATGAAGGAGCCAGCTTTGACCGGCACGCGCTTCATCTGCCGGAAGGCGAATACAACGACTATTACCTGGGATATTCGAACTCCGTCCTGTGGCCGCTTTTCCATGGTCGCACAGACCTTCTGGATGTCGAGGAAGGACAACTCGCAGCTTATAGCAGCGTCAACAGGAAGATGGCGGAAGCATCTGTCAACCTGATCCAGGAGGGCGATGTGATCTGGATCCATGATTATCACTTCATTCCTCTCGCTGCGGAACTGCGCAAATTGGGCGTCAACAATCCGATCGGTTTCTTTCTGCACACGCCATTCCCATCCTCGAACAATGTACGCGCGATGTCTCACAAAGAATTCTTGCTGGATTGGTTGGCTGCGTACGATCTCGTGGGATTGCAAACCCAACGCGATGTCTCTGCACTGATCGAGGTTTGCCGCGCCACTTTCGGCGGACAGTTGTTGTCAGACGGGAGAATCCGCTGCAAAGGTCAGGATATCTGGGCGGCCAGCTTTCCAATTGGGATAGATGCAAAGACGTTCCGGCAGACAGCCGAGACGCAGGAAATGACGTCACCCCGGATTGACCCTGGCCAGAAACTTCTGATCGGCGTGGACCGATTGGATTATTCAAAAGGACTGCCTCACAAGTTCCGTGGATTTCAGCGCTTTCTGGAAGATCAGGATTCCGAAAGTGAGCGCCTTACACTGTTGCAAATCGCATCGCCGACGCGCGAAAATGTGGAAGCGTACCAGGATATCCGGCGCCAGCTTGAGCAGTTATCCGGTGAGGTCAATGGAGAGTTTGCCGAGCTTGGATACATGCCTATCCAGTACATCCATCGCGCTGTGCCCCGCGACTATCTGGCAGGCCTCTATCGACGGGCTGCGATTGGTCTCGTCACACCACTGATCGATGGAATGAATCTGGTGGCGAAAGAATACGTGACTGCGCAGGATTCCAGTGATCCCGGTGTACTGATACTCTCGGAATCTGCGGGGGCGGCAGAGCAGCTGGGCATTGGCGCCCTGACGATCAATCCCTTCGATCCGTCCTCTATTGCTAGCGCGATACGCAAAGCCGTCGCCATGCCCCTGACCGAACGAATTGAACGCCATCAGGCCATGTGGGATGAAATTTCTCTGCACGACGTCTATTGGTGGACTGAAACCTTCCTGAATCGGCTAGACAAAAATGCAAGTTCCCGCAGGAAAAGGAGCAGGTCCATTGCGGACCTGGAGACAATGTTGCGCGGTTAATGCGTCATCACGAGTCCCGTGACTCTTCATCAACCAATGCATTTTCAGTAACGACGGGACCGATTTCCGGTTCGGGGCCCAGTTCAACTGAATCGTCCTCACCCTTGAAGTGACTCACCGGCGCTTCCTGTATTGGCTCGAACGGGCCGTTCCCGGGCAGCATCTGCTCGCGCCGTCTCTCGGCAGCTTGCTGGATCTCGCCAGCTTCTTTGGCGGTGGATCGCGGATAGCCCAGATGATCTAAAGTCTTGCGTGTCATCAATTGTCTCCTCAAAGACAATCAACCCATACCAATCATATTGGTTGCACAGGCGGGAACCGACAGCATCGCCAAAGGCCTGCAACACCTGCCATCACCCTCAGCATTCAAAAAATTGGCGTCACTAATTATCACCCCTTATCGAACATTAAGACAGTCACGCGCTGACTGTTTGCTTGCCAAAGCCAAGCAAACTTCCGGGTGACCATGGCAACAATCGTCCACGAGTACAGAGAGCAGCTGATTTACACTTTCAATCTCCGCAGTGTAAATCATGCGACGGGCGTCGCCTCGACACTGATCGGCCCCGATTAACGAACCGGAGTGCTTCAGTGCTTCGCTCGCATGACGTGCCATTTGAATGAACCAGGGCGGGAACGCGATTTCATGCTTGCACGCCGATTACAAATTACTGCCGTGCCATGGTACCAGACTATCGTGTGCGCATCATCGAAAACATCCATTTTGCACCTGTCAGGAGCGATACATGCAGCTTTCACGTATATCTGGGGCCCTGGCAGCCCCGGACGATTTCGATGCAGTCTTCGGGATCTATGAAAGCGCCCTTCCCGCAGCTGAGCGCAAAACCAGGGCCGAGCTTGCCACACTGTTGGAGCGAAATGACTACGCAGTGATCGCGGCTAGGCGAGGCAAGCAGGTGGTCGGCTTTTCGGTAATCTTTCTCCCTGATCAGAACACCTTCTCGCTTCTCGAATATCTCGCGACACGAAAAGGGTGCCGAGGACAGGGCATCGGACAAGCGCTGTTCGAACATGCTCTGGAATTATCGCATGGTCGCACCTTGTTGATCGAAGTCGAGGCCGAATGTGGCCCAGAGGCGGAACGCAGACTGCAACGCAGGCGGAAACGCTACTATGAGAGACTCGGGTGCCTTACGTTCGAATCGGTTTCCTACAAGATGCCTCAACTAAACTCCGAGTCACCGCCCGCACTTGATCTGATGTACCATCCGAACGGAATGGACACATCAATCAGCAAGGACATGATGCGGACTTGGATAACGCGTATATATTCAGGCGTTTACAATCGCCAAATTCGCGAACCAACCATGGAAGCGATGCTGCAAGACTGGCCAGCAAACCAAGGCTAGCCCCAACATGATGAGTTGTAAGCTTATTGGCACAACATCAACTCATCCCACGCCTCATGTCATGAAGTTCATTCACGAAAAGCAGGATGAATTGGCGTTGCGCCCGACGTTCCCGGTTAATCAGCTGGGTCAGGATCATCGACTGCCGTATCAGTTACGATTTTCCACTCGCCGTTCACTTTCCGCCAGACGGTTACATAATCACCCGTCGTATCGGGATCGCCATCGACGACGAAACTTCCCCAAGTGATTCCCAAATCACCACTCGCCGCACCCATAGCGCCTTCAGGCTGCCAATGAACGGGCGACGGAACCATGTCCAACTGCCGCTCGGCCATGATAGCCGCCTGGCCTGTCAGAAACCCCTCACCTGCTTCGATCATGAAACCTTTTTCAAAATCCACAAACTTCAGAGACGCTGCTTCATAGCCATGCGCGAGATTGTAGGCTTCATAAGCGCGATCAACTGCCATCAATTCTGCCTCGATTTGCGGGGCTGTTGCGTGCACGTCCGACGTCGGCAGGCTGGTGCACCCTGTTGTGCCGATGGCAAGGCCGAACATGGCAACGCCGCACACCGTATTGACTGTTTGGTTCATGAAAATCTCCTGAGGTGAAGCACGGAATGTATCTGCAACCAAAGCGCACAGGCACTGCGTATTGCGCTAGGATCGGTGCATCATGAGCACCAGGTCACCGACAGATTGCATCACCCCTGAACTGACGGAGATGCTAACCTGACGTCAGTAGGAGAGACAAAAATGCACATCCGCTTACTGATTTTATTCGTTCTTGCTTACGCTGCGGCGCACCCGGCCCCCGCCTCCGGAGACAGCCTCAGCAGTCATACTGGCGTTAAAACCGTCAATCTGGACCTGTCGGAAGGAACATGGATGAGCCTGGACGTCAGTCCAGACGGGAAGTTCATTTCGTTCGACCTCCTGAACGATATTTACGTTATGCCAGCATCGGGAGGTAAGGCCGTCGCGATCCATCAAGGTTCCGTGGCGCAACGTAGTCCGCAGTTCAGTGCAGATGGACAGTTTCTGACTTATCTGAGCGACGAAAGTGGTGCCGACAATGTCTGGGTATCGCGTGTCGATGGCAGTGAAGCCCGCCAGATCACGCAGGAATCGCACGCCATGATAGCTGGTCCGGCTTGGGCCGCTGACGGGAAATCCATTGCAGCAGTGAAAACCTATTCGGACATCTTTCGTGTCCGAAACTCTGAAATACACCTCTACAACCTCGATGGCACGTCCGATGAGATCATCGTTTCTCCCCCGCAGAGTGGCAAGGATGTTCAGGAGCCACGTTTTTCGCCCGATGGCCGGTATCTTTATTATACGGAACGTATTGGCGGTGATCACTATGTCTACATGAATACCGGCCTGAAGAACTTCGCCATCAACAAGCTGGATCTGGAGACGGGGAAAAAGCGTCGTGCCATTTCCGGCTTCGGTGGTGCATCGACTCCGCAAGTCTCTCCCGATGGCAATTCAGTGGCTTTCATTCGCCGTCTGGGCGCAAAGACCGTGCTGTTCGTCAAAGACCTGGAAACCGGGTACGAACAGCCAATCTACGACGAACTCGGGCGAGACCTGCACGGAGATTACCTGCCACAGGAACACTACTATCCATCTTTCGACTGGTTTCCGGACAACCGAACAATTGCGATCTGGGCAAAGGGAAAGATTGTTCGCATTGATACGCACTCTGCCTCTGCAGAAGAAATTCCTTTCAACCTGACCTCGCGGCACGAGCTTCAGCCAGCCATTCGCGTGAAACAGGACCTTGCGCCTGAACAAGTCACCATCCGCACGCTGCGGCAGCTGGCACCTCAGCCGAACGGACAAACCATGCTGTTCCGCGCGGTCGGCAAGCTATGGAAAATCAAGATGGACGCGCCAGCAAGACCGGCGCGCCTCACCACTTCCGATGCAGCCGAATCCGACCCTGCCTGGTCTCCGGACGGACAGAAGATTGTCTATACGAATTGGACGGATCAGACCGGCAGTCGGTTGGTCATCCGCGATGCGGCTACGGGAGAGGAAAGGACTATCATTGAAAGCCGAGGCGTGATCCGAGAACCACGGTTTTCCAACTCTGGAGACTTGATCGCGTATCGCCTTATGGAGCCGGATCCGTCATTCAATGCGGCCGGTCCGGAAACAGGCATCTACATCGTAGATGCGTCCGGAGGAACTTCCAGGTTCCTTTCACCATCTTCCGGCTTGGTCGGCTTCTCTGCCGATGACAGCCGTTTGTTCCTGTTTGCCGAACCTGCCTTCTACGACCAACGAGCCTCCGTTCTGATGAGCGTCAACCTGGACGGCGGCGATCCCCAAGAGCACGCCATCGCTGAGACCGCGGACATACGCAATCTCAGCCTCAGCCCCGATCAGGCCTGGCTGGGCTTCAAGTATCATAATCGTCCCTACGTCATGCCGTTCGACATCCGCGACGAGCCCATTGTTCTGTCGATGGAAGACAACTCCTCAGCCCGCCTCCTCAGCGAGACCGGTGGATACGAGATGAGTTGGTCTGCGGACGCATCCAGACTCTATTGGACCATGGGAGCGGAAATCCTGTCGGTTGCGCCTGCCACCCAGTCAGCTGCGATCCAGTCTACACCCATACAAATGGAGATGCAGACCGACATGCCTGAAGGCATTATTGCCTTTGTAGGCGGCAAGATCATTCCGATTGAGGGCGAAGTCATCGAGAATGGCACCGTCATTGTTGAAGGCAATCGCATTACGGCCGTTGGCCCGCGTAGCAAGGTCAAGATACCCCGGAACGCGACCCGGATAGACATCAAGGGCAAGACGCTGATGCCGGGCCTGTTTGATGCCCACGGCCATATTGAATGCTGTTTCCGCTCTGGCACCATGCCGCAACAGCACCCTACTCGGCTCGCAGCGCTTGCTTATGGCATTACTACGAATTTTGACCCCTATTCCAATGATCTCATGTCATATGAGAGTGGTGAGATGACGCTTACGGGTGACCTCGTAGGGCCGCGTTGGTTGAAGTCGGGCCAGGTAGTGCATGGCCTCGAAGGTCGTACGGACGGAGTCTATCATCCGCTTGCTTCGATCGAGGATGCACGCAATGTCCTCCAACGACGTACCGCGCTTGGGCCATCGATCCTCAAAAGCTACAAACTATCAACTCGGGCGCAACGTCAGCGGTTGCTTCAAGCCGCTCGTGAATACGGATACATGGTTGATGGGGAGGGTGCCGGTCAGTTCTATACCAATATTGGTATGATTATCGACGGGCACACAAATCTCGAACACAACCTCCCCGTGGCCACTTATTACGAGGATCTTCAAAAGCTCATTGCCGCTTCTGATGTGTCGATGACACCAACCTTGATCGTGACTTTCGGGGAGTTGTTTGGCGAGAATTTTATCTATGAGAATGAAGATCCCTGGAAGGAGGACAAGGTCAGGACTTTCATTCCGGATGTGAACAATGCCTATAATCCGATTGCAGGCCCAGGTGGCGCCCCATTGCACGTACGCTGCATGCATTCGATTCACGTTTCCGATGAAATCTATGATATCGGCTTCCGGTCAGTCGGAAGATCACTCACCAAACTTGCCGAAGCTGGCGCTACTGTAAATGTCGGTTCGCACGGGCAAGCATCGGGCATAGCCATGCATTGGGAAATGTTGCTGTTTGCTGAAAGCGGCATGGCCCCGCTGGATATATTGCATGCAGCAACATTGAACGGCGCGAAGACCTATGGACTTGATCACCAGCTCGGCTCCATCAAAGCTGGCAAACTGGCCGATATCATCATCCTGGACAAGGATCCTACCGTCGACATCCGCAATGCGAACAGCGTCCGCTACACGATGGTCAACGGGCGCCTTTATGATGCGCACACCATGAATGAGATCGGCAACTATGACCGCCCCCGGAAGGAATTCTACTGGGAGACCCAACCCACAAACGGAATCGACTGGAAATGGACATGGTCAGGAGACTAGGCATGAAATTCGCAGCATTGATCGCAGGAAGTCTCGCACTCATGGCATGCTCCAATGATACCGCAGCGAGCGTCCGGCCAGACATGGCAACAGTTCAGGCAGCCAGCTTCTTCATGGGCGAAACGGTTGACTATGGGTATGGCGAGATCGACGGCCCACGACATGAAGTCAGCATTGAGAGTCCATTTGCTTTCTCTGTCACCGAAGTGACCGTCGGCGACTTTCGATCATTCGTTGAGGATACCGGCTACGTGTCGGAAGGCATCTGCAATATCTATACAGACAACCAGTCCTGGCACATTGCGCCTGATAGGAATTGGGAACACCCCGGATTTGCGCAAGACGACGATCACCCCGTGGTCTGCGTCAGTTGGGACGACACGCAAGCTTACACAGCTTGGCTGAGCAAAAAGACGGGAGAGGCCTTCCGGCTGCCTTCGGAGGCCGAATGGGAATACGTGGCTTCAACCGGTGGCATCGAAGGTGAAGATGGGCATGTCAGCCATGACGAAGCGAATATCGGCTTGGTCGATTGCTGTGGCGGCGTCGTGGAAGGACGCGATCAATGGATGGAAACCGCGCCCGTCGCCAGCTTCCCGGCTGACCGGTTCGGCATCCACGACATGCGTGGCAATGTGTGGGAGTGGCAAGCAGACTGCCATCAGGAAACCTATGACGGTGCGCCGCTGGATGGCTCTGCGCGCACGACATGCACAACGCCCGGAAAGCACGTAATACGCGGCGGCTCTTATGGCGATGCTGGCGACTACCTGTCCCCGCACTACCGACTACCAGGTCCAAAATCGCAAGGCTATTTCACAGTCGGATTTCGCGTTGCACAGGATGTGGACCAAGCGCGCTAGCAGGTGCGGTTTTCGCACCACACTCTTCCCAAATCGCATCTTTCCGCCATTCAGTTGCATAAGTAATCTATTTTCAAAGCCAGCAATCGAGGATCACCATGCGCATCAAGAGAGACAATTTTCGTGGCCTGCGCGCGATTGGTGCTGCAATCTCCGTTCTCACCTTGGCGGCCTGCGCCACGAGTGCGCTAAACGCTTCCGCAGAACCTGACGGCCAAAATACTCTTCCAGCCTTGATCAATGATGGCTTCGAGGGAGAAAGTGCTCTGAAGTTTGACTGGCCTATGCTGGAGATCGGCACGGGGCAGTATGAAGATGGGCCGACGGGCCTGACCGTTCTGAGATTTGGCAAGAAGGTGAACGCCGCCGTGGATGCGCGCGGAGGTGGTCCGGGCACTGTAAATGCAGAGTATCTCAAACTTGGCTATACGCAGCCTGAGCTGGATGCGATCGTTCTGTCCGGTGGTTCCTGGTACGGCTTGGAGGCCGCCACTGCAGTAAACACCGCACTATTGGATGATGGCTATCGAGGCGGCCATTGGAACAATGTCGGCCTTGTTGTTGGATCAATCATTTATGATTTTGGAGGGCGCCGCTTAAACGAAATCTATCCGGACAAACGCCTCGCGCAACTTGCCTTGCGCGCTGCAAAGCCGGGGGTGTTTCCGAACGGCGCGTTTGGCGCAGGGCGTTCGGCAATGAATGGCGGGATATTCGGGTGCAACGCACGATCCGGACAAGGCAGCGCCTTTCGGCAGATCGGCGACGTAAAGATTGCCGTCTTCACCGTCGTCAACGCATTGGGTGCCGTTACCGACCGGGATGGCAATGTCGTCGCCTGCCATAAAGGGACAAACTGGCCCGAAACCCTGAAAGCTTCCGACCTCATGGGGGCCGCACCTGCCAGTCTGCAGCCGGACTGGAATGGCGATGAGGACACTCAGGAATTTGAGCGGAAGAACACGACGATCAGTGTCGTGGTCACCAATCGCACGATGTCCCCTGCAGAGCTTCAACGCCTCGCTGTTCAAGTTCACACGTCCATGGCGCGTGGCATTCAACCCTTTGCAAGTGAATTCGATGGCGATGTCCTGTACGCTGTTTCAACCAATGAAGTTGAAGCTGGGCCGGGCGTGAACCTGCCCAGCATGGAAATTGGCGTGGCTGCATCTGAACTTATGTGGGATGCCATTCTGGCTGCTGTTCCTCCCCAACAGGTCACTCAGCCCCAGGCTGACCCCGACCTGGTCGTTCCATATTCGACACTGCGAGAATATGTCGGCACATACAAGTTCAGCGATTTTGCATCGCTCACAGTACGTTTGGAAGACGGAAACCTGGTGGCGGAAGCTAGCGGAGAGCGCGACGTGTTTCAGATTACCAAAGCCGGACCACGAAGACTGCTGGCTGCAATGCAGGATGTTTTCACTGTAGACCGCGGCCGCTACCCTTTCAGCGTCAAATTCACCGACGACACCGTGATCGTGAACCCCGGGCGATGGCAGCAGATCGGACACCGTGTCGGACACGAGTAGGCCCAACTTCATTCTATCTATCAGGAATTCAGATGACCAAGTATTCTGCCTTTGACTGGGCCGACGCCCTTTCGCTCGACTCCGATCTGACCGAGGATGAACGCTCGGTGCAACGAACCGCGCACGACTTCGCTGAGCAGCGCCTCCTGCCGGGTATTGTCGAGGCCAATCGCAACGCACAATTCGACCGAGAAATCCTGAGGGATATGGGGTCTCTGGGCTTGCTCGGTCCAACATTGCCTGAAGAGTATGGTGGAGCCGGAGTCAGTCACGTTGCCTACGGATTGGTCTCTCACGAAGTAGAGGCCGTAGACTCCGGCTATCGGTCTGCTCTCAGCGTACAGTCATCTTTGGTGATACATCCCATTCACGCTTACGGGACCGAAGAACAACGCCAGCGCTGGTTGTCGGGGCTTGTGTCGGGCGAATTGGTCGGGTGTTTCGGGCTCACAGAGCCAGACCATGGTTCCGACCCTGGTAATATGTCAACTCGCGCTGTTGCTGTAGAGGGCGGGTATCGCCTGAACGGCGCGAAGATGTGGATCACGAACAGTCCTATTGCTGACGTGCTAATCGTATGGGCGAAGCTGGATGGCACGATCCGCGGTTTTGTGCTCGAGCGTGGTATGGAGGGCCTTTCCACTCCGGAGATCCAGGGAAAGCTAGCCCTGCGCGCATCAATCACGGGCGAAATCGTCATGGACGACGTATTCGTGCCGCATGACCATTTGCTCCCGAATGCACAAGGTTTGTCTGGTCCATTCGGATGTCTCAACAAGGCCCGATTCGGAATTGCTTGGGGAGCACTTGGCGCCGCGCGTAGCTGCTGGATGTCTTCGCGCTCATACACAATGGATCGGAACCAGTTCGGGCGACCACTTGCGGCGAACCAGCTCATTCAAAAGAAATTGGCCGATATGCAAACGGAAATCTCGATAGGACTCCAAGCATGCCTAAAGGTCGGGCGACTGTTCGAAACCAACTCTGCCACGCCCGAAATGATTTCCTTGATCAAACGAAACAGTACCGGAAAAGCCCTTGATATCGCACGGGCAGCACGCGACATGCATGGTGGCAACGGCGTATCGGACGAATTCCATGTGATGCGCCACATGTGCAACCTCGAAGCGGTCAACACGTACGAGGGCACCCACGACGTTCATGCATTGATCCTTGGCCGGGCACAAACCGGAATTGCGGCGTTCAATTGATATGGCGAACGCACTTGACGGGCTGCGAGTTCTGGACCTGAGCAGAGTTCTTGCCGGGCCATGGGCGACCCAGCTCCTGGGAGACCTGGGAGCTGAAATCATCAAGATCGAGCACCCAGTCCGTGGGGATGACACACGAAGCTGGGGACCGCCTTTTCAATTCGGTGAGGATGGCGATACCCGTGAAGCCTCATACTTTTTAAGTGCCAATCGCAACAAGAAATCGGTCTGTGTCGACATTTCGACGGAGGCTGGCCAGAGTGTAATTCGTGAGCTGTCGGCTTCAAGCGACGTCCTCGTCGAAAACTTCAAGACGGGTACGTTGGAAAAGTACGGATTGGATGCCGCCTCTCTCAGACTTATCAACCCCCGTCTTATCTATTGTTCCATAACAGGCTTTGGCCAGACGGGCCCCTATGCCGACCAACCAGGATACGACCTGTTGATTCAGGCTATGGGCGGTCTGATGAGCGTCACGGGCGGTCCAGATGATGAGCCGGGAGGCGGACCGCTGAAGGTCGGTGTCGCATTGGTCGATATCGTGACTGGTCTTTATGCAGCCAATGCCATTCAGGCGGCACTTCTGCATCGGGAGCGGACTGGCCAAGGGCAGATTATCGACATCTCGCTGCTTGATTGCCTCGTCGCCGCAATGGCCAATCAGTCACAGGGGTTTCTCTCAACAGGAGAAAATCCGGAACGGATGGGTAATGCTCATCCAAGTATTGTACCCTATGACGTGTTCAGTACCCTCGACGGACACATTGTCCTGGCGGTCGGAAACGATCTTCAGTTTATGGACCTTTGCGAACGAATTGGATGTGCCGAATTGCTCCGCGACCATCGATTCGCAACCAATGGTGCACGCGTGGCCAACCGGATATCCCTGACCTCCCTATTGACTGAAAAGTTGCGAACGCGGTCAACCGAACACTGGATGAACCTGCTACAGAACAGCAAAGTTCCAGCAGGACCTGTCAACAGAATGTCTGATGTGTTTGAAAACGCTCAAGTTCGGGCGCGGGGCTCACGCATCACCATGTCACACCCTACTCTCGGAACCGTGCCCGGAATCGCTTGCCCAATCCGGCTCAGCCACACACCCGTAACATATAGATCTGCTGCACCGACCCTTGGACAAGACACGCTCAACGTGTTGACCACTGTGCTTGGTTATTCTCCGGATACAGTTGAACGACTGCGTTCGGAAGGCCAGGTCGGTGCTCGAACGGCGGTTGTCACACCCCGCTGACAGGCGAAGCAATACTCGTTTGAGGCGATCTCAGTTTTGCAACGCCTCCGAGCATTCAAAACTGGTCTCTGTCCCAGCCAAGCCACCAGAGGTGCGTATTCCGCACCATGCAATTCACTTTTAGCATCTGCACAAATTTTTGTTTGTCCGTCTTACTCGAAGGCAATGTAGCAAAAGCGAGCGGGAGAACACATGAAACGTAAATATCTTTGGACATCGGGGAGCGCTATTATTGCGCTGATGCATGCGGCGAGCGCGCATGCTCAAACAGCTGACACTCCGGCCGATGATGCAGAACTGGTGCAGTCTGCCATTATGGTAACAGCCCAGAAACGGGAACAACGTCTGATCGACGTTCCAATGGCCATCGAGTCCATCTCTGGGGATGAACTGGCAAAATTGGGCGTAGCAAGCGTGCAGGACTTGTCCTTTAGCGTACCTGGATTGACCATGCGGGAAGATGGTCCGGGCAGCTACACAATATTCATCCGTGGACTGGCGAACCAGTCAGGATCTGGCGCCCTCGTCGGCATGTACATGGACGAGGCACCTCTTTCACTCAGCGGCTATGACCAACTCAGCCCTGTGGCCCTGGATCTTGAACGTGTGGAAGTCCTCAAGGGGCCTCAAGGTACACTCTACGGCCAAGGGGCCGCTGGGGGTGTCATTCGCTACATCACGGCCGATCCTGTGCTCGATCAGGTCGAAGGCAAGGTCAAAGGTGAACTCTACACCGTCTCTGAAGGTGAGATCGGTCAAAAGGGCGAATTCATCTTCAACACACCGATCATCGAAGACAAACTCGCTGTCCGTCTGGCAGTAGGGGTCGAAAATGGCGGTGGCTGGATCGACCAACCAGAGGCAGGCATTGAGGATGGCAATGGCACCGAACTCCTGAACGCTCGCGGTAAAATCCTCTGGGTGCCTACGGAAAACTTTTCGGCCAAGGCGATGGTCCAGATCCAGCGCGCAGAAACTGAACTCGGCATGGGGTATGAAGAAGCTGATCGTACGGTCGATGTGGGCCCTGACCGCAGCAAGGTGATGATCCCGAAGAAATTCGACTTCAACATTTACAATCTGGAACTGTCCTATGATTTCGGCTTTGCGGAACTGGCCTCCTCAACTACGCAGATCGACCATGACCACCAGTACCCGTTCTCGTATATCGCGCGCGAAGGAAATTACTCGTACGGATTTGTTGAAGGGAATGATGATCGCTTTGTAGAAGCTGAACAGTTTTCTCAGGAAGTTCGGCTTTCGGATGCATCAGACCACTACGCCTGGACGGTCGGCGCATACTATAGCGACGGCGAACGCTCCCTGACAGCGGACTATGAATACGCATACGCACCTGGCGGCGACCTGTATCAAGGTGGCGGCGTTCTGTATGACGATCTGTTCTACTATTCCGCTTCGTCGTCCGAATCATACTCTCTGTTTGCGGACGGCTCATTCGATGTAACGGAAAAGCTGACCCTCGGCGCCGGCATGCGCTATTTCCACGATGAGCAGACCAGCCTGATTGAATATGCACCCGGCACGGGCACGGAACTGGCAGATACATTCCAGTCGGTGGACCCACGTGCCTACATGACCTACCAGTATGATGAAGACGCGACGATCTATGCGAGTGTAGGATCGGGATTCAGAAGCGGCGGCTTCAACTCCGCGCCATTCGATCCGTATGAGCCAGAAAACATTCTTACATATGAAATCGGCACGAAAGGAAATACTCGCAACTTCCAGTATGATGTTGCGGCCTTCTTCACCGAGTACAAGGATATGGTTCGCCGTCGATTGACCGAGGTGAATGGAGCGTTCCTCGGAGAATCCAGCAATATCGGCAAGGTGGAAGTGAAAGGCATCGAGGCCGGCCTTGCATATCAACCCATGTCCGGTCTCACCCTTTCGGCCAACGCCTCATATCTCGACAGCGAGATCGTGGAAACAGCGGATACCGACCAGGTGAACCAGGTTGGTGATCCAACCGACTACACTCCGGAATTGAGCTATACACTGGGCGTCAATTATGACTTCGACCTGACGCCTGACAATCCGGCATTCGTCAGGGTCGATTTCAACCATAGGGACAAAGTCACCTATATCGACCGGTCAAGCTTCGTGGCCTCCGCGCTTCCGCAAAGTTCAGACGCCCTGAACCTGCTAAACGCGCGCGCAGGTGTCGTCGTCGGCAACTTCGATCTCGAGATCTTCGCCACAAATCTCACCGACGAAAACAAATCCATTGACCCCTACCAGGGCTGGGCCAACGCAAACCGCACGCGTCCCCGTGTTGTCGGCGTCAGCGCTGCTTATAATTTCTAGAGGCCATGGGAATGAGATGATCTGGAAACTCTGGTAGACTCCCGATCATCTCACCTCCACCCCGTAACTGGCCCGATCTCCTATGGAGGTCGGGCCTTTTTGATTGCGCATGAAGGAATGCGACCAAGTTACAAAAAAATGTGTGACGACGGATTGCCGGCACACAATTCTGGCGAATAGGGGTGTAGAGGAGTCTTTCGCAGGCCTCAGCCCGGCAAACACATATCAACCTCATTGCGATATACGCGACCCGCGTCTTCTTCTCCGTAATCTTCAGCATTGCCGGACACTTCGCCGCCACAGATCAGGATAACGCTTTCGCCAGATGCGCGGGCACCAAAGGGTGAATTGTCCTGCAAGGTGGTCTCGCGGCTTATGATCCTGGCCGTGTCCTCAGTGTAGAGGCCATCATCCTGATTACCCTTGATCAAGCTGTTTTCTACTCTTGCAGACGACGCGCCATAAGCAGCAACCGCTGCAGATTCGCTGGCGATAATTTCACTGTCTATCAGGTCTATCGCTGCAGTCTCCTCAAGCCAGACGCCGAGATGGGACTTGTTGATAGTCAAATTGCGCGCAACAATCCGACCTGCTTCGCGACCCGTCAGCGCCATCTTGGCAACGCCTTCGATTACAACCCCGTCCAAGCTCACATCACTGTTGATGGTGAAAATACCATGCCCATCATATATATCATCTTCAGCGACTGCATAGTGGAATCCAGAAATGGTCAGGCCTGAGATCTGAACAGTTGAGTCCTCAATTACGATCGCGCTCAAGGGAAAACCTGCGCTGCCAACGAGCCTTGCTCCTTGCTCCGCCTCAATGCTCAGCTTTCGATCCCGAACGACCACCGCTCCGCGTACATGGAGATCCTGAAACGGAACATCCCGGTAGGATGTCGGCGTGTATGTCCCGGTCTTAATCAGAATTCGACGATCTGAGGTGGATTGATCAATGGCCTCCTGCAGTCCAACCAAACCGAAGTAATCGCAACTATCGACAGGATCCCTCTGTGAACAGACTTGTACGGCAGTGGTTTCGTCATCCTTGAACTGGCCAGTCGTCGCGCAGGCGACCACCGCAAGCACAGCCGGAAACGAAACAGTCTTAAGAAGTCGAGCGAGCATTAGAGTGCCTCCTGCTGGAAAGGTGCCTTGGGACTGGCGGACAAATCCCTGTCAAGACGCATCAATCGACTGAGGACGGGTCTCAACACAATCAGGAGTACTGCCGCCGACCCTACGATCGCGGCATGCATCAGCCAAAATTCGGAGGCCGACATCACTTCATAAAAGCGGGCGAGCCAACCGCTGAACAGTCCACCGACAAATATGGCCAGATAGTAGGATCCCACCATCATGGAGTTCACCGAATCCGGAGCAGCGCGAGACGTCAGCGCCAGCGCAATTGGTCCAACATACAAAAACCCGACGGCGCAGACAAAATGGAAGATAATGGGCCAGATCAAAGCGACGGAACCCCCGGCAGATAACACGCCTCCCAACCCGAGCAGTGCGAACGCAATTGCGAACACAGCGCAGCCAAGGGCAAGTTTGATCAGATCTCCTGGCTCTGCATTCCGACGAGACTGGTGGCGCCAATACCACAGCACCAGAGGCGCAAGCAGGAGAACCGCCAACGAGTCGAGAGACTGGAACCATGTCACCGGAACCTCCATTCCGAAGACGGTACGATCCACATTTGATCTCAACCATAATGGATAGGCGTTCCAAACTTGCGATTGCGCCGTCCAATACAAGGAAGTGAGGCCCAACATCACAAGGATTGCCAGAATAACAACGCCGTCTCCCTTTTCCAGCTTCGGACGATCCTTACTCTCCACAACCGTATCCAACGGCAGATAGTTTCGGCCGGACAGGTAAACAGCGAGGCCAATCAACATGCCAATTCCGGCGGCGCCGAAACCATAATGCCATCCATACACCTCGCCCAGCGTGCCGCATATCAAGGGTGCGATAAAGGCACCGACATTTATGCTGAAAACATAGATTGAATAGCCGGAATCCCTTCTCTGGTCAGACTTCTTGTAGAGACCGCCAACCTGAGCCGCGAGATTTCCCTTCAGGAGCCCCGATCCGAGTATCAGGGCGGCCAATGCCAAGAGAAAACTTGCCTCAAACGCCATGAGGAAATGGCCAACCGCCATGAACAAGGCCCCGGCAAGAACGGCCTTTGTCCGGCCCAGAAGCCGGTCTCCAATCAGCCCGCCAAGAACAGGTGCAAAATAGACGAGGCCCACATAAGCCCCAAATACCTGGGATGCCAATGCTTGTATGCTCAGTGGCCCGAATACCGCCTCAAACAAGCTCCGAAAGGGCTCGAATGCCGCAACATTCCCGGAATTCTCCGGCAGGAAAAGGTATGTAGCCATATACAGGATCAACAATGCCTGCATGCCATAGAAGGAAAACCGCTCCCACGCCTCAGTGAACACGATATAGGCCAGCCCCCTGGGGTGACCGAAGAACACCGCATCGTCTGCGCCTTTGGCATTCACGTCCGCCACATCCGAAGCTCCGGAGGTTTTTGGTAGATCACTCATCAAAAAGGTCTTTCATTGGATAACTGTGACAAAGCGCTCAGTGCTCGCCCCAGGCGGGCTTCCAGTTGATATGTTTGGGCACATCATTTACTTCCCAGTAGAACGGTCGCCGTGGACGATCATGATTTCCAATTTCGTTCATGGTCACAGAATCATAGAGACGACCATTCACCATTGTTCGCGAGACCGTTTCGGTATTCCGGATATCCGTCAGCGGATTTTCATCAAGAACGATAATGTCGGCGAACTTTCCGGCCTTGATTGAACCGATTTGCTCCTCAAGTCCCAACGTCGTGGCGCCGTTGATCGTAGCAGCCTTGAGAACATCAAGATTGCTCATCCCGCCCTCTGAAAGCAATTGAAGTTCCCAATGCATGGCGAGCCCGTAGACTTGGCCATGCGATCCGGCATTCACCCGGCCACCGGCATCGTTCAACGCCTTCATGGAACGCGCAGCCGCGCGGAACCCCAAGTCCCAAATCTCGTCCGCTGCCTGTATATTTGTCATGCCGCGAACATACGGTGGCGCCCCGACCGGGACTGCCAATGGGCTGTAAGAACTCGTCGTCGTCTGAACATAGGCATCCACCCGCGGGTCTTCCCAAAGCCGAGACGAATTGTAGAGATAGTTTTCTCCCATCAACTCCCCGAAGAGCACGATCAGAGTGGGTGTGTGCGCCACATCAGATTTCGCCATCAACTGGATGAAATCATCATAGAGCGTCTCAACCGGGACATTGTGTTGAAGGTTCAAATTGCCGTCCAGAATGGCCGTAATGCCATTGAAAAAGTGGCTCTCTCCCTCAACGTCCACCATGATGCCTTTTTCGCGTCCTGCCTTTACCAGCATTTGTCGTTGCTTGCGCTGGATCTGTCGGTAACTTTTGATTATTGTCCCCCCCAATGCGTTCTTACGGTCCATCACCGCCACGGCATCTGCATAGGTCTCGATCGGAACATAGACCGGGTCATATTTACGCTTGCGGCCGAAAATAACACTCCCGACCGCAATGGTGCGGGGGCCCACCATCGCACCAGTCTGGGTCATCTCGGTAACTCCGTAGGTCGGAAGCTCCGATGTGTAGGGATCGTAGTTCGTGGTAATCCCGAAAGAGAGTGCTGCGTAGCGAGATGCTTGCTGCTGCGGCAACAGCCCTGCCGACGCATAGTAACATCCATCCAGATGTCCATGCATGTCCACAAGGCCGGGCATCAAGGTTTTTCCGGTCGCATCAATCACATGTGCATCGTTGGGAACACCGACGTCGGCGGTAGGTCCGACCGCAACGATCCGATTTCCATCCACCACAAGTGTGCCGTGCTCGATGATACCGCCCTGATCCAGGGTAATAATCCGACCACCCACGAAAGCGGTCTTGCCGATGGGGCGGTCCACAGGAACGCGCAAATCCACCCTCGCAAACAGAGTGGGATCGGCGCCATCCGCGTTCACATAGGCTCGATACACATCAGGACCAAACGCCCAAAACACGCTTTCTGAGTCCCGAGCCCAGATCAGCTCATACCCTCCCGCATCTGTCAGTCGCGTGCCGCTATCAGCATCGAACACACCGCCCTCTACGGCCGGGTCAAAGGATGCCACGTAATACGTTTGATAGTGCCGATAAGCGATCCAGTTCAGATCCGGGCTAAGCTTCAACTCACTCGTGTCTGAATCCTTTGTTCGCACATGCACTTCATGGTCATCCCCATTGATCGACACGCTTTCGAGTGTCGTAACGAGCGTCTCGTCGATATAAGCCTCTGTCGTGAAGTACACACGCTCTCCATCGGGAGAGAATCTCGGATTGCCACCGACGACGCCTAATGGGGTTGCTTCGCCTCCCTCGGCAGGAATCCAGTAAATCCCAGGGTCCGCCAAGTGACCGCCGAGACAATCGTCGCCCGATGCAATCTGGAACATGATCACCGATCCGTCCGGCGAAAATGAAGGTTCACGCACAATACCGGTAGACTTGAACAGTGCGGACACTTTTCCATCGTCGGATTTCACCTTCAGGGTGCCGCCCAATACGTCATCCCATTCGATGAACGCGATGGATCGCCCATCGGGTGAAAAGGCTGGCTCCGATTGCGAAGCCTTCGTCGCCGATAAGTGTTCCGGCATGTTGTCGAAAACGTCCTGTCGCCATATGCGTCCAAGCGCGCTGAACGCAAGCATCTGCTCGTCGGGCGACAGGGCCAGTCGCGAAATCGCCTTCACACGTAACGTATCCGGATCGAGGTCTTGTGTGAATCGCGCCGGCTCGATCAAACGATGCCTAGCCGTCAGCGAAAATGGAATCTCATTCGCGCGCCCACTGTCGATATCGACGCGCATGATTTTTCCGCCTGCCCATATCGCGATTGCCTTGCCGTCGGGAAACCAGGAAAATCGGGGATAATATGTGCCCTGTCCCAAAAAGTCAGCCTGCCCATCCCGGTCCAATCCATCAAACACCGGTATTTGGGCGCGTGTCGCAAAATCGTACGTGAACAGCATTGTTTGATCTTTGACCCGGCGGACAAAGGCCATTTTACTGCCGTCAGGCGACATGGACGGAGTCATGGCGCCACCAAAACCTCCCACCACGGTTTTGGTCTCGCCGGTTTCGAGACTTTTCCGACGAATGGCAAAATTCTTGTGGTTGGCATCCACATATACAGTGGACGCATGCGGCGGGGTCATTTTCTCGACGAAATACAGGAACTGACCATCAGGTGAATAGACGGCATCATGCACGTTTTCGCCATTCTCTGGCATCGGGACGATCTGTTCTGCATCACCCCCACTAGCAGGATAGGTTACCAATTCAGAGGAATGGAGCCGGTTCGCCGTATCGAACATGCGGGCCGCAACAATGGTTCGGCCATCCGCACTCCAGGATGGATCGACCAATGCACGCGTGCTCCCGGACGAGACCTGAACGGGGTTGCTGCCGTCTGGGTCCGACGTCCAGATATTATCGGACCCGTCGACATCACTGATGTACGCAATGCGTGCGCCATCCGGACTGAATACCGGCGAATGCTGAATGGCAGGCCCGCCATGTACCAATTCAGCTGCACCGCCTGTTGCTGGCATTGAGTAAATGTCTCCCAACACGTCGAACACGATCGTGTTGCCAACCGGACTGACAGCAACACTTATCCAGGTTCCTTCTGTCAGGGAGAGTTCGACCTCCTGATAGGGCTGCCCAGTTTGGGTAATATCCCATTCCTGCGCGTTGGATGTACATCCAGTTGACAAAGCCAGGCCCAACAGTCCGGCAGCTATAGTCGTCACTCTCATGAATGCCTTCTCCCCTCTGTGTTGCAGCGCTCAAGCCAGTAGAATGCGCGTTCGCCGGTCCGGCGGGTAGGCTTTCCTGCAGCTTCGACTTGACCATGTCGCGACCGCATCGGCGAAGGGGCCTACGACGCATGAAGAGGTGCGCCAAGCGCACCACTGGTCGCGCACTTCGCATCTGTCACGTGCTCTGAATTCTTTGCGATACATGAGACTGGCAATTTTTCGCTCTTTGGTACTGGAGGTTTCATGCGTTTTCCGAGAGTCCGGTCCATCCACAAATATGTCAGCCTCAGCTTCCTCGCTTTGTGGGCACTCCAGGCCGCATCCGGCCTGGCGATTAGCTTTCGAGCCGATATCGATGATTTCTTCCTCGGGCAGAAGAGCGTTCAAGCCGAAACTGCCGCCCTGGCCAAAATGATCGAGACGCTTCAATCGGAAGGCGACGAAATCTCGTCAATCTGGATATCCGGTGGTCGGGACGGTCAATATGATGTCTATTTGGACCGCGATGGCGAAAGCCGCACAGTGCGAATTGACGGTAGCGGTGCACGCATCCGTGATCGGTCCGACGCCAATCGATTTTCAGACGGCGCTATCTTCGAAACCCTGACGCAATTTCACAAATCGCTGATGTTGGGCTCAACGGGGTACCTCTTCCTCACAATCTCCGGTCTCCTTCTGATATCAAATATCAGCCTTGGGCTGATGGCTGGATGGTCTCAACGCAAACGCCTTAGAGCGTTTACAAAAGCCTCCTCCGTCCCGGCAGCTGCGGCATTGTCAGGCTGGCATTGGCGCGTGGGAATCTGGGGGGCAATTCCTGCGCTCTGCATCATCTTGGCGGGTACTGCCCTCACACAGTCTGATCTGCTGGCAAATGGGCTGAGCGTGGAACAGAAAACCCCTGAAAGTCAGAAGCCCGCTCCCCCGCACATCGTGGACTTAGGCACCGCGATGGATGTTGCACTCGGCGAGTATCCCGGATCGTCTCTCGTCGCGATCAATTTGCCCACCGAAAACCGGCAATGGTACAAGTTTCGCCTTAAGGCACCCGGAGAAATGCCGCGCCTTTATGGTGCAACCCGCGTATTCGTCGGATTGGACGGCACGGTTCTGCTGGACCATGATGCTGCCAACAGCGCTCCGGAAGAGCGCGTAATTGAATCTCTTTATCCACTCCACACCGGACAGATAGGTGGACTGTTTGGGCGCCTCATAAATGCCGCCGCCGGCATCTGGTTGTTGTTCATGATCGCTTTGGGCGTACAACTTTGGTTAGCCCGTCGTCGCGGGCAAGGCGCAACGAAATCGTCACCCGGTGGTGAATAAGTGACACGCTATGAAATCAGGCGCGACAAACACATGGTCCCACTGGAATCAGCGCAAAGCTTGACTTACGAACCCGCCGGAAGGTCAATCCCGCGACAAACACACCATGATAGGGAAACCAGAATGGCCGACCGTAAGGACGACCTGATCAAGACCGGGCAACAACCCCCACTCAGAAAAGCGCTTCCACCATTTGAAGGATTGCGGGCGTTCGACGCCATCGCCCGGCTCGGCGGCGTTCGAAAAGCGGCAAAATGGCTGGACCGGGACCATGCAGTTCTAAGCCGACATTTGCGGGCTCTTGAGGAATGGGTCGGAATAACCCTCGTGGAACGCGTTCCGACGGGCCTGATCCTGACCGAAGCTGGCAAGAACTATCATCGCTCAATTGCTCAAGCCCTTGATATGGTGGCGCACGCCACACTGGACCTGCTCAATCAGGGCATCCATCACCAGCTTCTGATATGGAGTACGCCCGGATTTGCACAGCAATGGCTGTCGCGCCGTTTGGCATCGCTTGAGCGCGCAAACCAAGGTGTGGAAATCGAGCTCAAGCCGTCCGTCAGTGCTCCGGACTTTCTCTCCCATGAGGCCACTGCTGATATTCGCTACTGGGCATCCTACGAAGATCTTGATGAGCTTCCGTCCCACCTGAGAAGCCAGGTGATCGCACAATCTCCTATCATTCCGGTAGCAAGCCCGGACTATCTCGAGAGCGCCCCTGAAATCCAAAAACCTGAAGACCTGCTCAATCATCAGTTGCTTCATGAGAATACAACCGAAACTTGGGAAATCTGGCTGAACTCTCTTGGCGTCGATTGTGCCGATGGGCTCAAAGGTCCTCGCCTGTGGCAGGGCAACTTGACGAGCGATGCGTCCCGCCACGGACGGGGCATTGCCCTGACCAACCCCTTGCTCGCCGAAAAGCACCTTACAAGAGGCGACCTGGTCTGGATCGGCAAGGATAATCCGGCTTTTCCAGCAAGGCGGGGCGACTATGTTTTGATCGCCCGTCACGATCGTTGGAACGAACCAAGCTTGCGAAAATTCCGTCAATGGCTGACCAACACGATCGCCAAGGACACGCCTCAGTTCAAGCCAGGCAGCTAGCTCAGCGCGTCCACAGCGGCATTGAAGAAATCATTATCCAGGATCGCTTCCGAGAATTTTGGCTTCGACCGGCAACTCAGGACGGTCAGCACAATTCCACGACTGGGATTGACGTAGATATATTGCCCGAAGATTCCCCGTGCGCTGAATGCGCCTTCCTTAAAATCACCGTCGCGGTCAGGCACGGGCCACCACATATACCCGTAGTTCAATGGGTCGGATCCCGCCATACGTGGCTCAGTAGCTTCCGTGAACCAACCTTCCGGTACGACCGATTCCCCGTCGATCACCCCGCCATTCAACGCGAAGAGTCCCAATCGGGCATAATCATGCAAATTCGCGCAAATGCCACTGCCGGCAACCTCAAGCCCATCCGGCGACTCCAGCCACCATGCGGCGTCCGCCTGCATGCTAAGACGCGACCACATGGTTTCGGAACAATAGTCAGACAGCCACTTCCCGGTTGCGGCTTTGACCAGTGCACCCACAACATGGGTCTCGCCCGTGCTATAGTTCCAGACCGTTCCCGGCTCGGCAATGCGGGGCAAAGAGGCCATGAATTTCATGATTTCACCCGGTTTTTGTCCAACCTGGAGATCCAGCATGGTGCGGCGCTCAGACTCCGCCACCGTGTGAGTATCGTCCCACTTCACACCTGACGTCATCTGCAGCAAATGCTTGATGGAGACCCCATCGTAGCCACTACCGGACAGTTCAGGCAGGTACTTCACGAGTTGGTCATCAACGCTGTCGATGAAGCCATCCTTGATCGCCGCACCAACCAGCGTGGTTGATACTGACTTGGCCATGGACATCGACATCCATCGCGTATCCGGCCCGATGCCCTGATCATAGTATTCGTGAACGATATGCCCATCTTTGATCGCCAACAGTCCGACGAGGCGGTTCTGGGATACGTAGTCGAACAGATCGTAGGATTTACCATTCGCCTGAATAGGCATATCGCTCAGCGGCGTCGCCGCATATGGCAAGGCAGACACCGTGTCACCAGCCTTGATGGTGCGAGTGGGGAAAATCTCGTGTGTATGGCTGAACGTATGCATCTGAACATCTGGCATCAATTTGCCAGCATAAGCCGTCACGATGTCACCGAACTGCGGTTCGCGCTGAGAGAATGCTGTCACGAATAGTCTCCTAGGTTAGCGCAGCGACAATCAGGAGGTGGCGCGCGCTTTGTGGTGACAATACATTTCGATACCGGCAGACTCAGGTGCCAAGCAAAGGTATTCTGGTGCCCCTGCCGCACCAGCTGTTATACATTTCGCGCCTCACATTTCTGTCTGTCGACGCGAAGACTGACCCCAGAAAATACAAGGGATATAGTATGACCGATGCAAATGAGACGTGGCACATGTATGTGCCGAAACCTTATCGGGCGTCTGACCCGCTCTCGATCATAGCCGCCTACCCCTTTGGCCAGATAATCACCAGCTGCGGCGACCTGCCCTATGCGACCTCGGTCCCCATGTACGTGGTGACAACATCAACTGGTCACACTGAGCTGGTCGGGCACATGGCACGGAACAATCCACACGCCACCACCCTGGCCGCCGGCCAAAAAGCGCTTGCGACCTTTCATGGCCCGAACGCGTATATCTCGGCAAGCTGGTACAAGGACCAGCCAACCGTTCCGACCTGGAACTACATTGCTGCGCAAGTACGAGGGACGCTTCATCCGATTGATGATGCCGAGGCTCAACTGGAGATCATGCGGACCACGATTGCCCAGAGCGAAGCGGCGTCCCAATCCGCGTGGCGTATGGAGCACGCACCCAATGGCAAAGTCGACAGCCTGGTTCCCCGTATCCGCTCCTTCCGGATCACCATTTCAAATATCGATGCGGTGACAAAGTTGAGTCAGACCCATCCGCTCGCGGATCAGAAGCGGGTTGTCGACGCCCTCGAAACTCACAGCAACGTTCAGGATCAGGAAATCGCGCGGCACATGCGCAATCTTTGGCCAAAATAGTCACATCGCATTGGTCATGCACCATCGGTGCTGAAACCGCACCACTCCAATCGGTTTAGTCATCTTCTCCCTTCCGCCGCCTGAGCCCAACATGGGTTCAAACAATTGAAAGGGACGCACAATGGCGATCGCGCATCGGAATACAGCCCAGTGGCAGGCCATGGACGCCTCTCACCACATACACCCGTTCTGCGATCCAAAAACACTCGCAGAACGTGGCGTGCGCGTCATAACGAGCGCAGACGGCTGTTATGTTTATGACAGCGACAACAACAAGATCCTAGATGGGATGGCTGGCCTTTGGTGTGTGAATGTCGGGTATGGTCGCCAGGAACTGGTTGATGTTGCGACCGCGCAGATGGAGCAATTGCCATTCTACAATTCGTTCTTTCAAAGCTCGACGCCTAGCCAGATCGAACTTGCGCAAAAACTGTCAGAGATCGCACCGGGGAACCTCAACCATTTCTTTTTCGCCAATTCCGGATCCGAGGCGAATGACACCGTAATCCGCATGGCACGCCATTATTGGCACGTCCGCGGCAAGCCAAAGAAACACAAATTCATTGGCCGTCATCTCGGATATCATGGCAGCACGCTTGCCGCGACCAGCCTCGGCGGCATGAAGCACATGCATGACATGGGATCATCCATGCTTCCTGGCTTCGAGCACATCATGGAACCCCACTGGTACGCTCACGGAGGGAATATGAGCCCCGAGGAGTTCGGTCTCCGGGCAGCACATGCACTGGAAGAAAAAATTCTCGAAGTTGGAGCAGACAATATCGCCGCATTCATCGGCGAACCAATTCAGGGCGCTGGTGGCGTCATCGACCCACCTCCCAATTACTGGCCCGAGATTCAGAAGATCTGCCGCAAGCATGATATCCTTCTGGTATCAGACGAGGTCATCTGTGGTTTTGGACGTCTGGGGGAATGGTTTGGATGCCAGCACTATGGTGTCCAGCCTGACATCATGCCGATGGCCAAAGGCATGTCATCCGGCTATCTGCCGATTTCTGCGGTGGCTTTCAGCGATGAGATATTTGAGACCATCAATGAAGGTGGTCCCATCTCTCATGGCTACACCTATTCCGGGCACCCCGTCGCTTGCGCGGTTGCGCATGCCAATATCAACATTATCGAACGCGAAGACTTGGTGGATCGCGTAAAGAATGATGTCGGCCCCTATCTGCACGCACGGCTCCAGCAGCTATTTAATGAACATGCAATCATTGGTGAAGTACGCGGAGCTGGCCTGATTGCCGGTCTTCAGCTCATCAAGTCACGGGAAGCACGCGAACACTTCACGGCTGAAGACAATGCGGCGAATATCTGTCGTGACATATGCCTCGATAAAGGCCTGATCATGCGTGCCGTCGGACAGGCAATGGTGATCTGCCCTCCGCTTACTATCACGCATGCGGAAATAGACGAACTGATCGACATCGCGTCTGCCGGCCTTTCGGAAACGGCTGCCCGCTTGGGAGTCGCATGATATGTCCGTCATGCAAGTCTCGACTGCGGACTTCGTAGCGACGTCGAATGCTCTGCTGCACCGGTTGAAGGAGCGCATAGCCGCATCGTCTGTGGCAAAATCATTTACCGTGACCAATCCCGCAGACGGATCCATTGTGGCAAAAGTGCCGGATCTGGGCGCGCCGGAAACGGTAAAAGCGATTGCGCTGGCAAATGATGCACAGGTTGCATGGGCCGGGCTGACGGCGGGAGAACGCGGAGCGATACTGCGGCGGTGGCATGACCTTATTCTCGCATCAGAAAAAGAACTTGGCGAAATACTGACACTCGAACAGGGCAAGCCTTTGGCAGAAGCCCGCCGGGAAGTGACGTTTAATGCCAGCTATATTGAATGGTTCGCTGAAGAGGCCAAACGCGCTTACGGTGATGTGATACCGACCAGCGCGTCCTCCCGGCGACAGCTCGTCATCAAGCAGCCCGTGGGAATTGTCGGCGCCATTACGCCCTGGAACTTTCCGAGCGGCATGATAACCCGCAAGGCTGCGCCTGCACTGGCCGCCGGGTGCGTGATCATCCTGAAGCCATCCGATGAAACGCCCTTGTCAGCGCTGGCACTGGAATGCCTGGCAGAGGATGCCGGTTTCCCAGCCGGCGTTTTCCAGGTCATCACTTCGAAAGATCCAGCGCCCGTTGCCCAGACACTGACCAGCCATCCACTCGTTCGCAAGATCTCCTTCACCGGATCTACGCGCGTGGGGAAACTGCTCATGCAACAGAGCGCGGACAGCGTAAAACGCATGTCACTCGAACTGGGTGGGAACGCGCCCCTCATCGTGTTCGATGATGCAGACATCGATGCAGCCGTTGCAGGCGCGCTGGTCGCAAAGTTTCGCAATGCTGGACAAACATGCATCTGCGCCAATCGCATTTTATTACACACGTCCATCAAGGACGCATTCCTTGATAAATTCGTGGCAGCGGCAGAGGCCATGAATGTTGGGGACGGACTTGATCCATCTTCTGACATGGGGCCAATGATCAACACCGCCGCTAAGAACAAGGTTCAGGCCCTGATAGCAGACGCTGTCGAAAAGGGCGCGACAGTGTCCACGTCTCGTCACTCCTCAGACGTCGGAAATTTCATGCCGCCTACCATCCTGTGCGATGTCACAACGGATATGGACATCGCACACACTGAGATTTTTGGCCCAGTTGCGCCGGTTCTCGTTTTCGAAAACGACGAAGACGCCATCGCATTGGCCAATGATACGCCTTATGGGCTCGCCGCATATTTCTGGACCCGAAAGCTTTCGCGCGCCTGGCGTGTCGCTGAGCAATTGGAAGTCGGCATGGTTGGATTGAACGATATTGCGATCTCAGGAGAGGCAACACCTTTCGGAGGCGTCAAGGAATCCGGCATCGGGCGCGAGGGGTCTCGCTACGGCCTCGATGACTATCTGAATGTGAAGTATATCGCGATGGGGGGAATCTGATGTTCTACCCGAATACGGTTTCGACAAAATTTCACCTCCTGAAAGCCAGCGCTATCATGGCTATCGCTTCTGCGACGGTGCCAATGGCCGCACTGGCCCAGGACGCCGCAACGGATAATCCAGCAGCTCTCATCGCCGAGCTGCAGGAAAAACTACGCTTACAGGACGAACGACTGGCGCGCCTTGAGCGGATGCTGAAAGACGCGACAAATGTGCCAGCCAAGCTTGCAACAAGCGACCGGGACACGTCCCGCGTCGTCGTGGCAGAAGCCACGGTCGCAGATACGCGTCCTGCCGCCCCGACTGGGAATCTCAACATAAGTGGCGATATGCGCCTCAGATATGAGCATAACTCGTCTGATGGCGACGAACGCGATGATGCGCGCGGCGTCGTGCGTGGGCGTATCGCGGCCACATATGCCGCGTCACCTACTCTCGAACTTGGTGCCAGGCTCGTCACTGGAGATCCTGACGATCCAAATTCAGCCGACGTTTCGCTCTCCAACTTCAATGACGATCTTCAGGTAAGCCTGGACCAAATTTACGGCATCAAGACGTTCGGAAAATTGTCCGTTCTGGGCGGAAAATTTGCGAACCCATTCCGGCGCACGGATCTCGTCTGGGATGGCGATGTGAACCCGCAAGGCTTGGCAGCCCGCTACGTGGCTCTCGACAATGGTTCGACTCGTATCGGGGGTAGCGCGCTGTTTTTCCCGATTGAGCGTTCGACCGCCGCCCAAGACAGCACAGCATCCGGATTTCAGCTCACCCTCGATCAAAAAGCCAGCGAAGCGTGGGAGTTCGGATTTGCAGCCGGATATTACGACTATGAAATCGAGGCGGTTGGCACGGCAGACTCCGGTGATACACGCACCAACTTGCTTGATGGTTCAGGCGCTTATCTGTCCGATTTTGATCTTCTCAATATCATGACGGAAGCGTCCTTTTCCGGCTTTGGAGATCGCTGGCCACTGGAAATCAAGGCTGAATATGTTCGCAATCTCGGTGCGGACGACTATGATACAGGCTATTCAGTCTCCGCATCGCTTGGACAGGCGAGCGCGCCAGGAACCTATAGTTTCGGATATGGCTATCATGTCGCAGAAGCCGACTCGGTATTCGCGGCCTTTGCGCAAGATAACATACCATATGCCAGCAACTATCTTCAGCACACATACTCGTTCTCCTACGCACTCAGCGAGCACCTCCAGATGAATACGAGCCTGTATGCGTATCGGCTCAAGGATGAAATCCTCATCCCGTTCGCCACCGACGACTGGCAACAGCGACTTCGCGTAAATCTGGTCGCGAACTTCTAGACCCTCCTTCATATATCGGACCCACATTTCAAAGGATTGTTGACTTGCGTATTGGCACCCCAAAAGAACTCAAGAACCGTGAATATCGCGTGGGCCTGACGCCACAAGGCGCCCAGGAACTCGTACGGTCGGGTCACTCTGTATTCGTCGAAACCGGCGCGGGCGAAATGGTTGGATTTTCTGACGAACTGTATGAATCGGCAGGCTGCACAATTTCCACGAATGCGGACGAATTGTTCGACTCTTCCGATATGATCATCAAGGTGAAAGAACCTCAACCAGTTGAGATCGCGCGCCTGCAACCACGACACACGCTGTTCACCTATCTTCATCTGGCACCAGACCCTGAACAGACCCGCGGACTTTTGAAGTCGGGCGCTACCTGCATTGCCTATGAAACAGTAACCGACCGGTTTGGACGCTTGCCTTTGCTTACCCCAATGAGTGAAGTGGCCGGACGCTTGTCAGTTCAGGCTGGCGCCAAGTATCTTGAAATAGCTCAAGGTGGCTCGGGTACACTATTGGGTGGCGTTACCGGCGTCGCTCCAGGCAAGGTACTCGTCATCGGAGGTGGCGTCGCAGGACGGAATGCGGCGGAAATGGCCGTCGGGCTGGGAGCAAATGTCACCATCCTCGATCGCTCACTTGATCGTCTTCGGGAACTGGACGCATTCTTCGCGGGTCGCGCCCGATGTCTTTACTCCACATCGGCTGCGATCGAAGCTTCACTTCTGACCGCTGATTTGGTGGTCGGGGCTGTCCTGCTTCCCGGGTCGGCTGCGCCAAAGGTCGTTTCAGCCGAACAAATCTCGATGATGAAGCCCGGATCAGTGGTTGTGGATATCGCCATTGATCAAGGCGGCTGTTTCGAAACCAGCCGTCCGACCACACATGACGAACCCGTCTACAATGTTGATGGTGTCTGCCACTATTGCGTTACCAATATGCCAGCAGCAGTTGCCCGAACATCCACAATCGCCCTGTCAAACGCCACCCTGCCCTATGCGATGGCGTTGGCCGATTTGGGCACCGAACAAGCCGTGAAGACCGATCCACATCTGCATGCCGGCATCAATGTAGCCCATGGTGACATTGTCCATCCCGAAATTGTCGCGGCGATGGCTGGCCTCATATGACGTCAAGCCGGATATCCTGAGATTTACGGCACTTATGGCGACCATCGTCGCGGAACTTGCCCCCCATACGAACCCGGCCTGAACAAGGCCGGGTTTGGCAAATTGTAGAGCAAGACTTGAGCGCTGCGAAAGATGGCGCGAATGACATCCCATTCCGCTCTTCGCAACATTTGGTTAACCTTGATCTCCAAGATGCAAGGCAGCGGTATCGCTTCGGCTTACCACCTCTTTTTCTGGAACTGTCTTAATTACGAAGGCCCAAGTGTTCATGCCTGCAGTCAAGCTGTCTGAATCCGCCGCTTCCTTTTCCATCGCTCAAATAATTGCCCGCGATCTCAGCGTCCGCGAAGCGCAGGTTGCGGCGACGATTGCGCTCATTGAAGAGGGCGCGACCATACCTTTCATCGCACGCTATCGGAAGGAACGTACGGGCGGCCTGGACGACACTCAATTGCGGCAATTGGCAGAGCGCTACACCTATCTGACAGAGCTACAAGCAAGGCGTGAAACAATCCTGTCGTCCATTGGTGAGCAGCAAAAACTCACGCGCCCGCTTGAGCGTGCGATCTGGAATGCTGAAACCAAGGTTGAGTTGGAAGACCTGTACCGACCATACAAGCCGAGACGTCGAACGCGGGCGACAATTGCACGTGAACAGGGGCTCGAGCCTTTGGCCGAAACACTCCTGAAATGTGCAGGCGATCCTGAAAAACTGGCTGTTGCCTATGTTGATAGTACCAAGGATGTGGAAACGGTATCGGCAGCTCTCGAAGGTGCCCGAGACATTCTGATCGAACGAATGGTCGAAACTCCATCCATCGTCCGCCACGTCCGGGAAAAGGTCTGGGAGGCGGGTGAATTGAGTTCACGGCTGGTCAAAGGCAAACAGGCTGACAAATTTCGGGATTATGCGGACTTCGCTGAACCGCTCGAGAAAATGCCGTCCCACCGCGCTCTAGCAATGTTGCGCGGAGAGAAAGAAGGCGTACTGAAAGTCGGGGTCGGAATCCAGACACGCAAGGCTGATACGCCGCGTCAGGCAATCGCTCGAATCTGCCAGGAATTTGGCATTAACGCATCGGGTAGCAACGGTGATCGCTGGATGCGGGAAACCGCCGAAAAGGCTTGGTCGACCAAGCTTGCCAAATCCGGTGCCTCTGACTCGCTGGCCCGTTTGAAGGAGCGTGCCGAGGCAGAAGCGATCCAAGTATTCTCCAACAATCTCAAGGATTTGCTTCTCGCCGCGCCGGCCGGAAAGAAAACGGTCATGGGCATTGATCCCGGCATCCGAACCGGGTGCAAGATTGCCGTAGTCGATGCGACTGGCAAATTGCTCGATACCGCCACCATTTATCCTCATGCGCCGCGCAATGATCGCGCGGGCGCACTGACCATCATAACGCGACTTGCCTCCAAGCACGGCGTGGATCTTGTCGGCGTTGGCAATGGCACAGCCGGCCGGGAAACGGACGCTCTGGTTGCTGAGTTGGGTAAGGCAGCACCGGAGCTGAAACTGGCCAGCATCATGGTGTCGGAAGCTGGCGCCTCCGTCTATTCGGCCTCACAGCTAGCTGCTGACGAGTTTCCCAATCTGGATGTCAGCTTGCGTGGGGCAATTTCCATTGCACGGCGCCTTCAGGACCCGCTGGCCGAACTGGTCAAAATCGAACCGAAAGCGATTGGCGTCGGCCAGTACCAGCATGATGTCGATCAGGCTGCACTCGCCCGCTCGCTCGACGCGGTTGTGGAGGATTGCGTGAATGCGGTTGGCGTCGACGTCAACACAGCCTCCGCTCCCCTCCTCACGCATGTCTCCGGACTTAACACGACGCTGGCCAGCAACATCGTCGCTTTCCGCGACGAGAATGGACCGTTCTTGACACGCAAACAGTTGAAGAAAGTCCCGCGCATGGGCGCAAAGAGTTTCGAGCAATCGGCTGGATTCCTGCGCATCGTTGGAGGCAAAGACCCGCTGGATGGATCCGCCGTACACCCGGAGTCCTACCCAATTGTCGAACGCATCGCCAAGGCAACGAAACAATCAGTGAAGTCCCTGATCGGCAACAAGGCAGTCCTGTCACAACTCAACCCAGCTGACTTCGCTGATGCGACATTTGGCGTTCCTACAATCCGGGACATTATCGCCGAACTGGAAAAGCCAGGCCGCGATCCAAGACCTGACTTCCAGACCGCGAGCTTCCAGGAAGGCGTCAACGAAATCGGCGACCTCAATCCCGGCATGAATCTGGAAGGCGTCGTGACAAACGTCACCGCCTTTGGCGCCTTTGTAGATATTGGCGTTCATCAGGATGGCCTCGTTCACATATCTCAACTGGCAGACCGCTTCGTGGAGTCACCGCGCGACGTGGTCAAAGCTGGCGACATTGTGCGCGTTCGCGTGCTGGAAGTGGATATAGACCAAAAGCGGATCAGCCTGAGCATGAAGTCGTCCGCCGACTCGCAAGCGGGCACGCGTCCCAAACCGGCGCCCAAGGCGCCACCTCGGAAAACTCCCGAGCCGGCAGCTGAAGCACCCCCGAGCAGCCCATTCGACGTGCTGAAATCTCTCAAGCGCTAGCCCACTTGCATAACGTATTCGAAAGTTAGCCCTCCACTCCAATTCGCAACATGTCAGCCTCAATCCCTCATTGACTGGCAGGGTTGCCGCCAGATGGCCGGCATATGAGTGAATATCTGCCTCCAGGCAGATAGGCCGGCACCCCGAATTGGCAGGTGACGATCTAAAAGACTCATTTTGCGAATAATTTTCATTTGCAAAACAGATTACCACGCGCTATCCCGACCCCACATTGCGACTGAGTTGCATTAACGTATTATCTGGAGGGGTCCATGAACCACATCGTAAACCGTAAAACCGCCCTGTTCGGGGCCACAGCGATCGTATCGATCATTATGCTTCAGGCACCAGCCTCCGCGCAGGAAGACGCGAACACTGACAGTGAGGAGTTCCTCGGCACGCTGACGCTCGGCGAGAGTAAAAGGGAAGTCCAGACCGACACCGCCACACCAGTCACGGTCGTCGATCAGGAAGAAATAGAAGACCGCCAAGCTGGCACTGTTGCGGAATTGATTGACTCCGTTCCTGGCGTCTCCCTCGTAAACGGCTCCACCCCGACCGGATCCGGGATCAATATTCGTGGTTTTGGCGCCAACGGCACTTACGGAACTGACCAGAAAGTAGCTATTCAGGTCGATGGCGCGAGCGTGGGCTCGGAAGAACTCTATCGTATTGGCACCCAGCTCTATACCGATCCGTATCTCTACAAGAGCGTCGAAGTGATCCGTGGGACTGTCGGAAGCTTTGAGTACGGATCTGGCATTATCGGTGGGGTTGTGCGCCTTGAGACGATCGATGCGTCAGACCTCACGGGCGGCGAAACGGGGCTCGCCTTCCGTCAAACCCTCGGCGGCGCAACCAATATGGACGGATTCAACTCCTCCAGCACGCTCGCAGTCCAACCCACGGAAAACCTTGAGCTCCTTGCGAACTATTCCTGGCGCGAGCAACACAATCAGGAAGATGGTAATGACAATGTCATTGAGAACAGCGAATTTGAACTGCCCTCCTATCTGCTGAAGGCCCGCTATACGGTCGGGGACCACAGCATGCGCGCCAGCTATACCAATTCTGAGACAACCGAACGGGACAAACCATACGACTCCTTCGGTACGACCGGCGGCGCATTTGGAAATGTGGATCGAGACACCAAGTCCGAAACGATATCGCTTGCCTACAATTTCAATCCTATCACGAATGATTTGGTGAACCTTGATGCGGTGTATTCCTACGCCAATCAGGAAATTGATCAGGAATGTATTGTCGGCAGTGGCCCGTTCGGATGCTTCGCCACGGTCGATGCCGACCATCGCTACGAGACAACGAAGTTCACCGTGAAGAACACAGCCTATATTGAAACAGGCGCTCTGGTGCATGATTTGCGCACGGGCATCGAGTTCATCCAGAAAGAACGTCTTGATGCAAATTCGGCCCCAGGCGGTGAAGACAATCGCATCGCCCTGTTCGTAGTCGACCAGATCGACTTTCTGGATGGATGGACATTCGCACCAGCCCTTCGGTTTGTAAGCTCAGAAGTCGAGGGGACCCTCGATGATGGCAGCGCTGCGAGCTATGACAATGACGCGCTCATGGGCGGGGCATCGCTCCGTTATCAGTTTGATAATGGCATCGCCCTCTTCGGAAGCTATGCTTACACGGAAAGCCTCCCCATTCTCGATGACCTCGAGAACGAGGTCTATATGAGCCAGCCAGAGATCGGAAAGACTTATGAGTTCGGCGCATCCTACGACCTTATCGGTGTCCTTGGACAGGATGATACGCTTTCCATGAAGGCCAATTATTATCACACGGATCAGGAAGATAACACGTCTTACTCAGGTGTGGACTCGATCGAAATCCAGGGGCTGGAGCTTGAAGGATCGTACGCCCGCCGCGACGGCTACTATGCTGACCTCAACGCCAATATCGTTGATGCAGAACAGACCCGCACAGACAGCACTGTCGCGGATTGGACGAATGCTCCAGCCAACACGCTGCGCCTCACGCTCGGCAAGCGCTTATCGAGATTGGCCGATCTGTCCAGCGAGTTCGTGCTGGCAGATGAAGCAGACCGCAATGGCACGACGACCCCGGGCTCTGCCACTGTCAATTTGCGCGCAACGATCACTCCGCAGGAAGGTGTCCTGAAGGACACATCCTTCCGCTTCGGGTTTGAAAACCTGTTCGATCATAATTACACGCCGCTCCTTTCTACGCGTCCGGCGGCTGGGCGGAACATCAAGTTCACGGTGTCGAAAGCCTTTTAGACAGTACCCCACCGATGCGAGCACCATGCGCGGCTGCCAACAGCTGCATGGTGCTCGCAACAATTCGCCAAACATTCCCGCAGCGAACTGAATTTCAAAGCGAAATCTGATTGGAAACCCGCATGCTCACAATGTTTCAAAACTTATATGATGTCGGCGGTCCCATCCTTACCATCCTTCTGCTTGCATCCATTTTCACGCTCGCCCTGACAGGCTTCAAATACTGGCAATTTCGGTCGGATCAGATCGGACGCCTGAAGCCGCTCAAATCTGCCATCCGCGCTCTGGACGCTGGCGATGAGCAAGATGCATCGGATCAGCTCCGCGCATCGAAACATTGGCTGGCGAACATTCTTCTGTCCGCTTTGCCGCTACGCGGGCGAGAAGGCCTTGTTGCCCGACTCGAAGCCGAAGCCGACCTCGCGTTGCAACCCTATGAAGGTGGCTTTCGCGTCCTTGATACGATTGCTCAATTGGCCCCCCTGCTAGGGCTTCTCGGAACGGTGCTGGGGATGATTGAGGCGTTCCAGGCCCTGCAATCTGCGGGATCACAGGTAGATCCGGCAGCCCTTGCTGGCGGTATCTGGGTCGCCCTGCTGACCACCGCCGCAGGCCTCTCCGTCGCCATGCCTACATCCATTGCGCTGTCCTGGTTTGAAGCTCAGACTGACCGCGAACGCGCTTTCGCCGAGCATGCATTCACAGTCCTCGTTACACCGGAGACGCGCGAGACGTCAGCCAGAGAAATAGTTGCTGCTGGATATGGCACTTAAGCGCACCCGTCCACGCCGTCGCGCGTCGATCACGTCCCTTATCGACGTGATCTTTCTGCTGCTGCTTTTCTTTATGCTGGCTTCTAGTTTCTCAAAGTTTTCCGAGGTCGAGATAGCCTCAACCACTGCAGCCGCCGGTAAGACCTCCGACAACCCCATCCTTATACTAACCATTGGGACTGATACCCTTCTGCTGGACGGAAAGGCGGTCCCGCTGAGTCATCTCGCTTACAGGCTCGAAATACATGAAAATGATGAAAGCGTACCGACAGTGGCGGTGAAGTTAACAGACGATGTTACCACGCAAACACTGATTGACGTCCTCGCTGAACTGAAACGTACGCCCTGGATTGAGGTGCTCGTGGTGGAGCCGACGTGAAGCGTAGCAAACTGCAAACCCGCCGCGATCCCGTGATCTCACTGATCAACATCGTATTCCTGATCCTGATCTTCTTCATGATTGCAGGAACGCTCGCCTCCCCACCTGATCCATCTGTAAGATTTGTTCAGACCCAAGATCTCGAATGCTGCGTCCCTCCAGACGCGGTGTCGATCGACAAGACCGGTCAACTACGCCGGGGAGGCGCTCCGGTCAGCCTGGAGAGTCTTCTCGACAGCCCGGCGGCAGATACGTCTTCCCTACGCCTTCTTCCCGATCGCGAACTGCCAGCAGTGCAACTCCTCAAGCTGGTGAAAGAGCTTCGAGCGAGCGGTAGGACCAACATCATTGTCGTGACGGAGGACACCACAGGATGACGAAAGCGAATGTGGTCAAATTCTCGATTGCGCTGTCAGCAGCGGCAGCGGCCCACTTGAGTGTGTTGGCGTATACAGTCCCTCACGCTCCGCCGGCATTGGTGGCAGGAAACAGCTTCGGCGTGCAGTTTGGAACAATGGCCTCGTCGACAAATGCTTTCCAGCACGAAGCCCCGCCATCGGACGAACCTGAACCAAGCCCAGCACAATCAGAACAGCCGCCCGCCACCCGCTCCTCACCGTCACCTCAATCACCGGAGGCAGCCCCCAAAGTCGAGAAGACAGCTCCGGATGAGCCCAAATCCGAAACTCTCGTTGCAGACGCTGACCCGCTTTTGCCTGAAGAAAACACTGACGAGCCGGCCGTTGTAGACCGTCAAATTAAACCGGCAGCTCAGACAGCGCCAACCACGGCAGTTTCCTCTGCGACCTCAGCGGCACCCCAGACAGAACCCGCCGAGTACAAGCCAGCTGGCAACAACTCACACCGAAAAGCCAAAACGTCTGTCAATGCGAATAGTCCAGCTACCAAGGAATCTGGCGGCGACTCTGCTGCAAGCGCAAAGTCCCCAGCAGCAGGAAATTCGGAGCATTCGAACTATTCGGGAGAGGTGATGAGACACTTGTCCCAACTGCGTAGACCGCGCGCTTCCGGTCCCGGATCCGCTCATATTCGATTCACGGTTTCCCCTCGTGGTACGATCAAACACATTGAAGTCTCCCAAAGCTCTGGCTCATCCAGGTTTGATCGTCAGGCCTTGATCTTTGTGAAGAAAGCATCGCCATTTCCCGCTCCGCCAACTGGCATCAGCCACAGCTTTACCGTCGAGATTGAGGGGTCTTGAGGATATTCCGAGGGAACAACTTGAAAATCAGTCCGTCGAGCCAAACCGAACCGAAACGTGTCCAAGCTCATTCCCAGGCTCAATCTCGTGATTGAACGCATCAGCGGAAAGGGTGAAAGTAACGCTCTCATGCTGATGCTCGCCATGTTCGCGAGCAGCTTCAAGATGCAAGATGTACTCGCCTGGACCAACTGTGTGGCCATCATCTGTCCGGCCATCCCATACAAGTTTGTATTGTCCGGGGCGCCGGGTTGGACCTGAGATCGCATCGACAAGGCTCCCGGCCTTTCGGCCAAATCGTCGGTGCCAGTAATAGTTCTCCTCCATCCAGCGCGCTTGTTGACCGGCAAGCATGAGAATCCGCACCAAATTTCTGTCTTTGTCTGCAATCCATACCGCCACATAGGGGCGCTCATAGTCTGCAATATCTTGATCGGGAATCTCGAACTCAATGGAAAATTCATAGCCCGTCGGCCAGCTTGCCTCTATCTCGCTGGTCGCCTTCCCCTCAGGCTTCAAGCCACCCCAACCTGAAGTCTGATGATGTCTTTCATCCTCCGTCACGATCTCCGCTTCTACGCCCGGCAGACTCTCCACGAGATTCAATCCTCTCTTGAGGTCCATCACCAGGAGTGCCGTTGCAAGTGCGTCTGCGGTGATGGCATCTGACGCATAGACCGTCGCCGTGAGAGCGTGAAAGACTGGCCAGCCATCTGCGGGGGATATGACATGGCTATAGGGCTGCCCCCCAACCAAACGATCACGATGTCCCGAACCGCTTGTTGCGACTGCCCCTTCATTTATCTGCACACGGCCTTCTAACGCTGATCCGCCTTCTCCAAGCTCAGAGCCGCGGGTGATCGCGACGGCCCATTGTCCGTCTTGAGGGCCTGCGCCCCAGGTCCGTATGTCACCCCCAATGTTCATCAACAGTCCTGAGACCTTTGGGGACGCGGCAATGGCCGCCTCGACTGCCGTGTCCAGAATATACCCCTTTGCCAAAGAATCGGTAGCGAAAATCACCTCATCCGGTCGGTTGACGGTTCCCTTCCCTGCATCAATTTCAACGCTGGCGCGCCGTATCTCTCCAGCAGTTATTCGCATGGCGGGACGGTTTGGCAATTTGTTCTCACGTTCGGCGACGGCCCATGTATCGATCAAGCTGCCAATACGACAGCTCAGCGCATTCGACGTTTGCATCCGATAGGCTTCACAGCGCTCCAGTACACGAACCATATCGTCAGACACTGTCGTGTCGATGGAGCGATTTAGACGTGATATCTCGCTGGAGTTGTCATACGTGCTGAATACGCCGCGCAAACGTTCGATCTCCTTGAGAATCGCCTCCTCTGCCTTGTCGGCATCTATCTCTGAGGGGGCATTCACAACAATATCCAGGGACGTTCCGAGAACATGATCATGATGTCGTTTGAACATATCCGCCGTCGCGACACCGGGTAACATGGCCAGCAGAACGGATGTCAAAGCCATGCCTGACAAGGTCTTTCGCATCAAAATCTCCGTGGATTGAGCGTGCAGACGCGCTGTCTGCACTTAAAAGGCGCTGAGCACGACGGCCGCCGCAAAAATCAAAAATCTCTACTTGCAACTAAATCGCATTCTCAGTACATGCAAGTGATAATTATTCTCAATAACGTGACTGAGGGGTCTTTATGACAATTCTGAAATTTGGCGCAGCCGGAATCTTGTCGGCTACCACGCTTTGCGCAGCCGCTTACGCTCATACATCTTTTATGTATCCCAATGCATTCGTCACGACGGAAGGCGATCACGTCACTGTGCAGGCATCCTTTAGTGAGGACCCCTTCGTGCCAGAGATCGCCGTTCTTTCGGAGGACTATCATGTCATTCTTCCGGATGGCTCGCGGGAAGACTTCAAGACCCTAACCCAGTTGCGCCAGGTGGTTGTTCTTGAAAGTGATCTGGACACCGAGGGAACCTATCGATTTACCACCGGTGTCCGCTTGGGTCGAAAAAGCAAGAAGGCCCTTGTTGATGGTGAATGGCAGGCGGTTTTCGGACCCGATGCGGAAGTTCCTCAAAATACAACCGAGGTCATCACCAGTCAGACCGAAACGGTTGCTGACGTCTATGTGACGAAAGGAGCTTCCACGTGGGAGGCGGTCAACTTGCCAATCGGTCGCTTGCTTATCACGCCCGTCACCCACCCAAACGAGATTTATCTAGGAGAGGGATTTGAATTCAAGCTCCTCTTCGATGGCCAGCCGCTTGCTGGCCAATCTGTGGAAATCAAACGGCAGGGCGGAACTTATGAAACGCCGAAATACGAACGCCATGTAGAGGCAGATGACTCCGGAACCGTGAGCCTGTCTTTCGACAAGCCAGGCAAATACCTCCTCATGACCCGTCACGCGGTGGACGCGCCAGAAGGCGCAGAGACTGATGAACGCAGCTACACAACCTCCCTGACTTTCGAAGTTGCTCGGTAAAAACCCTTCCACCAGAACGGAAACCCAAACATGAAATCCATTTACCCGGTCTTGTTGACCCTGGCGCTCGCGCCTCTCGCCGCGTGTGCCACCCATGACACCAAAGCGTCGGCTGAAGCCGAGACTGCAAGCGCGACCGTAGTCACGCCTGAGTCCGAAACTCCACGTCGTTCCGCTGACGGACATAGCAAGGATGCATTCTTCCAAAAGTATGACCTCGATGGAGATGGGCAAGTCACCGAAGCCGAATTCATGTCAGAGCGCGCGAACGGCTATCTCAGACGCGATGCCAACGGAGACGGAAATGTCCAGTCTGAAGAATATGTTTCCGAGTATGAAACCCGCTTGCTCGAGCAACTTGAGGCACAGCGCAAACGCCAAATCGACCAGGCAGATTTCCGGTTTACCGTGCTTGACACAGACGAAGATGGAAATCTCTCGCTCGACGAATTCCACGCCTCCGGCAAGCGCATGTTCTCGACCCTCGACACGAACAAGGACGGATCGGTCGACGATCTGGACAACAAAGATAATTACTAGTCCAGACAGTGCTGAACAAAAACAACCAACCCTCTTGCTGGAATCCAATGGAAGGAGGCGCCTGCCCCCTTCCATTGGATGGCATCCTGACGATTTCCTATTTCGAGACCCGCAATCGCTTGAATTCGCCATCGTCTGAATCGTAACCGGGTCGATCCGCCGTCGAAATTGACGCAAATCCACACCGAGGAATGTATTGCGACCAACTTCTGCACACTCGGTACCCGCCAGACGCAAACATCCCGCGAGCTTGAAGTCCTAGAATAAAAACATACCGAAGACATTTACATGCATGCTGACCCGATGGGAGCGCTTCCCGGACGACGAGATAGCATTCAAATCTGTCCAGGATGGCTCCCTCTAGAAGGTAAAGGTAAGTTGTGCGTATCCGAACAGTGTCTCGTCCCCATCTGGACCACCCGGTACGTCTTTGGCAAATTCGCCATAGATCAGGGCGGAGGCACCGAGTTCCAGGCGGAGACTGTCCGGCAGCACCCAGTAGCGTGCCCGCCCGTCCAGCGTGTGTCCGATGAAATCGCCGGATTGGCCGGACGGATCCCGCAGCTTGGCAATGACCCAGCTGTCAGTCTTCGACGCCAGATGCGCCGCATGATAGTAGAAACGGGCGTCCCATCGGGCATTCGGTTTCACTTCCACCCGAAAGCCCGGCGCATTCAAATTGGCGGTAGTCAGAGGCCCGTGAATGCTGGTATTGTTGAGATCGGTCCGCCGGGACCCGAACAGGCGCTCATGCTGGTCGTAATTGAGGTCAAACGGGTCCTCGTCGCCGCTGGCATGATAATATTCCAACGCAAAGCGCGGCTGCCACGGCATATCAAACGTATACCCGAACGCCGCAAACAGCATGGACGCTTCCACCTCAAGGCTTTGCGTGTCCGATGGATCGTTTGAGGCGTAGCGGCTGCCGCGTCTCAGGGCGCCCTCAAGGTCAATGTCCCACTGTCCGGAAACAGGCTTCCGGTAGAGACGAAAGCCCGGCGCGAAATAGTACCGGTCAGGCGTCGGGAAGTCGCCGGAATCCCGCTCTTCCAGTCCGTAGGCGAACACTTCGCCCCAGAGGCCCGGCGCCAAAGCCGGCAAGATATCCGCGCGGCGATAATGCACGCCCCAGATGCGCCGCTCCCACTGTTCCTCATCCCCTGAAAGTTCATTGTCATCCAGCGCAGGCCGCGCATCCGGATAGCGCGCGGTCGGCACGACATAGACCAGATGGAGTTCGTCCCCGCGCTCAGCCGTGGAGACGAAATGCGCGCCGGTATAGCTCTTGATGACATTGGCAAAATCAACGCGCTCGATCTGGCGTTTCGAGCCGATGGAGACCGTCTGCCGCCCAAGGGTCAGCTTGCTGGACGAGCCCTCCCCGAAGACGCCCGGCAACTCGTCGATACGGGCATATAGCTGGAGAAGGTCTAGCGGATTGGCGATGCTGCTGGAGAGCGGCGTGCCGGTATCGGCCAGATAGGTCCGGCTGTCCTGTATCTCGACCCCGAAAGAGATCGGCCCGGTGTCTGCTTCAGCCAGCAATAGGCTGCGGAACAGCAGCAATTGGTCGCCGCCCTCACCGCCGGCCCGAAACTGCCCCTGCAGCGTCTCATAGCGGACGCGGGTCTCTCCCTTGAGCGTCAGCCAGGCCGGAGTGTCTACGGCATCCCTGAGCCGAAAAGCCTCCTCCGCCTCGGCAACAGAGCATATGTGCGCCATCAGCGCGAAGGCCCACAAAATTCGTCGCATATTCTCTCCCGCTTCGCGCCCGAGTCACGTTGCGGTTCTAAAACATTATTTGACCGAGAATTGAAGTGTTCCGCTGGTCTCAGCTGGAAGAATTGTCTGGCAAATCCCGCTTTCAAACGCGCCGAACGGGCATACCAGGCCTTCCTCCATCAGTTTCAAGGTGACCGGCGAGGCCCCGGTCTGATAGGTACACGCGGCGTTTGAGACATCGCGCACAAACAACATGTCCGTACTGGTTGACCCTCGCCCCTTCACGCTGGCATTCGCCTCACCCCGTCCGGTGACCGCGACACAGTCGATATCCCAGTGTCCAGAGCCGCTTGCGCGCAGCTCCAGGTCACCGGTTTTGGGAGAAGTTTCGGTCGGCGCCCGGACCGAGTCCGGTGCGCCCGCGCAGGCCGCCAGTCCCATACCGGTCAAAGCGATTATAGCGTACGTCCTCAGTCCAGTTCGCATGTCATCCTCCCGTGCGACTCTGGGAAGACCTTAGCGCTATACAGACTTTATTTCAATATTCTACCGAATATTGATTTAACAATTTATCTTCGATTTCCTGGCGAGCGGATCACACACTTCCGGATGACCGTGACAGCAATTGTCGACAAGCACCGAGAGCAACTGGTTCACGCCGTCAATCCTGGCCGTATAGATCATCCGGCGCCCGTCACGCGCGACGCTGACCAGCCCGGAATTCACCAATATGTTGAGATGTCCCGACAGCTTGTTAGGCGCTACGTCCAGATGTTCGGCAATGGCGCCTGCCTGCAAACCGTCCGGCCCCGCCTCCATGAGCGCCCGAAACGTCAGCAACCGGGTCTCCTGTCCAAGCGCGGAGAGCTGTTTCAGCGTGTCGGTCAGATCAGTCATACGGGCGATTCTACTGCGTTTGGGCCGCGTGTACAGAGCGGCGTGAAATTGGACTTTCAGGGCCACAGGCCGGCAACAGCCGGCACCCAGGGCAAAGTCACTATTCCCACTCGATCGTGCCGGGTGGCTTTGAGGTCACGTCATAGACGACGCGGTTGACGCCTTTTACCTCATTGATGATGCGGGTCGCGACACGGCCGAGGAAGTCGTGCTCGTACGGATAATAGTCCGCCGTCATACCATCCGTCGAGGTCACCGCGCGCAGGGCCAGCACGGCCTCATAGGTGCGTTCGTCCCCCATCACGCCGACCGTGTTGACCGGCAGCAAAACGCTGAAGGCCTGCCAGATTTCGTCGTACAGTCCCGCCTTGCGGATCTCGTCGATATAGATCGCGTCCGCCTTGCGCAGCGTGTCGGCCTTCTCGCGCGTGATCTCGCCGGGAATGCGGATCGCGAGACCCGGTCCGGGGAATGGGTGCCGCCCGATAAAGCTCTCCGGCAAGCCCAACTCACGGCCCAGCGCGCGCACTTCATCCTTGAACAACTCACGCAGCGGCTCGACCAGTTTCATGTTCATGCGTTCCGGCAAGCCGCCGACATTGTGGTGGCTCTTGATCGNNGAGACGCTTTCGATCACATCCGGATAGAGCGTGCCCTGCGCGAGGAAATCCGCGCCGCCGATCTTCTTGGCTTCCTCGTCGAACACGTCGATGAACAGGCCGCCAATGATCTTGCGCTTGCGCTCAGGGTCGGACACACCTTCCAGCTTGCCGAGGAACAGGTCCGATGCGTCCACATGAACCAGTGGGATATTGTAATGCTCGCGGAACAGCGTCACCACCTGCTCGCTCTCGCCCTGCCGCATCAATCCGTGGTCAACATAAACACAGGTCAGCTGGTCGCCGATAGCTTCATGGATCAACACAGCGGCGACCGAGGAATCCACCCCGCCCGACAGGCCACAGATCACCCGGCCCTTGCCGACCTGCTCACGGATCTTCTCGATGGCTTCGGCCCGGTAGGCAGCCATTGTCCAGTCGCCCTTCAGGCCCGCGACGCCATGCGTGAAATTGCGCAGCAATTCACGCCCATGCACTGTATGAACGACTTCCGGATGAAATTGCGTTCCATAGAATTTGCGCTCGGGATCGGAGATGATCGCATAGGGCGCGCCCGGTGATTTCGCGATCACGCCGAAACCCGGTGCCATATCGGCGACATGGTCGCCATGGCTCATCCAGACTTGCTCGCTATCACCTGAATGGAACAGGTCTGACAGGATAGGGTCGTCCACGACCTTCTCGATGAAAGCCCGGCCGAATTCACGGCTCGTGCCGCTTTCTACCTTGCCGCCCAGTTGCTGCATCATGACCTGCTGGCCGTAACAGATGCCAAGCACCGGCACGCCGAGCTCAAAAATGGCATCATCGGCGCGCGGGCTGTCGTCCCATGTCACGCTGGACGGTCCGCCCGACAGGATCACGGCCTGCGGATCATACTCGCCGAGAAACGCCGCATCGACCTTGTTGAAAGGGTGGATTTCACAATAGACGCCGCTCTCGCGCAGGCGTCGTGCGATCAGTTGCGTCACCTGGCTGCCGAAATCGACGATGAGGGCGCGTTCGTGTCTCTGCTCAGTCATGGCGCCCGATAGCCGAGCTTGAGGGATTCGTCCACAGGCTACGGGCGGTTCCCGCGTCACTATTGACGCTGCGCCCGAAACTGGACGACGATCAGGTCATGACTGACACGACTTCACTCAGCCAATTGAAACAGGCTGCCCTCGACCGGGCCCGCGCCGGAGACTGGAACGGGGCCGCCGACACGCTGCACACCGTGCTGGCACAATCCCCGAACGATCTTGGCAGCCTGCTCCTGCTCGGCGATGTCAGCCATTCGGGCGGCAACAGCCAGGCCGCCAGTGACGGGTATCGCGCCGCACTCGCCCTCGCCGCCCAGATGCCGAACCTTCCCGCTACGGTTCAGGCCGGCCTGCAGCGCGCCCAGAGCCGGCTCGCCGATTATGCCTCGGACTATGCCGCCCGGCTGGACGGTCTGATCCCGCCTTCCGAACGCTCGGTCCGGTTCAACCAGTCCCTCGATATCCTGCTTGGACGCCAGCCCGTCTATCTTCAGGAACCGCGCCGCTATTATTTCCCCGGCCTGCCCCAGATCCAGTTCTACGACACGGCTCAGTTCGACTGGGTGCAGGATATGGAAGACAGAACCCCTGACATACAGGCCGAACTCCGCACCGTCCTCGCCGAGGACCAGGCGAGCTTCCGTCCCTATATCGAGCGCGGCGCAGGCCATCTTGGCGGACAGGACCATCACCTGCTCGACAATACAGACTGGAGCGCCTTCTATCTCTGGAAAGACGGGCAGAAGATCGAAGCCAACTGCGCCCGTTGCCCGATCACCACGGCCGCGCTGGAACGCGTCCCGCTTGATTTCGCAGACGGCAAGTGCCCATCCGTCCTGTTTTCGGTCCTGAAGCCCGGCGCGCGCATCCCGCCGCACAATGGCATGGTGAACACGCGCCTGATCTGCCACCTGCCGCTGATCGTGCCCGGCCCGGCCTGGCTACGCGTCGGCAGTGAGACGCATCACTGGCAGGAAGGGCGCATGGTCATCTTCGACGACACGATCGAGCATGAAGCGAAGAACGAAGCGGACGAGACCCGCATCGTGCTCCTGTTTGACGTCTGGCGGCCCGAACTGAGCGACCAGGAACGGCGCGAAGTTGCCACCTTGCTGGGGGCGATCGACAGTTTCAGCGAGAGCTGACCTAGGCCCGCCGCAAGACCGCAAAGAAGAAGCCATCCGTGCCGGCCCGGCGCGGGGTCAGGCGCACGCAGCCGGTGGGGCCGCGATATTTGCGAACGAGTGCTGCGCCATCGTCGGTCAGCAAACCGGAAGCAATGGCAGACTCGGCCGCGTCTTCCTCGGAGAACTCGGAATGCGCCGACAGGAACTTCGCTACTCGGTCCTCGTCTTCTTCCATCAGGAAAGAGCAAGTCGCATAGAGCAGCCGTCCGCCCGGCTTCACATAGGCGCTCGCGGCGGCGAGGATCTCGTCCTGCTCGCCCATGCGCTTTTCAAGCTGGCGTTCTTTCAGCCGCCACTTGGCGTCCGGACGCCGACGCCATGTGCCGGTCCCCGTGCAGGGCGCATCCACGAAAACGAGGTCCATCTGATCGGATAGGTCTTCCAGCTGAGTCGGCTCGCTCGGATGCACCAGTTGCACATTGTGTGCGCCGGAACGTTTGAGGCGCGGGATCAGCGCCGACAGACGCCGCCCGTCAATGTCATAGGCAAATATCTGGCCTTTGCCCTGCATCTGCGCGGCCATGGCCAGCGTCTTGCCGCCACCCCCTGCGCAATAATCCATGACTTGCTCGCCCGGCTGGGCATTCGCCGCTGCAGACGCGATCTGGCTGCCCGCATCCTGCACTTCGACCCAGCCCTTGGAATAGGCCGGAATGCTCTCCAGAGAGGCTTCGCGCTCGCTCGGGTCGCGGGCGGGAATATTGAACGCGTTGAGCAATAGCGGCGATGCTTCGGCTTTCGCGCTGCGCAGCGGCTGGGACGCTTTCTCTGCGTCCACTTTCAGCGTGTTGACGCGAAGGTCCACATCGGCGCGCACGGCCATTGCCTGTGCCTCGACAGCGGCTTCCTCGCCGAACACACGCGCCATCATCGGCGCCATCCATTCGGGATAGTCGCCTTGTACATGCGGCGGCGCGACCGGGTCAGGGGCCATGACGAGGCGTTCGCGCTCCTGCAGGGTCAGCTTGGAGGGCGCATGGTCTTCATCCATGGCCGAGTCGATTTCCTTGATGTTCCAGCCCCAGGCATGTGCCAACGCGCCGAGGATCAGGCCGCGCGGACTGTCATCGCCCATCGCATGCGCAATCGAATTGCGCTTGCGCAGCGCGTCCAGCACGAGGCCGCTGACCCATGCCCGGTCTTTCGATCCGGCATAGCGCGCGCGCTTGCCCCAGTCCCGCGCAGCCGATTTCACCGGCTGGTGCCGGGTCAGCACGTCGTTCAGCACGTCTATTGCCGCTGCGATGCGTCCGCCATTGCGCATGGGATTTGCCCCTCAAGTCTCTGCAAACCGCCCTGTTACCCCGCAAAATGGGCAAGGGAAACCGGCAATAGCTTAACCGGCGGTCTGAATCACATGCGCCGCCATGGCGCGGCCACTCTCGACCGCATCACTCCCGAGCGGTCCGAGCGCCCAATCTCCGCCGGCGATCAGCCGTCCATCGGCACTCGCGGCAAAAGGCATCCCGAGCGGCGTGCGCACGCGTGCATACCGCCAGCGATGGGCGGCCAGGTAGTCAGGTTCGCCAGGCAAATCCACCTGCTCCCGGACGGCTTCCAGCAACCGCGCCGCCGCGTAATCCTTTTCCAGTTCCAGATTCTTTGCGCTCCAATCCGGGCTCGCATGCACTGTCCAGCGTTCTAGGCCCGTCTGGCCCGGCTTTGCCAGCATGGGGATCGCTTTTGCAAGCGCACCGTCCAGCGTGAGAACCTCCTGCTCCAGCCCGGTCGGGTCTGCAAAGGCCATCAACAGCGTCCAGAGCGGCGACATGCCTGCCTTGGCGATCTGTGCTGATAGCGTGGCATCCGCCGCAGTGAGCGTTGCAGCCTGTATGGGCGGAGCCGTCACGATCACCCGGTCGAAGACACCCAGACCTACGCCCTGCTGGTCGCTCAGCCTCCAACCATGTTCCGCGCGGATCAGCGGCTGAACTTCCACTGATTTGCGAATATCCAGTCCGCCAGACATAGCACGGGCGAGCGCGCTCATGCCGGGCAGCCCCGTCTGGCACATCTTGACCGGTGCGGTGTGCCAAACCTCACCGCCGCCCGGCACGCTGGCTGGAACCCCAGGTGCACCATGGTCAATCGGCCCGAAATCTGTGCGCCGCGTCGCCAGACGACCGCCCAGTCCGCGGCTCTTCTCGAATATGACCGGCGTCATATCCGCCTCCGCCAATGCCCGTCCGGCGGCGAGCCCAGCCAGTCCTGCCCCGATGATTGCGATCCTGTCCGTCATGCTGATTCCCTGTATCAATTACAGTTCAAGCTAGGGCGCGGTCTGGCCAAGTCCCGTAAATAGTGGCTGGATAGCGTGGCTGGAGAGGTAATCGATGCTCAAACTGGACCTGCCACCGCAGGTGACAACTGCAAGCCCGGCTGACTGGCGACAGATCGGCGACATCACGGCTGAAGCGTTTTCCGAAGATCCCATCAATCGCTGGATATTCGGCACCGACGCCGCCATCCGGGCCACCTTCCGACAACTGGCGCGAGACATGTATCTTCCTGAGGGTATCTGCCACCAGATTGGCGATGATGCCGCCACGATGTGGGCCTTGTCCGAAACGCGGCATGGCCTGACATCATTCCAGACCTTCCGGCTGGTCCTTTCGCTTCTCAGCAAAGGATCAAAAGGCACCGTGAAACGGGCGCTGAAGGCCGGCGAGATCATGCAGCAATATCATCCGACCGAACGCCACCTCTACCTCTTCACAATCGGCACACGGAAGGCTGCGCGTGGCAAAGGCCTCGGCAAGACGATATTGCGCCCCATGCTGGACGCCGCCGACCGCGCGGGCCTGCCCTGCTATCTGGAAAACTCGAACCCCGCCAATTCCGGCTTCTATATGAGCCACGGCTTCGAACGCATGAAACTGTTCGAGGTCGGAGAAGGCTCACCGCAGATGGAAGCTATGTGGCGGGCCCCATTGGTTCAATGAGGGTCTCATCCTGAGCGAAGTCGAAGGACGAGGCCCGACTCGCATCAAGCCCGCCCAATCGGCCTACCCCCTGCTCAGCGAATAATTCGGGCTTTCCCGCGTCATCTGCACGTCGTGGACGTGGCTTTCCTGCAGGCCCGCGCCGGTGATCTGGACGAATTCGGCCTTCTCGTGCAGCTCGTCGATCGTCTTGGCGCCGACATAGCCCATCGCCGCGCGCAGGCCGCCAACCATCTGGTGAATGATCGGACCGAGCGGGCCCTTGAACGGCACCTGGCCTTCAATGCCTTCCGGCACCAGCTTCTCCTGCGCGGCGTCCTTCTGGAAATAGCGGTCGGCCGAGCCGCGCGCCATTGCGCCGAGGCTGCCCATGCCGCGATAGGCCTTGTACGAACGACCCTGGTAGAGGAACACTTCGCCCGGCGCTTCCTCGGTGCCAGCGAACATGGAGCCCATCATCGCGGTCGAGGCCCCAGCGGCCAGCGCCTTGGCAAAATCGCCCGAGAATTTGATGCCGCCATCGGCAATCACCGGCACGCCACTCGCCTGCGCAGCGTTCGCGCACGCCTCGATGGCCGTCAATTGCGGCACGCCAACTCCGGCCACGATCCGCGTCGTACAGATCGAGCCCGGCCCGATGCCGACCTTCACCGCATCCGCGCCCGCATTGATCAGCGCCTTGGTCGCCTCGGCCGTCGCCACGTTCCCGGCAATGATCTGGACGGAATTGGAAATCTTCTTCGCGCGCTCCACCGCCTGCGCGACAGAGATCGAATGGCCATGCGCGGTGTCAATGATGACACAATCCACGCCCGCCGCGATCAGAGCTTCGGTGCGCTCGAACCCGGCATCGCCCACGGTCGAGGCCGCCGCGACGCGCAAGCGCCCGGCGGCGTCCTTGGCGGCGTTCGGGTTCACGGCCGCCTTGTCCATGTCTTTCACGGTCAGCAGGCCGACGCAGCGATTATCGTCATCCACGATGACCAGACGCTCGATCCGATGCTTGTGTAACAGGCGCCGGGCTTCTTCGTTCGGCGTGTCCATTTTCACGGTCACGACCTCTTTCGTCATCAGGTTTGCCACCGATTCCGAGACATCGTCGGCAAAACGTGTGTCGCGATTGGTGATGATGCCGACCACCTTGCCGCTCTTGTCCACGACCGGCACGCCGGAAAACCCGGTGCGCTGTTTAAGCTCAACCAGATCGCCAAGGCTCGCACTCGGCGAGATCGTGACGGGATTCATCACCACGCCGCTCTCATATTTCTTCACCATGGCCACTTCACCGGCCTGCTGTTCGATTGAGAGATTGCGGTGGATCACACCAATCCCGCCGGACTGCGCCATGGCAATCGCCAGGCGCGCCTCGGTCACCGTGTCCATCGCCGCCGAAATCAGCGGAATGTTCAGCGGAATGGCTTTGGTCAGGAAGGTGGAGACGTTGACGTCAGCGGGCATGACCTCGCTGGCCCCGGGCTGGAGCAGCACGTCGTCGAAGGTAATGGCTTGCCGGATTTTCATGTGGGGAGCTCCCTTTTTGGCCCAATAAGGGAGTCGCGAGCCTTTGTGAAGTCCCCTCCTGAAAATCCCTGCAATGTGCGAGCTTTTCGCAGAATATAGCCTCAGCTTCGACCGAGGTTTCCTGTCATCTTTCGATCCAGCCAATGTGACCCTGCCGGAATTTCTTCATCCGGTCCGCGATGTCGCGCTGGCCTTGCCGCGCATTCTGCGAACAGGTCGCGTCCGCGCCCATCTCCAATCCCTGCCCGCCTGTCTTGCCGTGCCGATCTGGCAGATCGGAAAGGCCACCGGCCAGCCGCCCCTGTTGCCCCATTCCAGCTACACGCTGGAAAATTGGGGCCGGTTCGACCCTACGGGCCCGATTGATCTTTCCAATATATATACGATCCAGCATTTCGACGGCGGCCTCGACGAAGCGCAGGCGCACCTTCTTCCCGTGTAAGCTAGTCTACGCAGAGCGCCGGTGTCGCGCGTCCATTTTCGACGGTGGCATAGCATCCGAAGGGGCTGTCAGTCGCTTGGCACTTGCCCGTAACAGGCTTGCCGGCTTCTGGCATGTCGTCGCCGAGGCTGAGACGGCACTGGCCAATGCAATCGGCATTGTCCGCACACGCCTTTCCGGCGTCTTCGAAGGGCTGAATGCACTGTTCCCACCCCCGCATGCCGTCACGCGCGACGCGACCGCCTGCGGATTCACATGCGGCACGTTCGGCCCCTGTGGCCTTTTCTCCCGCGAACTGGATCTTTTCATAAGGGTCCGCCCCCGACCCATACACGCCGTCGCTGGAATAGACATCCTGCAGATAGGCACAGCCCGACACTACTGCACCTGCGAGTATGATGGAAATTATCCTGATCATTGGCCCGGAAACCTTTCAAATCTGGCGATATCGTCTGGAACATGATGGAAGCTCTGCGCATCCGCAACCTGCATGGCCATTTGGGCCGCACCGAACACGGATGGATCATCCAGTGTGCCGACTTTCAGGATCACCGCCTGCGGCAGTGAGGGGGATCGCGTTGCGATATGCGTTCCGCAATCGGAGCAAAATTCGCGTAGCGCTCCACGTTCCAGATCTGCCCGGCGATATCCTTTTGGCGTGCCGAGCGTGTAACGGAACTCCGCAGTTGGCATCGCCATGATCGTATTGGCCTGCCCACCCGTGAAGTATTGGCATTCCCGGCAATGGCAACTTGCCTTCATGATCGCATCGCCTCCCGCCTCATACCGGATCGCGCCGCAATAACATCCACCTTTGATGGCCATTAACTTTCTCCCTGACTCGCTGACGGATAGTGGAGCGGACACAAATCTAAAGCAATACAAGGTTTTTTCGGAACAATTACTCTGGTCTTGCATAGTACTTGCAAGAGAACCCACAAAACGCAGAAGCAAGTTGTTAACCTATGGCAAGCGCCCACGCTCCTCTACGCCGCATCGTCGGCCTGTCACCGATTTCGGTGGACGACGCGATTGATCGGGCCCTGGTTCAGGCGCGCGATCTCTTTGGGGAACCAGACTGGTTCGAAGTCTCGACCGCCCGTGGCTTCATCAGCAAGGGACAAGTCACCCATTACGAAGTGTCGGTCGAATTGGGCTATGAATCCAAGCCCAAGAAATCCGAAAAAGACGCTTATCTGAATTCCGTTCTCTCCAGACGCCCCAACCGCCGCGTACGGAATACAATCGATTGGCGGCTCTGATAGCGCCCTTGAATTAACCCTTGAATCCCTTTGCCACCACGAAAATTTCGGGACTTCCGGCCCGGCTTGATGGCGGTTTGATATGGCGTACTGTCTTGAAATGCGCCTTCAACGTGTCCAGCACATCCTTCGTCGCGCCACCCTGAAACACTTTCGAACAGAATGTGCCGCCCGGCGCGAGATGTTCAATGGCGAACGCGACCGCCATCTCGACCAAAGCGACGGTCCGCAAATGATCGGTCTGCTTGTGCCCCGTCGTGTTCGCCGCCATGTCGGACAGGACAAGGTCAACCGGTCCAGTCAGCCCTTCCAGCAAGGCCGCAACATCTTCCGGCTCATTCACATCGCCTTCAATGATATGCGCACCTTCAATCGGCTCCACCGGCAAGAGGTCAATGCCCGCCACTTCCAGCGCGCCCTTCTTCAGCGCGACCTGCATCCAGCCGCCGGGCGCACAGCCCAGGTCAACAACGCGCTGACCCTTGCGCAGCAGGTCCAGCTTTTCATTTATCTCAAGTAGTTTGTAGGCCGCGCGGGCCCGATAGCCCTCTTCCTTGGCCTTGCGCACATAGGGATCCTGCAGCTGTCGTTCGATCCAGCGTTTGGAACTTTCATTTTTCGCACGATGCGCCGTGACCTTGCGCTCAGTCATCTGGCGACCGGACGTGTTCTTGCTTTCCTTGCCGGGGCCTTTCCAGCGGCGCTTTCCATCATCCGTCATTGCCGGCCTCCGCTGCCGAATGGGTTTGAGGCGTGTTGCCGCCTTCGCGCCGTTTGCGCCCGCCTCTGCGACGACGCCGCGCGGGCTTCTGGCCATACATCATGCTGAGCAGCAGGCCTTCCCTCAGGCCACGGTCGCCAACCCGCAAACGCCCCGCCGGATAGGCCCGCCAAAGCGCGTCCAGAATAGCACAGCCCGCCAGCATCAGTCCTGCGCGCTCTTCACCAATCGTCGGCAGGGCCGCCCGTCCGTCCGGTCCGGCTTCACGCAGCATGTTCAGCACTTTTTCGCCCGAGGTCCGGCTCATCCACGTCCCGTCCACCTTGTCACGGCGATAGCGGTCGAGCTTCAGATGTACGCCCGCCAGGCAGGTCACTGTCCCGGACGTGCCGATCAGGTGCGCCCCTCTCAGACCCATCGCCGATCGGATCGCCTGTGTGCCTTGCCAAGCTTCAATAACTTCTCCGGCATGATCCAGCATTGCCTGATAGGCTTCTGCGTCCGGCAGATGAGCAAAGGCTTCGGTCAGGGTCACGACGCCCAGCGGCAGGCTGGTCCAGTTCTGGATGGGCGCACGCTGGATCAGGCCGTTCAGGCCATTGGCCCGCGCCAGTTCGGCGTTCAGCCACGACAATTCCGTCGACCCGCCGCCAATATCCACCACCAGCACGGACGGTGCATCATCGCCAATCAGGTCATGACACCCGATACTGGCAAGGCGCGCTTCTTCCTTTGCGCCAATGATCTTGAAGGTCAGGCCGGTCTCGTCGTGCACCCTCTGGATGAAATCCGGACCATTCTCTGCCTTTCGGCAAGCCTCGGTCGCGATACAGCGAACCTTGCCGACTCCATGCGTCTTGAGCTTCCCGCGGATCGCATTCAGCGCATCCATCGCGCGTTCTATCGAAGCTTCGGACAGCCGACCGGTTTCGTGCAATCCCTCACCCAAACGGGCAATTTGGGAGTGCGAATCAACCACACGGAAAGTTTTTCCGTGTGGAGTGGCCACCAGGAGGCGGCAATTATTGGTTCCAAGGTCCACGGCCGCATAGAGGTCCGAGGCCCTGGCTGGACGCGGTCGGCCGCGTTTTCCGCGCCGTACCGCTGATTTTTTTTCAGCCATAGTGTGGCCCAAGTTTTTCAGTTGATGCATGGTGTATCACAGGAGTGGGAAATGACCAGACGCGCATCGCTCTTGGGAAAGCTGCTAGGCAGCGTGGGAATCGGTCGCCGTAAGGTTGCCGACGACGCGCTGCTGCTCGACAAACCCCTCGACCGTGACCAGCGTTATAACGACATCACCCCCCTGCTCGCAAAGTTCCAGATCGGCCAGGTTGTGCGCCACCGCCACTTCCCCTTTCGCGGCATTATTTTCGATGTAGACCCCGTCTTCGCCAACACTGATGAATGGTATGAATCCATTCCTGAAGAAGTGCGTCCGTCAAAAGACCAGCCCTTCTATCATTTGTTCGCCGAGAACGAGCGCACACATTACGTCGCCTATGTCTCGGAACAGAACCTGGTGATTGACGATTCCGACACACCGCTGAGCCATCCGGACATCCAGGAATGGTTCAACGAAACCGGACGCGGGCGCTATGAGCTCAAAAAGGGCGTCGCCAACTGACGCGCTAGTTCGGCAGCCCTTCAGGAGCTTCACCCGTCAGGCAGGCGATCACCGCGTCCCAGTGCGCCAATGCCTCGACATCACCCTGCGCAGCCACTTCCGCTGCACGCAGCGTGGCAATCACTTCTGCGTCTTCGCCATATTGTTTGAGCAATTGGGCGGCTGTTTGCGCAGCCGGGCTCATTCTGTCTTGGACTGCGCCCGAGCAATCGCCGCCGTGGTCGACTGTCCATCCACCAACGGCACGATATGAACCGTCCCGCCGCGTGCCTGCACTGTGTCAGCGCCAACGATCGTATCGATGGAATAATCCCCGCCCTTGACCAGCAAGTCCGGCTGCAACGCCTCGATCAGCGCGCCCGGCGTGTCTTCCTCGAAAACAACGACCGCATCCACGGCCATCAGGCCCGACAGGACCCGCGCGCGGGAGTCAGCGTCATTGACCGGCCGCGTCGGTCCTTTCAGGCGCGATACGGACGCATCCGAGTTCAGGCCAACCACCAGACGCCCACACCGCGACTTGGCCTCTTCCAGAACTCGCAAATGCCCCGGATGGAGGATGTCGAAACAGCCATTCGTGAAGCCGACGGTCAGCCCGGAATCCCGCCAGGAAGCGACCTGTGCCCTCGCTGCGTCGAGCGTCAAATAGCTGACGCCGCCATTGCGCAGACCCATCTGCAACGCCGTGATCATCTCATCCGCAGAGACCGTAGCCGTGCCCGCCTTGCCGACGGCAATGCCGGACGCCGTGATCGCCAGGCTGACCGCATCCGCCACCGAGCCGCCGCCTGCCAGACCCAGCGCCAGCGCCGCAATGCTCGTATCGCCCGCGCCGGACACGTCATACACTTCGCGCGCCTGCCCGCTCAGATGCACGGCCGGCTCGCCCTCGATGGCATAGGACATGCCCTTTGCGGCCCGCGTCACGACTATGGATTTGGCCAACAGCAAGGTCTGCGCAGCCGTCAGGGCCTCACCGACATCCTGATCCGTTTCCACCCTCAGCCCCATGGCTGCGGCCAACTCGCTGGCATTCGGCTTGAGCAAGTCCACCGCGCCATAGCGCGTGAAATCGCGGCCTTTCGGATCGGCAATCACCGGAATGCCGTATTGATCGCCGGCCGCCAGCGCAGCTGCAATGACGCCATCCGTCACCGCGCCCTTGGCATAATCGGACAGGATGATCACGCTTGCTTCATTCGCCTCGTCGGCAATTGAGGCAATCAGCTCGGCTTCCGGGCTCGGCCCGATGGGGCTGGTATCTTCCGCGTCCACGCGCAGCAATTGCTGTCCCCCGGCGACAAAGCGCGTCTTCAGCGTGGTTGACCGGTCGCGCATCGCGATCAAATCGGCATCAACGCCCTCAATGTCTCCCAGCAGCGCGGCCAGTTCCCGGCCTTCGCCATCATCCCCGACAACCCCGATAAGCGAGACCGACAAGCCGAGCGAAGCAAGGTTGCGGGCCACATTTCCCGCACCGCCCGGCATCGCCGCTTCGCGAGTGCGCCGCATGATCGGCACAGGTGCTTCGGGGGATATGCGGGTGACGCCGCCATAGATAAACCGGTCCAGCATGACATCGCCAACACAGACAACACGCTTGCCCGCAGCGGCGTGGATGAGACCCGGAAGATGTGTGCCTGACATTTCGGTTACACTCCGCTGGGGCGTATGATTCTTTTGAACATCGAAAGGGTATACCGCCCCAATTGCAGGCGCGGAAGACCAAGGCTCAGCCCCGCATGATCCATTCCGCGAACTCGCGCGTAGAGGCTTTGAAAACTGTTCAACCCTGCCCGGAGGTCTTGTGTCACAATCTGCGCCTGCCATCATCTGGTTCCGCGAAGACCTGCGCCTTACCGACAATCCGGCCCTGCATGCCGCCGTCTCGTCCGGCAGGCCCCTCGTCTTGCTCTACATACTGGACGAGCAGACCAAAGGCCTGCGGCCACTTGGCGGCGCCTCGAAATGGTGGCTGGACAAATCCCTGCGCGCGCTTGCCGCTGATATCAAACAGGCGGGCGCCCAGCTGACCCTTCGCTCCGGGCAATCCGCCGATGTGCTGGACACCGTCATCGAAGAGACCGGCGCAGAGTCCATTTTCTGGAATCGCCGCTATGACCAGCCCGAACGCGATCTGGATGCCGCAATCAAGGAAGACCTGGCCCAGCGGGGCCTGGATGTCTCCAGCTACAATGCGCGGCTGCTGAACGAGCCGTGGCAGGTCGAGACCAATGCGGGTGGCTACTACAAGGTGTTCACTCCTTACTGGCGCGCGGCCCGCAACAACTTCGTCGCGCGCGACACGTATGGCCGCCACAAGAAGTTGAGCGGCCCCAAACCCGAAAGCGAATCCCTCGATGATTGGGGCCTCCACCCGTCGAACCCTGACTGGTCCACAGGCTTTGATGACTGGACCCCCGGCGAGGACGGCGCGATTGCCCGCCTGACCGATTTCCTTGATGGGCCAATCGATGGTTACAAGGAAGATCGCAACCGCCCGGACCTCGACATATCCACGTCCGGTCTCTCCCCACATCTCCGTTTCGGCGAGATCGGACCACTGCAGATATGGCGCGCTGTTCATGCTGGTATGGAAGCCGGCACGATCCCCGAAAAGGATGGTCACACCTTCCTTTCAGAAATTGGCTGGCGGGAATTTTCCCATACACTCCTGTTTTACAATCCGGCGCTCGCCTCCGAAAACTATAATGACTCATTCGAGTTCATGCCGTGGCGAAAAGACAAGAATGCCTTTGACGCCTGGACCAAGGGCCAGACCGGCTATCCGATGGTTGACGCAGGCATGCGCCAGCTCTGGCTGACAGGCTGGATGCACAACCGGGTACGGATGATTGTCGCCTCCTTCCTGACCAAGCACCTCCTCCTGCCCTGGCAGGATGGCGAAGCATGGTTCTGGGACACGCTGGTCGATGCTGACCCGGCCAACAATGCCGCCAGCTGGCAATGGACTGCAGGCTCCGGTGCCGATGCGGCGCCCTATTTCCGGGTCTTCAATCCGATCAGCCAGGGCAGCAAGTTCGACGAGACCGGCGACTATGTGCGGCGCTTCTGCCCGGAACTGAAGAACCTGCCACACAAGTACCTGCACGCCCCGTGGGAAGCCAGCGAAGAGATTCTGAACAAGGCCGGCATCCAGCTCGGCAAGACCTATCCGAAACCCATAGTCGACCACTCCGGCGCTCGCCAGCGCGCACTCGACGCATATGATACACTGAAAGAAAAGCGAGACGCCGCATGAAACGCATCGCCATTATTGGATCTGGAATATCCGGCCTCGGCGCTGCATGGGCGCTACGCAATTCCGCACACGTAACACTTTACGAACAATCAGGCCGGGCCGGAGGGCACGCATGCACGCATGCGTTCGACTATGACGGCCACGAAACGAAGGTCGATCTCGGCTTCATCGTTTATAATGCACTCAACTATCCGAACCTGATCGGCTTCTTCGATGCACTTGGTGTCGAAACACAGGCGTCCGACATGAGCTTTGCGGTCTCTGATCCGAAAGGCTGGGAGTGGGCGTCCACACTGAAAGGCATCTTTGCCCAGCGTCGCAATTTCCTGAGCCCGAAATTCCATCGCTTCTGGCGCACCATCCTCCGCTTCAACGACATTGCGCGCGCAGAACTCGCCGATGGCACGATTACGGATACAACTCTGGGCGCATGGCTCGACCGCCATGAGTTCGATACAGATTTCCGCACGAACTATATTCTGCCCATGGGGGCCGCCATCTGGTCCACCTGCGAAGACAAAATGCTCGACTACCCCGCCATGAGCTTCTTCCAGTTCTTCGACAATCACCGCCTCATGCACAAGGAACGCCCGAAATGGCGTACCGTCACCGGTGGCAGTGAAAACTATGTCCGCACAGTTGCGGACGCGCTCGGCGACCGGGTTCGCCTCAACTCGGGCGTCGAGCGCATTTTTCCCTTTGGTGACCATATCGCGGTCGTGACGACCGATGGCCGTCGCGAAATATTCGATGATGTCATTCTCGCCACCCATTCCGACCAGGCCCTGCGCCTGACCGAGGAACATTTCGACGATCAGGCCTTCCTGCTCCGCTCGGTTCGCTATCGGCCAAACCGTATCTATCTCCACCGCGACCCGGCGCTGATGCCATCGCGCAAGGCCGCCTGGGCCAGCTGGAACGTGCTGAAACAGGAAAGCGGCGACATCTGCCTCACCTATTGGATGAACCGGCTGCAGGGCCTGCCCGATGAGCGCCCGCTCTTCATCACGCTGAACCCCGACACGCCCCCTCGCGACGAGCTGACCTTTCTCGAATATGATTTCGAACATCCGCAGTTCAATGCCGCCGCCGAAGCAGCCGTGCGCAGCCTGAAGCGTATTCAGGGCCAGAACGGGCTCTGGATCGCTGGCGCATGGATGGGCCGCGGCTTTCATGAGGACGGCCTGAAATCCGGTCTCTCAGCCGCCCTTTCGCTTGGCGGATCCGTGCCGTGGACGGCCGAAGGTGTGGACATTGTACAGCCAGCACGCAAACTTCGCCCTGTGGAAGTCGCTGCCGAGGTGTCTGTTTGACCAATGCGCATCCCCAACCCGCACTGAGCCTCTGGAAGGGCCAGACTGTCCATGTGCGCTATCAGCCATTCGAGCGGCGGTTTGCATATGATCTCGTCCTGATTGATCTCGACATCGATCGCTTGGACGAGGCCGCGGCCAGCTCAGCCCTGTTCAGCGTCAACGCGCCCGGCCTGTTCGCCTTCCGCACCGAAGACCACGGCCCCAAGCAGAAAGACGCGCCGCTACGTCCCTGGGCCGAATCCGAACTTGCCAAGGCGGGCGTCACACTGGACGGCGGCGCCATCCGCCTCGTCACCTTCCCGCGCCACCTGTTCTACAAATTTGCGCCCCTCTCGCTCTGGTACGGCTACGGCCCGGACGGTGACCTGCGGGGGATCATTTATGAAGTGAACAACACATTCGGCGAGACCCATTGTTACGTTGCCGCCGTCAATCCGGGCCGCAACGCGCACAATGCGCCAAAGTCTTTCCACGTATCCCCCTTCTTCGACGTCACCGGAACCTACCGCTTCACCCTGCGTTCGCCGGAAGACAAATTGGGAGTGGTCGTGGAAAGCCTGAGACATGAAAAGCGCCTTCATATGGCAAACATCACCGCCCGGCGGATGCCTGCCACCAGCGCAAACCTGCTGAAGCTCGCACTCACCAATCCGCTCTCCACGCTCGGAGTGACCCTCGGAATCCACTGGCAGGCCCTCAAAGTGTGGATGCGCGGCGCCGCCTATCGCCCCAAGCCGACCCCTCCGGAATCCGGCACAACAATTGCGTTGTCCCAACAAATACGTAATGCTGATAAGCGGAAGGATGCCGCATGACCGAGGTCATCAAAGCCAGCACCCAGACCATTCGGAACCTGAAAGACGTTCCGACAAGCTTTCGTCTGGCCGCCTTCGCGCTGCTCAATACCCAGAAGGGCAGCGTGTCCTTTGTCTTGTCCGGCGACCGCGTGCTCGAATACAGGCATGACGATACCGGTCCTCATGCCACCATCATTGTCCACGATTATAATTTCGTGAAACGCGCCATGGCTGGCGGCGATGTCGGCTTTGCCGAGGCTTACATGGATGGCGAATGGTCGACGCCTGACCTGACCGAAGTGCTGCGCTTCTTCTCTGCCAATTTCGACAATATCGGCAAGCTTGCCGTGGGCGGTGCAGTGGTGCGCTGGGTCAACATGGTCCGCCACATCTTCAACCGCAATTCCCGGGAAGGCGCGAAGAAGAACATCATGGCCCATTATGATCTGGGCAATGACTTCTACAGTCTCTGGCTGGACCCTTCGATGACCTATTCCTCGGCCATCTTCGACAGCCCGAACATGAGCCTCGAACAGGGCCAACAGAACAAGTACCGGAACATCTGTGACCGGATCAGTGCTGGGCCATCGTCGGAAATCCTGGAAATCGGCTGCGGCTGGGGCGGCTTTGCCGAATATGCCGCCAAGCAACGCGGCTCGAAAGTCACGTGCCTGACCATCTCGCCATCCCAGCGTGATTTCGCCATGCAGCGGATGCAGAAACAGGGCCTCAGTGAACGTGTAGAAATCCGCCTCGAAGACTATCGCGACCATCAGGGCCAATATGATGGAGTCGCCTCCATCGAGATGTTCGAAGCGGTCGGGGAATCCTACTGGCCGAGCTATTTCGCGAAAATCTTCGAAAGTCTGAAACAGGGCGGCCGCGCCGCGCTCCAGATCATCACCATCGATGACGAGCTGTTCCCGCGCTACCGCAAGCGCGTCGACTTCATCCAGCGCCACATATTTCCGGGCGGCATGCTGCCTAGCGAGACCGCTCTGAAGGAACAGTTCCACACGGCGGGCCTGCGCCATGACGGCGTCACCTATTTCGGTCAGGACTATGCCCGCACCTGCCGCGAATGGGCGCGCGATTTCAATGCCAACTGGGACACGATCGCCAAGCTGGACTTCGACGAACCCTTCCGCCGCATGTGGAATTTCTACCTGTCCTATTGCGATGCCGGCTTCACTGACGGCCGCATCAATGTCGGCCAGTTCCAGGTGTCCAAGCCTTAGAACCACATCCGCCTTTCGGCGCATGCCGATGATACGGGCTCGGTAGTCCCGCAAGCCCCGCAGAATCCTCCAATAAAATCAAAGACTGTTGAAAGACCAATCCGACCGGCACTCCTACCCCGGATGCTCAGCCCATGTCCGAACTGCGCTATTCACCTCCACAGGAAATCCGCTCCGCCGTCTGGCTGATGCTGAATGTCATCAGCCTCGGCGTGATCCAGTTGCGCGAGCGGCTCGGCCTGACGCCACATACGCCGCTCTTGTCGCGTCACGCGATTTCGCGCCTGTCGCGCTTCCTGGCCCAGGCCGAACCGGCGCTGCGCCGCTGTCTCTATCTCTGCGCGGCCGAACTGGGTGCGTTGCCTGTATTCCCTCGAGAGACAGCCAGTTCAGGTCCGGCGCGCCCGCGAGAAACCACGCAACACATCGCCCGCGCATCCCAGCCAGCTTTCCGTCTGTTCGAAACCCGGGCTCATCGCCCGGATGCAAAGCCGCCCAGGCCGACATTCAAGACCGGCCCACGCATCCGCTTCCTTGATGCGGACGACGTCCCAGATATCCATGAATACGATAAACTCCCGAGCGACATCCTGCCCGCCAAACGCCTCGTCCGCCGACTGATGGCCCTCGACCATGCGATGGATCATCGCGATCTATATATCGAAAAGATCCGCCGCTGCCTTGGCGAAGCCAGACAACTGATCGCCAAAACCGGCAAGCGCCTCTTCCGGCACGGCCCCCTGACGCGCCTGCAATGCGAGACAGCCCAACTGATCGAGGCTGAAACGCACGCCGTGCAACCCCACTTCAATTCGTCCTGAGGCGGATTGTTTTTGGAGACACGCACCCGGCCGGAATCTTCCGCGCCGGATAAAAGTGCTGGTCGCCCCCTCCGCGTCACACCCGATGAGCGCAGCTCATCTGGGTGCCCATCCCAAAACCGGGCCGCTAGTGCATGAGGCAAAACCAGAGATGGGCCCTCAAACCGCTTCGCGGTCGAGGGTGACGGATCTTGACGGAAGGATCCTAAACCAGTCGGCTCTGCTTGACCGCCGCGCCGATGAAGCTTGCAAACAATGGGTGCGGCTCGAACGGACGGGACTTCAGCTCTGGGTGATACTGCACGCCGATGAACCAGGGGTGCTCCGGAAGCTCGAAAATCTCCGGCAGCTTGCCATCTGGCGACAGGCCGGAGAATAGCCCACCGGCCTTTTCCAGCGCCTTGATGTAACCGGCATTCACCTCATAGCGGTGACGGTGGCGTTCGGAGATATCGAGCGTGCCATAGATTTCGGCAACCTTGCTGCCCGGCGTCAGGCGGGCCGGATACGCGCCGAGGCGCATCGTGCCGCCCTTGTCGGTATTGGCATCGCGCTGGACCTTTTCGTTGCCCTTGGTCCACTCTTCCATCAGGCCGACCAGCGGCGCAGACGTGTCCGGGTCATTCTCGGTCGTGTTCGCGTCCTCGATACCAGCCATGTTGCGGGCCGCCTCGATCACCGACATCTGCATGCCATAGCAAATACCGAAGCACGGCACGTTGCGCTCGCGGGCAAACCTTGCCGCGCGCATCTTGCCATGTGCGCCGCGCTCGCCAAAGCCGCCCGGCAGGATGATTCCATGCACACCTTCCAAAATGTCCAGCGGCCGATGCTCATCATCGAATTCTTCGGAATTGATCAGGCGGATGTCGACCTTCACCTTGTTGGCAAGGCCGCCATGCGTCAGCGCCTCGGCAACGGATTTGTAGGCGTCCGGCACATCGGTGTATTTTCCGACGAGGCCGATACAGACATTGCCGTCCGGATGATGCGTCGTGTGCGCAATCTCGCTCCAGCCGGACAGGTCCGGCTCCGGGGCGTCTTCGATGCGGAAATGCGACAGGACTTCCTTGTCGAGCCCCTCGGCATGATAAGCGCCCGGCACATCATAGATGTGGCCCACATCGCGCGCTTCGATCACGCTGGAGAGGCGCACATTACAGAAGCTGGCAATCTTGCCCTTCTCGGTCTCCGGAATCGGCCGGTCACACCGGCAGAGCAGCACATCGGGCTGAATACCGATCGAGCGCAGCTCCTTCACCGAGTGCTGGGTCGGCTTGGTCTTCATCTCACCCGCCGCCGGAATATAGGGAAGCAGTGTCAGATGGATAAAGCATGCGCGCTCCGGCCCGAGTTCCTGGCCGAGCTGACGGATCGCCTCGAAAAATGGCAGGCCCTCAATATCGCCGACCGTGCCGCCGATTTCGCAGAGCACGAATTCCACATCCTCGCCCGGATCGGACAGGACGAAATCCTTGATCTCGTTGGTCACGTGCGGGATCACCTGGATCGTCGCGCCGAGATAATCCCCGCGCCGTTCCTTCTCGATGATGCGGCTATAGATCCGCCCCGTCGTGATATTGTCGGACTGGCGTGCCGAGACGCCGGTGAAGCGCTCATAATGGCCAAGGTCCAGATCGGTCTCTGCGCCGTCATCGGTGACATAGACTTCGCCATGTTGGCGGGGGCTCATCGTGCCGGGATCGACATTGAGATACGGATCGAGCTTGCGCAGACGGACCTTGTAGCCACGCGCCTGAAGCAACGCACCGAGTGCGGCGGAAGCGATACCCTTGCCAAGGGAGGACACCACGCCGCCTGTAATGAAAATATAGCGGATCATGGGATCACCCTGATGCCGTGATTCGGACAAATGGGACGCAGGGAAAACACCTGCGCGGCGCAATTACTGGGGATTACCTGTTTCCGGCTCGGTTTCCGGCACAGGATCAGCCTCGATAGCGGCGGGTGGCATGTCTGCCGTAGGATCGATCAGGACACCCGGCTCAGCCGCTTCCGGCGCGGGCGTGGACAGGCCGTCCTGGCCCTCCAGCAGCGGCGCGGTTGGATCCAGCAGGTCAACCGGGCCGGTTGCGCCATCTTCGTCAGCGCCAAGTGCGCGCTCGACATTGGTGCGCGTATCCGTGTTGCGATTGGCCAGTGTGGTCAGCGCCAGGCTGGTCACGAAGAAGATACCGGCAAACATGATCGTGGAACGCACCAGGGCGCCGGCAGCGCCACGTCCGGACATGAGCGATCCCGCGCCGCCCCCGCCGCCACCACCAATACCGAGGCCGCCGCCTTCGGATTTCTGGATCAGGACCAGTCCTGTCACGATAAGACAGGCGAGGATGTGGACTACAAGGATGACGTTCTGCATGGCTGGTGCGTTTCCAGTAAAATTCAAGCGGCCCGCATATCCCCATTGGGGACAGACGCCAAGCCTTCGGGTTCAGTCTTTGATTACTTTGCTTGACCGTAAATGGCGAGGAAATCCGCCGCCTTCAAGCTTGCCCCCCCAATTAGACCGCCATTCACATCCTTGACCGCAAGGATTTCAGCCGCATTTCCCGGCTTCATGCTGCCGCCATAGAGCAGCGGAATGAGGTCTGCGGCCTCAGCACCGAATCGTTCTGCAAGGCGCGTGCGGATCGCGGTATGAACTTCATCAATCTGATCTGGCGTGGCAACTTCGCCCGTACCGATGGCCCAGATTGGCTCATATGCAATCACAATCCGTTCAGCCGCGGCCCCGTCCGGAATCGAGCCTGCGATCTGGCTGGCCACGAATTCCAGCGTCTCACCTGCCTTGCGCTGGTCGAGGCTTTCGCCAATGCAAATGATCGGCGTCAGACTCGCGCGCAGGGCGGCTGCGGCTTGTGCGGCCACGATTTCATTGCTCTCCGCATGGTCTGTCCGGCGCTCTGAATGGCCAACAATGACATGGGTTGCGCCCGCGTCTGCCAGCATTTCTGCCGACACATCACCAGTATGCGCGCCGCTTTCGGCCGCATGGCAGGTTTCGCCACCGACCCGCAGCGCTGAGCCGTGCGCGGCCTCTGCCGCAAGGGTCAGAAGGGTTGCCGGTACGCACAACAGCGCCTCGACCCCGGCCTTGCCTTGACCCACGCCTGCAGCCGCATCTCGGATTTCCCCAAGGCTGGACTTGAGGCCGTTCATCTTCCAATTCCCGGCGATAAGTGTTCTGGTCATAAGCTATCCCTATCTTGAAAGACCTAACGGGGTCGCCTAGCAAGCACTGGACCACCGCTCAACCTGCCAGAAAGACGCTGCCGATATGCTAGCCTTGATGAAAAGCCTGATGAATTCCTTCGTCGGGAAGATTATTGTCATGATCATCATTGCGGGGATGGCATTCTGGGGTGTTGACCAGATGTTCGCTCAGCTGCGGGGCGGAATCGGCTCCAACATGGCCGCCGCGGGCAGCCGGGGCTTTGATGCCGTCACCTTCGATCGCCGCGTTGAGAGCGTCATCCGGAACATCAATGCGGACTCCGAAGAGCCCGTTACCAAGCCGGAATTGCTGGAACAGGGTGTCATCGACCAGGTCTTCCAGCTCGAAGCCGCCAAGCTCACCTTGCTCGGCTATGCCGACTCCATCGGCGTCCATCCCTCCACCGATGCCGTTGTGGAAGAACTGAAGAATATCGACGCCTTCAAGAACCCGCTGACCGGCGCGCTCGACCTCGATACCTATCGCGATGTCCTCTATCGCAGCCGCATCACCCAGGCTGACTATGAACAGCAATTGTCTGACGATCTGACGATGAAAGCGCTGCGCGACGCAGCCGGCGCCGCGATCTTTCCGCCGAAAACGCTTTCCGGATTGCAAGCGCGCTATATTGGCGAAGCGCGCAATGTCGGCTGGTTCATTCTCGATACGAGCAGCCTGCCAGAGCCTGACGCGCCCACCGAAGAAGACATTCGCGCCTATTATGATGAAAATCTCGAAGCGCTGAAACAGCCTGAGCGTCGGATGATTGATGTGCTGCGCATGTCTGCCGAAGACTTCCTGTCAGAGGTCACTGTGACTGATCAGGAAGTGGCCACCGTCTACGAGGCCAGCAAGTCGGAGCGGTACTCGGAGCCTGACACCCGCACCTATGTCGAGCTCATGTTCTCCAGCCGCGAAGCGGCCCGCACGGCCTTTGGCCTGCTCGCCGCAGGCGCAGACCCGGCAAGCGTAGAAGGCGTCGCCTCGCGCGAAACCAAGACTGGCCGCCGTGAAAGCGTGTCTGATCCCCTGCTCGCCGAAGCCATGTTCGGGGCTGGCAAGCAGAGCGGCGCCCTGTTTGGCCCGGCTGAGCGCGGCGACCAATGGCTCGTTGCGCGGCTCGCCTCCGTCCAGCCCGGCGCGGTTTTCCCTCTGGAACAGGTTGAAGGCGAGATCCGCGGCCAACTCTCCCGCGAACGCGCCGCCGTCCTCCTGTTTGAGAAAATGGAAGCGCTGGATCGCGCAATTGGCGCTGGCTACCCGATCGGTCAGATCGCCGAGGAAGTTGGCGTGCCGCTCATCACTTTCGCGCCCGTCGACCAGTCTGGCCGCACCCGTGAAGGCGTGGCACTCATGGGCTTGATCAGCGCCGGAGAAGCTTTCCAGCAGGCGTTTGAAATCCCGGTGGGTGAAACCAGCAACCGCATCGACATTGGCGAAGCGACCTATCTCACATCCCCCCGCAAAGTGCTTGAAAGCTACACGCCGGAATTTGAAGAATTGCGCGAGGATGTGCGCACCGGTCTTGTTCGCCAGCGTGAAGCCAACGGCGTACAGGCCGCGCTGGATGATCTGACCGACCGGATCAAGTCGGGCGAGAGCACACTGGAAGCTGAAGCGCGCGCTGCCAACGAAGTGGTCGAAACACCCCTCGCGCCGATCACACGGCGCACGGCTGCCGATTCCGGCCTGCCAAATGCGGCAGTCACTTCCGTCTTCAGCGGCAAGGAAGGCGATGTCTTCACCTTCCCGAGCCGGACGGGTGATGCAGTCATGGTGATGCAGATCACCGACATCACACCACCGAGCGAGGCGGACATGTCGGAACTGGCACCATTGGCCAATTCCAGCCTGCTGACCTCTCTGCAGACCGATCTTGATCAGGCGATGGAAGCCGAGATCGCGGCCACCATGAAGCTACGCACCAATCAGGGCACGCTCAGAGCCTACAAGGCCACTATCACGTCAGACCAATGAGCAATGCCAGACTGATTGTCCGTCGGCGAATCGGGGACATAGAAACCCCGGTTGCCGCCATGCTGAAGCTGGGCGCGGAAACGCCCGGCAGCTTCCTGTTCGAGTCGATTGCAGGTGGCGAACGCCTCGGGCGATATTCCTTCATCGGGCTTGAACCTGACCGCTGGTTCCGCATTCTCAATGGCAAGGCCGAGACGGCCAGCGATGCTGACTTCTCGGACGCCAAGACGCTTGATGCCGAGCCTGTTACGGCCCTGAAAGCCTTTGCCCGCGATGCCCGCGCCAGCGCCGACGAAGACCTGCCACCTATGGCCTCAGGGGCCTTTGGCTATGTCGGCTATGACATGATCCAATATGTCGAGCCGGTGGAGATTACAAAGCCGGACATGCTGAACGTGCCGGAAGCCCTGCTGGTCATCCCGCGCGTGGTCATCGTGTTCGATCACATCTATCAGGAAATCCTGCTGATCGGCCGCGTCGAAGCCGACAACGAATCCGAGATCAACGCCCTGCTGGATGATGTCGAGGCACGGCTGGAACGCCTGCCCGAGATGCCACCGAAGGATCAGGCGCCCGCGCCGGTGGAATTGCAGTCCAATACGTGCAAGGCGCGCTATTTCGAGATTGTCGAAGCGTGCAAGGACTATATCCGCGCCGGGGACATTTTCCAGGTCGTACCGAGCCAACGTTTCTCCACACCCTTCCCGCGCCAATCGATCAGCTATTACCGCGCGCTTCGCCGCCTGAATCCGTCGGCCTTCATGTTCCACATGAATCTCGGCGCGGTCAGCCTGGTCGGCTCCAGCCCGGAAATTCTCGTTCGCGTCCGCGATGGCCGCGTTGCCATCCGTCCGATCGCCGGCACACGGCCGCGCAGCGGGGATGATGAGGAAGACGCCCGCCGCGCCGAGGGCTTGCTCAACGATCCGAAAGAGATCGCCGAGCACCTCATGTTGCTGGACCTTGGCCGCAACGATGTCGGCCGCGTCGCCGCCTATGGCAGCGTGACGGTCACCGAGCAGTTCATCGTCGAGCGCTACAGCCACGTCATGCACATCGTCAGCCATGTCGAAGGCGACCTGCGCGAGGGGCTCGACAGCGTGGATGCGCTCTTCGCAGGCTTCCCCGCGGGCACCGTCTCGGGCGCGCCGAAGATCCGTGCCATGCAGATCATCAACGAGATGGAGAGCCATCGCCGCGGCATCTATGGCGGCGCAGTCGGCTATTTCGGCTGGAATGGCGATCTCGACACCTGTATCGCGCTGCGCACCGCGGTGCTGAAGGATGGCCAATTGCACATCCAGGCTGGCGGCGGCGTCGTGCTCGATTCCGTGCCGCAATACGAATATGATGAAACCGTCCACAAGGCAGGCGCACTTCGCCGCGCTGCCGAACTGGCCGCCGCATATGAGCATGATCAATGAGCGCGCCAAAGAAGCAGATCCTCGTCATCGACAATTATGACAGCTTCACCTGGAATCTCGTCCATTATCTGGAAGAGCTGGGCGCGGAAACGCGCGTGGTCCGCAATGATGAAATGACGGTCGAGGATGCCCTCGCCACCGGTGCGGACGGCATTCTCCTGTCTCCCGGCCCCTGCTCTCCCAACGAGGCCGGCATCTGTGTGGGGCTGATCCAGAAGGCGCCCAAAGACCTGGCGATCCTCGGCGTCTGCCTCGGCCATCAGTCCATCGGGCAAGCCTTTGGCGGCGAGGTCATCACCGCCAGGGAAATCCGGCATGGCAAGCTGTCAGAGATCCGCCAGACCGGCGGGGACCTTTTCGAAGGTTTGCCCGAAACCTATCAAGTGGTGCGATACCATTCACTCGCGGTGAAGCCCGAAGACCTGCCGGAAGTTCTGGTAGCCGACGCCTTCACCGAGGATGGCGAAGTCATGGCCCTGCACCACAAGACACGGCCGATCTATGGCGTGCAATTCCACCCGGAAAGCATCCTGACCGAGCACGGCCACGCCTTGCTCAAGAACTGGCTCGACAAGCTCTAGAAGCTGATTTCGAAATGCTCGCCAATGTCCGGCTTGTCGTCGGTGAGATTGGCTTTGGCAATTTCGTAGAAGAACTTCGCGCCGCCTTTTGACGTCCAGACTTCACCGGCATCAAGCGACAGTTTCAGCAGCAGGACATCAGGATCCTGTTTGCCGTCTTCGTACCAGCTGGCGGCAATGAAGCTCCAGTATTCGTCGAGCTTTTCCTTGTTGATCTCAGGCGTCAGGCGGCCTGACAGGCTGGCATAAAGCCCTTCCTTGTCATTGCACAGAACATAGTGCGCGTTCGTTCCGTTGGCATGTTCGGCCATGAACGTACCCTTGGCGGTGATGAACCACAGCTCGCGCTTGTTCTCATCAACATAGTGGGACATGGGCACAGCCCGGCCATCAATCACGAGCATGCCTGTGCGGCAGTCTTCAAGACGGTCCCAGAAAGTTTCGGTGAGGTCTTTGTCAGCGAGTTGGGTCATGGGAGGGGAAGTTCCTTTCAGTGTTTCCCTCTCAACGCCTTTCCGGGCAGCCGGTTCCGGAAGACGGTTCGCGCTCCAATGAAAAAGGGGCCCGGTCAGGGCCCCTTCCCGATACGGATGATGACGCGCCTATTCAGGCTTGCGGAAGCGCAGCGTCATCCGGTCGGATTCGCCAATCTCGGCAAAAGCTGCACGCTCTGCAGAGCCTTCTTCCGACGTCCCAAAGCTCGGTGGCAGGCGCCACACAATGTCGCCCGGACCGGCATCGTCGGCTGGGTTCGCATTGACCTCACTCGACTCTTCCAGTTCGAACCCGGCAGCCTCGAAAGCTTCGACCACGAAGCTGGTCTTCAGATATCCTGCATTTCCATCGGCCCACTCATCCGGCGTGTCTTCCGACGCGCGATGCTGGACCACGCCGACGACGCCGCCTGGCTTCAGAATGCGATACGTCTCAGCAATGGTAGCTGAAAACGTGCCAAGCTCTGCTTCGGTCCGGTAGAGATTGTGCAATGCGCGAATGAACAATGCGGCGTCGGCCTTCTCGGCCTTGTCGTCCGGCAGTGTCGTCAGCTTGTAGTCATAGACTTTCGCGCCATTCTCGCCAGCCCAGCCTTCTGCGGTCTCGGTCCAGCCTTCAAGCTGGGCCAGGATGCCCGCGACGCGTTCCTCGTCAGCGCCTGGAAGGATGCGGATCCACATCTCGTCCGGATAGTGCGCGCCGATCAGCTTGCCCTCAGGGCCGAGATAAGGAAGCAGGATCTTGGAGTACCAGCCACGGCCCGGCAGGGCCTCGACGACCGTCATACCCGGCTCAATGCCGAAGAACTCCAGCGTCGCACCCGGATTGCGCGCCTCGTAGCGGGCCTGAACGTCTTCGGGCTGCGATGCGAGCGCCGCGGCAAGCGCGACAGACGAGGAAACATCCATCGCCTCATCAGCTGTCTCGGCCATCTCCGCCATCTCGGCTTCGGCAGACTGGTCAATTTCCACTGACCCTTCAGCTTCCATCACCCTTTCCACCTCGATCGTCTCTTCGGCGGTCAGGTTGTCTGACATATCGTCAGCCGGTGCGGTCTGACAGGCGGCCAGCAAGGCCATGCCAGCAACGCTCGCGAGCAACAAATTGGGTTTCATAATGTCCTCCTCAATCAGGTCAGTTTTCTCTTGAAGTTCCCCTGTTCGGCGAACCTACCCCAATCTTCCTGCAAATGCGATCACGTGTTCGTGTATCCTGCTTGAAGCCTTTGTGGCGGATGCAGTGAAACCTCGCCCTGCGGCGTCGTCAGACTTGATCTGACGCCCCCACACACCCTATGCAGACGCGAACCAGACCCGGATGACCTTCCTATGCCATCAGACAGTCTCACCACCGCCCTGCTGGCCATTGCCCGCCGCCAGCCGCTGGACATCGCTACGCTTGAGGGGGCTTTCGACAAGCTCCTGTCCGGCGGGGCGGCGCCTGAAGAAATCGGTGCGTTCCTCATGGGCCTGACCGTGCGGGGCGAGACAGCTGATGAGCTCGCGGCCGGGGCCCGCATCATGCGACAGCATGCCCGCAAGGTGCATGTGGAAGGGCCTGTCCTCGATACATGCGGCACAGGCGGCCTGCCCTGGAAGAGCCTGAACACCTCCACCGCCAGCGCCATCGTCATCGCGGCGGCGGGTGGACGGGTCGCCAAGCATGGCAATCGCTCGGTGCCGCCCAAGACCGGCTCGGCCGACGTGCTCGAAGCCCTCGGCGTCAATCTCGACATGGACGAAGAAACCTTCCTCGACTGCCTGAATGGCTGCGGTGTGGCCTTCATGTTCGCGCGCAGCCATCACAGCGCCATGCGCCATGTCGCGCCGGTGCGCGCAAAACTCGGCATCCGCACCATCTTCAATCTGCTCGGCCCACTCAGCAATCCGGCCGGCGCCGAATACCAGGTTCTGGGCGTATTCGCGCCCGAATGGGTGCGACCAATGGCCGAGACCCTGTCGCGTCTCGGCACCAAGCGCGCCTGGGTCGTGCACGGCCTGGACGGCATCGACGAGATCTCCATCGCCGGCACAACGAAAGTCTGTGAAGTGGCGGGCGACGATTTACACGAATTCGAGCTGACCCCCGCCGATGCCGGACTGGAAACGAGCCCGCTTTCGACCCTGGAGGGCGGAGGCGTGGAAGACAATGCGCTCGCCATCACCGAATTGCTGGAGGGCCAGGAAGGCCCGTTCCGCGATGTCGTGCTGCTCAACGCAGCCGCTGGCCTCCACATATATGGTAAGGCCGACACGCTCAAACAGGGCGCCGCCATGGCCGTCGAGGCCATCGATAGCGGCAAGGCCCGGCAAACCCTGCGAGCACTGGCCGCCCTCTCCAACGGGCAGGACCCGGAATGAGCACCGCCCTTGATCGCATCATCGCCTACAAGGTCGATGAAGTCGCCGCCGCCAAGCGCGAGACCCCGCTGACCGCGCTGGAGTCACGCCTGCCCGAGGCCAGCCCGCCGCGCGGCTTCGCTCAATCCATGTCCATGATTGCCGGCCTCGACGAGAACGCACTGATCTGCGAGCTGAAGCGCAAGAGCCCGTCCGCCGGGGACATCCTGCCGGGCGCGGACCCTATCCAGATTGCCCGCGAATATGAATCCGGTGGCGCGGCCTGCCTCTCTGTCCTGACGGATGGGCCGAGCTTTGGCGGCAGCCTGGAGGATTTCGTTCAAATTCGCTCCGCTGTCGGCCTGCCCATGCTGCGCAAGGATTTCATGATCGATCCCTATCAGGTGATCGAATCCCGCGTGCATGGCGCCGATTGCGTCCTGGTCATCATGGCCTGCCTCAGCGACGCTCAGGCCAGCGAGATGACGGATACGGCACTCGACCTCGGCATGGACGTCCTGCTCGAGACCCACAATGAGGAAGAGCTGGCACGCGCGCTCGATCTGCCGTCTCCGCTCATTGGCATCAACAATCGGGACTTGAAGCGCATGGTCACCGATCTGGGCACAACCGAGCGCCTCGCGCCGCTGGTCCCGGCTGAGAAGGTGCTGATTTCCGAAAGTGGCGTCTCATCGCCCGAACATATCAAAAGATTGCGCGAAACAGGCGCCCGGCGCTTTCTTATCGGGGAAAGCCTTATGAAAATGGGCATAAACCGCCACAAAAGCGTTACACAAATGAGGGTAGCTGGCACGAATTGACCCGAAGCATGAACACATGTAGAACATAAGTGAACATAGATTCGCCCGAAGGGAGTCACCCGTGCTGACTAGTAAACAAAAGGAATTGCTGCTCTTCATCAATGAGCGCATTCAGGAAACCGGCGTTTCGCCATCCTTTGACGAGATGAAGGATGCGCTGAACCTGGCGTCCAAATCCGGCATCCACCGTCTTATCACAGCGCTTGAAGAGCGCGGGTTCATCCGGCGTCTTGCGCATCGGGCCCGCGCCCTTGAAGTGCTGAAACTACCGGAATCGGTTTCGCCCGGCGCCCCTCGCGGCCGCAAGGAGTTCAAGCCGGCACTCGTATCCTCCGGTCAGCCCGCCCCGACTCAGAGCGCACATACCGTGCCGCTGATCGGCCGTATCGCCGCTGGCCTGCCGATTTCTGCGATCCAGCAGGACAATGGTCACGTCAACGCGCCGGATGGCCTGACCGATGGGGAAGAACACTTCGCCCTCGAAGTTCAGGGCGACTCGATGATCGACGCGGGTATCCTTGAAGGTGACATCGTGGTCTGCCGCCGCACGGATACAGCCAATACCGGCGACATCGTCGTCGCGCTGGTCGACGGTGAGGAGGCCACACTGAAGCGGCTTCGCCGCAAAGGCGCCTCCGTGGCGCTTGAAGCCGCCAACCCGGCGTTTGAAACACGCATTTTCGGGCCAGACCGGGTGCAGGTTCAGGGCCGCCTCGTCGCTCTGATCCGTCGCTACGACTAATCGGTTTCCACACCGCAAGGTTTCCAGGGCCGCGCTTTACAAGGCGCGGTCTTTTTTGATGGCGCACCTTTCGTGTTGAGAGTGATGGCACCTGTCCGGACCACGTCAGACCACAAGACAGGCTCAGCGCAACTGACGGATCGTTCGCCCGTATCCGTCAGGGCGTGTGGGACAAGTTCATACGCGGCATCGGCGCGAGGATGACAGGCTGTGGCATCGGCGTCGGGGCGCGGCAGCGCTATCCGGCCGATCTCGGCATCCAGAATGCACGGCCAGTCTGCACACAGGCCTGACGGCTCCAACGTGCTGAACCGCATCGGCGACAAACCATCGCCATCGATGTAGCGGATCTTGTGCACCTCGCCGCCAGCCAGCCGCACGAACACGTCGCCCGAAGCCGACCAATGCAGCGCCATGGCCGGGGCCGCGATCCAGAGCCAGATTGCCGGCCCGCTGAGGGCCACCACAAACAGCCAGCGCCATATGCCCCTTGCAACCACAGCCAGTCCCAACGCCGCACTGAACAGGACGAGTGAGACACCCGGCATCTGCTTGCCGGGAGACAGCCCGCCTGGTGCCTGTTCGGTACACGTCTGGGCGATCCAGAGAATGGCCTCCAGCGAATAGCCAAAGACACGCAAGCCCAGATCTCCGTATCCAAATGGTGTGAGGATCAGCGCGGCCGCAGCGGCGGGCGCGCTCACGAACGTGATCACCGGCATGGCTGCGAGATTGGCCAGCAGGCCGAGCCCCGCGAGCCGGTCAAAATGGTAGAGTGCATACGGGGCCGTTGCCGTGCCGGCGACGAGAGACGTGACCGCGAGCGAGGCCCAGCTATAGCTGAAGCTGCCCAGCATCTTGTCAGAAGCGGATCGGCGCGCTGTCCACGCCTCGTAGGTGGCGATCAGGGCGCCTGACGCTGCGAACGACATCTGGAAGCCGGGCGTCATGACGCTTTCCGGCTGCAACAGGATCACCAGGATCATCGCAATTGCAAAGGAGCGCAGGCTAAGCGCTGCCCGGTCGAACAGGACCGCGCCGAACACGACCGCCAGCATGATGAAAGCCCGCTGGGTGGAAACGCCCGCGCCGGAAAGGATGAGATAAGCCAAACTCGCCGCGAGTGCGATGATCGCTGCGGGTTTCTGCACCGCCACGCGCAGCGCCAATGGCTCGATACAGGCGAGCAGTCGCCGCATGAGGTAGAAAACCAGCCCGCCCACAATCGCCATATGGAGACCGGAGATTGCCAGAAGGTGCGCCAGGCCGGAATTACGCAGGGCGACCTGATCCTCCACGCGCATATAGCTGCGGTCGCCCGAAACGAGCGCAGCCGCGAAGCCACCCGCCCGATCACCCGCGGCAATGTTTACATGCGCCGCCAATTGCCTGCGAAAGGCTGCGACCTTCATCCGGATATCTGGCAGTATTCCATCCGGCGCGCCAAGCGTGCCACCCCGGCAGCGGCCCTGCACATAGCCGACGCCTCCAAGTTGTTCGAACCATGCCTGCCGCCGGAAATCATATTCCCCCTCCATGCTCGGGGCGGGCGGCGGCCTCAGCACACCCCAGCATCGTACAAAGCGTCCGGAGGAAACCTCCAGCCGGGAGCGATGCGTCAGGCGCACGGTCTTGGGTGTCGTTTCCGGCGTCAGCCCTGCGATGGCGTGCACATCGATGCGCAAACGGGGTCCCTTGGCGCCAGTCTCGATTTCCGACAGCCAGCCCTCGACCATGACCGGCCCGGTCTCTGCAACGATCACGGGCGCTGCGACCAGCCGCGCCCGCAATGCTGCAGAACTCATCCCAAGCGCCGCGCCGAAGGCAAGCCACACGCAAAGTTGAAGCAGGGATGGCAACAGGAATCGTCGCCCCAGCGCGATCAGGATCGACATGGCAAGCGGCGCCAGCAATACCGGTTCAAAGTCTGGTTCAGCGGGAGCCAGAAAATACGCCCCAGCGCCGCTTGCCATAGCAAAGGCGAGCAACAGGGGCAGTGCATCGACGGTCGCAATTGACCATATCTGACGTGGCTGCGCTGCATCCTGCGCGGCGCGCCCCTTGCCTTTGGCAGGGGAGTTGTGTTTCTGCGGCGCAAGAGCCTCACCCGCGTCCATCAATCGGAGCCTGCCTGTCCCATGAGCGTCATCACGCGTTTTGCCCCCTCTCCCACTGGCATGCTGCACATTGGAGGGGCAAGGACGGCACTTTTCAACTACCTCTTCGCGAAACGGCACAACGGGAAGTTTCTTTTGCGGATCGAGGATACCGACCGCGCCCGTTCATCTGACGAGGCGACAACCGCCATTCTGGAAGGCATGGAGTGGCTGGGCCTGACACCGGACGCCCCTCCGGTCATGCAGTTTGACCAAGCCGCGCGCCACACGGAAATTGCCCTCGACATGATCGCGCGCGGCACCGCCTTCCGATGCTATGCGACGCCCGAAGAACTGCAAGCGCGCCGCAACCTCGGTGAGGAGAAACGCCAAGCTGCCAAGGCCGACGGTATTTCAGAAGATGCGAAAGCTGCGCTGCTGACCGAGGCCAACGAATTGCTCGCCCCCTATCGCTCTCCGTGGCGCAACGGTGCGCCGGCGCCTTCCGAGGATGCGCCCTATACCGTGCGCCTGCGCGCGCCGGATGGCGGCGACCGAATACTTGAGGATGGCGTTCAGGGTCGCGTGACCATTCAGGCGAGTGAATTGGACGACATGATCCTGCTGCGCGCCGACGGCACCCCGACCTACATGCTGGCCGTGGTGGTGGATGACCACAATATGGGCGTGACGCATGTGATCCGGGGCGATGACCATCTGAGGAATGCTTTCCGCCAGATCCCGATCTATGAGGCGATGGGCTGGGATATCCCCAAATTCGCTCACGTCTCCCTGATCCATGGACCGGACGGGGCGAAACTGTCCAAGCGCCACGGCGCCCTTTCGACGCTGGCCTATCGCGAGATGGGTTATCTGCCGGAAGCCATGAAAGCCTACCTGCTCCGCCTTGGCTGGAGCCATGGTGACCAGGAAATCTTCACCGAAGCCGAAGCGACGGCACTTTTCGATATCGAGGGTATCAACAAGGCGCCCGCCCGGCTGGACCTTGAAAAGCTGGGTCAGATCAACTCCCATTTCATGCGCGCGACCGATGACGCGCGCCTCTTCGATCTTCTATTGCCCTATCTTGAATCCAATTCCCCAATGAGCGACGCCGAGACTGTTCGCATCCGCGCTGCGATGGCCGGCCTGAAGGATCGCGGCACGACGCTCCCCGAACTGGCTGAGGCGTTCGCGTTCCTGCGCGACATCCGGCCAATCCAGATGAACAAGAAAGCGCGAAAGCCGCTGTCAGAAGAAGGACTTGACCGGCTCGCCGGTCTGCGCGACGAACTGCAGCAATTGCGCCAATGGACGGCAGAAACTATATCGCACGTCATAAGTTCCTATTGCGCTGACCACGACCTCTCCATGGGACAGGTGGGTCAACCGCTAAGGGCTGCGCTGACAGGCGGCTTGCCCGCGCCAGACATTGCACCGGTCCTTGAATGGCTCGGACAGGATGAGGCGCTGGGACGTATTGAAGATCAAACGGCGAAGGCAAGGGATTAAACTCCCACGCCGCGCTGGACAAAAACATGATTTGGAAGGGCTAAAGCTGATGGAAAACAAGACCAAAGACGCTGGTACAGCGAAGATCGAAATTGACGGCAAATCGTATGACATGCCCGTCCTGTCCGGTACGCATGGGCCGAACGTCATGGATGTGCGCAAATTCTACGCGCAATCCGGCCAGTTCACCTTTGACCCGGGCTTCACCTCCACGGCGAGCTGTGAAAGCCAGATCACATTCATTGACGGGGAAGAAGGCGTCCTGCTGCACCGCGGCTATCCGATTGGCCAGCTGGCTGCGCAAGCGACTTTCCCCGAAGTCTGCCACCTGATCCTGAATGGCGAACTGCCTTCCAAGGCCGAACTCGACAGCTTCAATGACGAAATCAAGCAGCACACGCTGCTTCACACCCAGATGGACCGCTTCTTCGAAGGGTTCCGTCGTGACAGCCACCCAATGGCCATGCTGACCGGAACGGTTGGCGCGATGGCGTCATTTTATCCTGGCGCCATGGACAGCGAAGATCCGGAAGAGCGCCGCCTCGCCTCGATCCGCCTGATCGCGAAGATGCCGACGCTCTGCGCTCGCATCCTGAAGTACAATATGGGCCAGAAATTCGTCGATCCGCGCAACGAGCTGTCCTATGCTGAGAACTTCCTCAGCATGTGCTTCTCGGTCTCCGCTGAAGACTACAAGGTTGATCCGAAGATTGCGAAAGCAATGGACCGCTTCTTCATCCTGCACGCCGACCACGAGCAGAATGCCTCGACCTCGACCGTGCGTCTTGCCGGCTCGTCGGGCGCGCACCCATTCGCGGCCGTGGCCGCTGGCGTGGCCTGTCTCTGGGGCCCGAGCCATGGCGGCGCAAACGAAGCCTGCCTCAATATGCTGCACGAAATCGGCACCGTGGACCGCATTCCGGAGTTCATCGAAAAGGCCAAGGACAAATCTGACCCGTTCCGCCTGATGGGCTTCGGTCACCGCGTCTACAAGAACTACGATCCGCGCGCGACCGTGATGCGCGAGTCGGCGCACGAAGTGCTCGACCTGCTGGGTCTGAAGGATCAGCCGATTCTGAAAGTCGCCATGGAGCTGGAACGGATTGCCCTGGAAGATGAGTACTTCGCCGAGAAGAAACTCTACCCGAATGTCGACTTCTATTCCGGCATCATTCTCGACGCGATCGGATTCCCGAAGCAGATGTTCACCGTCCTGTTCTCGCTGGCCCGTACGGTTGGCTGGATTGCCCAGCTCAACGAGATGCTGGTCGACCCGACCCAGCGCATTGGTCGCCCGCGCCAGATCTATACCGGCGCTGCCCAGCGCGATTATGTACCAATGGATCAGCGTTAATCCGCCCTCCACTATTCAGAAAGCCCCGGCAGCGTCCGGGGCTTTTTTTGGTTTCGGGACAGGCAATACCGCAAATGCCTGTTCCCTTTTCACCCGACTCCCTGCTAAAGGCCTGCGCATGAAAACCGCTGTGATTGTCTTCCCCGGATCGAACTGCGACCGCGACGCGCATGACGCCCTCGCCGAGGTAACAGGCCAGGCGCCGGCCATGGTCTGGCACAAGGATGGCACGATCCCGGAGGGCACTGACCTCGTCATGGTTCCCGGTGGCTTCTCCTATGGCGATTACCTGCGTTGCGGCGCGATGGCAGGCAATTCACCCGTGATCTCGCAATTGCACGATCATGCCGCGCGCGGCGGCTATGTGCTCGGCGTCTGCAACGGCTTCCAGATCCTTTGCGAAACGGGTCTCCTGCCCGGCGCGCTTATGCGCAATGCCTCGCTCCACTTTGTCTGCCGCCCTCAGGCCCTGAAGATCGAGTCGACGAACACGGCCTATACAAGCGCCTATTCCGGCGCATCGAATGTGGTGATCCCCGTCGCCCATCATGACGGCAATTATTTTGCTGACGACACCACGCTCAATACGCTGGAAGGCGAAGGCCGCGTGGCCTTCCGCTATGCCAGCGGCCAGAACCCGAACGGCTCTGCGCGGGACATCGCCGGCATTCTCAGCGAAAATGGCCGCATCCTCGGCATGATGCCCCATCCAGAGCGCGCCATTGGCGGGCATGAAGGCGGCACCGACGGTCTTGGCGTGTTCGAGAGCCTGCTCAGCGCGGCCTGACCCTGGGCCTCCCTGACGGCCCGCCCCCACCCAAGATTATTCTTGACGCGATAAGCGCATGAATATATCGATAATCAATAATTCTGGGGCTGCTGGGAAACACCATGACATATCTTGAAGAAAGCCAGGCTGCGGGCCGCGAAATCTTTCCTGACCTTGCGCGCGCATGGGCACTGTTCGGCATCGCGCTGGTCAATGTCGGCGTCCTGTCCTGGCCCATGATGAGCAGCTATCATGCCGATGGTGCAACGGTGAGCGGCATCGATGACGCGGCCTGGTTCGGCGTCAACGCCCTGTTCCTGATGAAGTCCTACTCACTGTTCTCCTTCATGTTCGGGGTCGGCTTCGCCTATCAGATTCAGTCCGCTGAACGGCGCGGGGTCGGGTTCGCAGGGCGGTACTGGCGTCGCATCGTGGGCCTGCTGGCCTTTGGTGCGTTGAACATTGCCTGCTTCTTCATCGGCGACATTCTCGTGATCTATGCGGTGCTCGGCTCAATCCTGTTCCTGTTCCGCAATGCGTCGCAGAAGACGCTGATCGTCTGGGGCTGCATCATCTACGCAATCCAGATCCTGCTCGTCTCAGCGATTGCGCTCATGATGTATCTAGGGGTCACCTTTGCACCAGAGGAAATGGTGGCGGTCACGGAAGAGTTCGCAGTGGCAGACGCCAAGGCGCTGGAAATCTTCGGGTCTGCCGGTTTTGCCGAGACCGCGGCCTATCGCGTGTCTGAATATCTCTCAGGCTTCCCTTTCATGATCATGTTCCAGGGATTTGGTGCGTTCGCCTTCTTCCTGTTTGGCCTTGCGGCCGTACGCAGCGGCATCATCGCCCGCGCCTCGGCCCCTATCTGGAAACCTGCGCGCCGTTACGCACTGCCTGTCGGTTTGCTGCTCAGCAGCGCAGGCGGCTGGTTGCTGGTCGACAGCCACGGCATGACCGATCCGAGAATGCTGCTCGGCCTCGTCCTGGTCACGATCGGCAGTCCGTTCTCGACTTTCGGATATCTCGGCGTGATCGCGAAATGGGCCGAAGGTACACCGGGGCCCGTCACGGTTTTCTTCGCACGGGGCGGCACGTCCTCGCTCACCGCCTACCTGATGCAGGGCCTGATCTTCTCGTTGCTGTTCACCGCGTATGGCTTTGGTTACTTCGCGAGCCTGACCGCGGCACAGACCATTGGCGTTGCCTTCCTCACCGCACTCTTCAGCGTCGCCTTTGTCAGCCTCTGGCGGGTGAAGTTCCAGCGCGGCCCGATGGAGGCCATCCTGCGCAACTGGACCTATCTCGGCGCACGTTAGCCGCGTTCGACCGGTTGCCCTTCGCGTCCGATGCGGTTCTATGGGACTGACCCGACAGGAGGCTTCCATGACCGCCCATAAAGATCTCATCGCGCGCTTGCCCAAGGCTGAGCTGCACCTGCACATCGAAGGCAGTTTCGAACCGGAGATGATGATGGCGCTGGCCGAGCGCAATCAGATCGAGATTCCGTTCAAGACGCTGGAAGAGGCCAAGGCGGCCTATGATTTCAACAATCTTCAGGAATTCCTGGACCTTTATTATCAGGGCATGAATGTGCTGCGCACCGAGCAGGACTTCCATGACATGACTTTCGCGTATCTGAAGCGCGCCAAGGAAGACAATGTCGTCCATGTCGAGATGTTCTTCGACCCGCAGGCGCATACAGAGCGCGGCGTGGCGTTTGGAACTGTCGCTGATGGTACAATCTCGGCGCTGAAGCGCGGCGAGGAAGAGCTGGGCATCACATCCGAACTCATCATGAGCTTCCTGCGCCATCTGAGCGAAGAGGATGGGTTTGCCCTGCTGGAAGAATCCGCACCCTGGCACGACCATTTTGTCGGCGTGGGCCTCGACAGTTCCGAGGTCGGGCATCCACCGTCGAAATTCCAGAAACTGTTTGCGCGTTGCCGCGAGCTTGGCTTCAAACTCTGCCTGCATGCCGGCGAGGAAGGCCCTCCGGAATATGTGCGAGAGGCCCTTCTGGACATCGGTGCGGACCGGATCGATCATGGTAACCGCGCGATGGAAGATCCCGCGCTCATCGCCGTATTGCGCGACACCCAAACGCCGCTCACCAACTGCCCCTTGTCAAACCTGTCGCTCTGCGTGCTCGACGACCTGCGCAAGAGCCCGGTGAAACGTCAGCTGGAAGAAGGCTTGCTGGTGTGCGTGAACTCTGACGATCCGGCCTATTTCGGCGGCTATATCGGCCAGAATTACGAGGCCATCACCGAAGCGCTGGACCTGTCGGCCGATCAGATCGTCCAGCTGGCCCGCAATAGCTTCACCGGCTCGTTCCTGAGCGACGCCGACAAAAGCCGGCACCTTTCAGAAATCGACCGGGTGCGGGATAGCTAACCCAGGTTCGATCCGTCCATTCCAACATTCAAGGAAATCCGCAATGCTCAAGAAATTCATTTTCGGTTCGGCCGCGCTTGCGATTTCCGCTTGTGGAAACGACGCCGGCTCAGTGACTGACGCCCCAGCGGACCCACCTATTGAGCCGTCTGCCTTCGCGGTGAATGACTATTCCGATACGGCGAACTGGCTTTGTCATCCGGACAAGAGTGACGATGCCTGCTCCATCGACCTGACAGCCACCGAAATATTGGCGGACGGCACCACGACCCGATTGCCCCACACCCCGGCGGCTGAACCCGCCTTCGACTGCTTCTACATCTACCCAACAGTCTCTTTCGACGTGACGCCAAACAGCGACATGATTGCCGGGCCTGAAGAGTTGAACGTTGTTGCCAATCAGTTCGCCCGATACGGCGAAACGTGCCGGCTCTTCGCCCCGATCTACCGACAGACCACATTGCTGGAACTGCAAAAGCAGATGACCAGCGGTCAAACAGGGGCGGACGACGCGATGCGCTACGCCGATGTGATCGGCAGCTGGAACACCTACCTGGCCAAAGAGAACAATGGACGCGGTGTCGTCCTGATCGGCCACTCCCAAGGTGCCAGCATGATCTACCAGATGCTGGAGAATGACATCGTCGGCTCGCCTGCCGAGGAAAAGCTGATCGCAGTCCACGCAATCGGCTATGAAACTGTGATCGATCCCAGCACCGGGCGCGCATCCGGTCTGCCAGTCTGTTCCTCCCCGTCCGAAACCGGATGCATCGTGAGTTTCGCCAGTTTCCGCGGAGCCTCGCCACCGCCCGAAGATTCCTTTTTCGGCAAGGCGCAGGACGGCAAACGCGCGGTCTGTACGAATCCGGCGGCGCTCGGCGGTGGCCAGGGTGATTTGAAAGCCTACATGCCCCGCCAAAGCCTTGGAAGACTTGCTCCAAATGACTACGGCGTCGCGGTCGACACACCTTTTGTTTCGCTACCCGGCCTGCTCTCAGCCCAATGCCTGGCCAACGACACCCATGACTGGCTGGCTGTCACGATTCACGCTGATCCAGCGGATCCGCGCGCCGATGACATTCCAGGCGATCTTGTTTTCAACGGCAAAGTGGTCCCCGATTGGGGCCTGCACCTTGTCGACATGAATCTCGCAATGGGCAACCTCGTGGGCCTTGCCAGAACGCAAGGGCAGGCCTGGTTGGACGCCCAAAACGCAGAGTGAGCACAATGAGGCTGGCGACTCGTGGCAATTGCCGCTAAAGCGCCGGTCATGACTGACAAAACTGCGATCCTCGCCCACCTCACCGCCGAGCAGGATGACACTGCCGGCCTGGAACATGGCATCAAGGCCGACGAATGGGAGCGCCTCGTCACGCGGCTCGGGCGCAAGCCGAACCTCGTCGAACTCGGCATCTATTCGGTAATGTGGTCAGAGCATTGCTCGTACAAATCCTCGCGCCGTCATCTGTCTAAATTCCCGACCAAGAATGACCGCGTCATCCAGGGCCCCGGCGAGAATGCCGGCGTCATCGACATTGGTGACGGCCAGGCTGCCATCTTCAAGATGGAGAGCCACAACCACCCGTCCTATATCGAGCCTTATCAGGGCGCGGCGACGGGCGTGGGCGGCATCCTGCGCGATGTCTTCACCATGGGCGCGCGCCCGATCGCGCTGGTCAATGCATTGCGCTTCGGCTCCCCGGACCATCCCAAGACCCGCAGCCTCGTGGCGGGCGTCGTGGCGGGTATTGGCGGATACGGCAATTGCGTTGGCGTGCCGACCGTGGCCGGGGAAACCCAGTTCGACGAAGGCTATAATGGCAACATCCTCGTCAATGCGATGGCCGTCGGCCTCGCCGATCAGGACAAGATTTTCTATGCCCGCGGCGCGACGCCCGGAAATCCGATCTTCTATGTCGGATCGAAGACCGGGCGCGACGGCATCCATGGCGCGACCATGGCGTCTGCCGAATTCTCCGAGGGCGACGAGGAGAAGCGCCCTACCGTGCAGGTTGGCGACCCGTTCACCGAGAAGCTTCTGATCGAGGCCTGCCTCGAACTGATGGCGACAGACGCCATTCAGGCAATCCAGGACATGGGCGCTGCTGGCCTGACCTCCTCCTCGGTCGAGATGGCCGCCAGCGGCGGCGAGAATGGCGAAGGCATCGGCGTGGTCATGGACCTCGACAAGGTGCCCCAGCGCGAAGAAGGCATGACAGCCTACGAGATCATGCTGTCGGAGAGCCAGGAGCGCATGCTCATGGTGCTGTATCCTGACAAGATCGATGTCGCGAAAGCGGTGTTCGACAAGTATGACCTTTCCGCAGAAGTCATTGGTCACACGACCGATACCGGCCATCTCGTGCTGACGCAGTTTGGTGAAACAGTTTGTGACATCCCCGTCGCCCCACTCGCCGAAGACGCACCGAATTATGACCGCCCCTGGACAGAGCCGCCGAAGCGCGCGCCTTTGGACATTTCAAAATATCCCGAGCCTGAAGATTACGGCGAAGTGCTGCTCAAGCTGATTTCGTCGCCTGACATGGCGTCAAAGCGCTGGATCTGGGAACAATATGACCGGCACGTCATGGGCGACACGGTGGACAGCTCGCAGTCGCAAGGCGACGCAGCCATTGTCCGCATCCACGGCACGAACAAGGCGCTCGCCATCTGTTCCGACTGCAACCCGCATTATGTCGCCGCTGACCCGTATGAAGGCGGCAAGGCCGCCGTGGCCGAGGCTTACCGAAACCTCTCCGCCGTCGGCGCGACGCCGATTGCAATCACGGACAATCTCAATTTCGGTAACCCGGAAAAGCCGGCCACGATGGGCTATATCGTGAAGGCCATCGAAGGCATGGCCGAAGCCTGCCGCGAACTCGATTTCCCGGTCGTGTCGGGCAACGTGTCCCTCTACAATGAGACCGATGGCATTGCCATTCCGCCGACACCCGTTGTGGGCGGCGTGGGCCTGATTGAGGATTTGTCAAAGGTGGCGACGCTCAACGGCGCGCAGCCCGGGGACACCCTGGTTGTAGTCGGCGAAACAAAGGGTCATCTTGGCGCTTCGCTCTACGCTCGGGAATGGCTCGGACTCAAGGGTGACGATCTAGGTACTCCGCCGCAAGTGAACCTCGCGATTGAAGCAAAGAATGCAGCATTCGTTCGCGAGATGATACGACAAGCGAAAGTCACCTCCGCTCACGACGTGAGCGAGGGTGGTTTGATATGTGCCGCCATCGATATGGCGCTGGCCACCGGAATTGGAATCATCATTGATCCAACTATTCACAAAGACCTTACGAATTGCACTTGGTTGTTTGGCGAAGATCAGGCGCGAACCCTCGTTTCCGTCTCCGAGGACTGTTTATCAGATCTAATTGGAAGAGCGGCAGTCGCTGACGTTCACGTAGACGTACTTGGCCAGCTCACCGAGTCCCCAGACGATGACCTGTTGGTCCTAGGAACATACGGCGTGGTTTCCGTCGGAGAGCTAAGAAAAGCCCATGAGGGGTGGCTGCCGGCCTATATGAATTCCGTGGACTGAACGAGAAACACCCCTTCTGCATTCTGCAAAAGGGGTGCTCACTCTGGTGACTTTATGTCAGGCTAAAACTTGTAGCCAACGCCCAGCATCACACCATTCGTGTCGGTATCTTCGAACGAATAGTAGGTGTAGTCGCCGCGAAGCTCCCAATTTTCGGTCAGGTCATAGGTAAGACCTGCACCGATGGCCGGGCCTTCCTCGGAATCCTCAACCGTAATCGGCGTACCGCCCGGCGTGGCCAGCGACGCATCAAGATCGATATATGCATAACCGGCGCGACCGAAGGCGCTCAGGCGCTCCGTAAGCGGCACATCTGCGCGGCCATACAGGCCAACCAGATAGTTCAGGCCGATGTCGCCGGAAGCGCCGATCAAGTCGTTGAAGTCGCCATCATTGTTGTCGTCGAGATTGAATTCGTCTTCGTCAACATTGTAGTCGAATTCGCCATCATCGATGCCCGAGGCCAGTTCACCTTCAAGGCTAAAGACATTGTTGAACTTGTAGCCGAGACGCGCGGCGATGCCGTTCGTGTCAACACCCTGCTCTGCACCATCGGGTTCGATTTCCAGGTACTGGTACCCGCCATCAAGATAGAAGCCCGTGTCGCTCTCATAGGACTGCGCCTGAGCGGACACAGCCAGACCCGTGGCTGCAGATGCGATCAGAAAATACTTAAACATGTGGTCTCCTTTAAAGACGTGTTCAGCTCCCGCCAGATCGGCGAGACCACAAGAAAACCGTGTCTGAACTGTGTCTGTTCCCATGACAAATCCGCAACCCTCAGCAGTTGCCGGAAAGTCACATGTTCTTAATGCGGATTAACCACCCTTACCGTTGTTTTATTTATTGAAATACGGTGCTCAGAGACTTTCGTGCAGCATTGCAAATCGGTGACACACAGTGGGTTTGGAACCAACCCGCGGTGCCGACGTTCTCACGCCCCTTTCCTCCTTGAGAGGATTAGTTTTCCTGCCGCTTGGACGAGATGAGCCAGGCATCCACCGCCTTCACCGCCATAACAAGCGTGTCGCCCGCCCGCACAAAGAAATCATGTGTCAGATCGCCATAATCATCCGAAGGGGCGTGATATCCGGGATGGTCTTCGACCCCAAAATACAGAAATGGAATGCCGATCTCGTGAAAGACGGCATGATCGGACTGGTTGGTCCAGTCATCCTGTCCGAGTTCAGGCGAGTCATGTCCTGTGAGCAGGGTTACCGGCACTAGGGTGGCCAAATCATCAATCATGGGCTTCAGCTGCGGGTAAGGCGTGGTGCCAGCGACATAGAGTTCTCCCGCGTCGGATCGCCCAACCATGTCGAAATTCATGTTCAATGCGACCCGCCCAAGATCAATCAGCCCAGATTCGACCAGAGCCTTTGCGCCCTGATAGCCGATTTCTTCGGCGTCCAGCGCGGCAAAGACGATGTCATGTGTGGGAGGATTTCGCTCGAAATATTCTGCGACACCGACAAGCGCGGCCACACCAGAGGCATTGTCATCAGCGCCATTATATATTTCTCCGTCAACGATGCCGAGATGGTCATAATGGGCCGTAACCACGAGCATGGGGCCCCGCCCCGGCGTCTCCCCGGCGATCCAGCCAACAATATTCACACCGTCTGCCGGTTCCGATAGCCCGTCCATTGGCCCCGGCAGGATTGGAAAGGCGTACTCGTATGTTCCGTGGAACCTGCGCAGCTCCATCGTCTCGAACCGCTTCAGAATGAACCCCCGTGCGGCGGCATTGCCCGATGATCCCGCAGCACGGCCTTCCAGTGCGTCCGAGGAAAGTGTTTCCGTCAGGTTCAGCATGGCTGGGCCATCTATATAAATCGCGCGATACTCCGTGAGACGGTCCGCCACGTCGTCATCGCGGTTCATGTAGAAGAAGACGCCCGCGACAATCATCACAATGAAAAGAACTTCGGCGAGAATGAAGGCGCGCATTCTGGTCATGGGGGCGAATCCAATAATGATTTCTGGTATCTCCACTTTAGAGTTGCCCTCCTGATGTCACAATCGGTTCAGCCGGATGCTTGACGTCGCAGGTGCTAAACGCCAGTTCTGCCACGCAACTGGAAGGAACTGCCCATGGCCATGTCACGCGAGACGCTGCTCGGATACCTCACCGACGCTTTCCCGGAAGCCGAGATCACGCTGACCGATCTGGCGGGCGACGACAATCACTGGCAGGCCGAAATCGTCAGCAGCCAGTTCGCAGGCATTCCCCGCGTGAAGCAGCACCAATTGGTCTATTCTGCCCTGAAAGGCACGATGGGGGGCGAACTTCATGCGCTGGCCCTGAAAACGCGGGCACCGGATTCCTGAATCTGACGCATTGACGATACGGTCGGTTCGTTATTGTTTCATCCGCAACCAAGGATGAGGAAACGACCCCATGAAACGCCTGACCTTAACCACCAGCGCCATCGCGCTGAGCTTCATGATTGCGGCCTGCGCCGCGCCTGAAGCTTCAGATGAAACAACTCTCGACACCGCGCCTGAAGTGGTCGCTGAAGTTGATCATTCCGTAGAAATCGCAGAGGCCCGCGCCTTCCTGGAGCGCGCCGAAGCTGAACTCGCCGCGCAGAGCCGTATTGCCGCGCAAGCCTATTGGAACCAGGCCACGAACATCACGCCCGAAACCAACGCGCTCGCAGCTGAAGCTGGTGCGGCATCGACCATCCTCGCCGTTTCACTCGCGAATGAGTCCAAGCAGTTCGATGTCAGCGTCCTGCCAGCTGATTTGGCGCGCAAGATGACCATGTTGCGTACCGGGATCACGATCCCTGCCCCGTCGACGCCGGGCGCAGCCGAGGAGCTTTCGCAGATCACCACCAATCTCGACGCGACCTACGGCACCGGGAAATTCACCTATAAGGGCGACGCGCTGAACCTCGACCAATTGTCGACGATCATTGAAACCAGCCGCGACCCGGAAGAGCTCAAAGCTGTCTGGGAAGGCTGGCGCACGATCTCCGTGCCGATGAAGGACGATTATGCCCGCATGGTCGAGATCGCCAATGAAGGCGCAAATGAGCTTGGCTTCGAAAGCCTCGATCAGATGTGGTTGTCCGGCTACGACATGGCACCGGAAGAGATGGAAGCTGAAGTGCAACGTCTGTGGACGCAGGTGGAGCCGCTTTATGAAGAGCTGCACTGCTTCACCCGCGCCAAACTGAATGAAGAATACGGCGACGATGTGCAGCCGCGCACCGGCCCGATCCGCGCTGACCTGTTGGGTAATATGTGGGCCCAGCAATGGTCATCCATCTATGACGTCGTGAAGCCTGACGTGCCGGGACCAAGCTACGACCTGACCGAACGCCTCAACGAAAAGGGCTATGACGCCATTAAAATGGTCGAGACAGGCGAAACCTTCTTCACCTCCCTCGGCCTCGAGCCGCTGCCGGAAACTTTCTGGGAGCGCTCCATGATCGTGCGCCCAGAGGGCCGCGAAGTCGTTTGCCACGCCTCAGCCTGGGATCTGGACGATGAGGAAGATGTACGCATCAAGATGTGTACCGAAGTGAACTCGGAAGACTTCTATACGGTCCATCACGAACTGGGTCACAATTTCTACCATCGCGCCTACAAGGATCAGGACTACTTGTACAAAACCGGCGCACATGATGGCTTCCATGAGGCCATCGGCGACTTTGTCGGCCTGTCGATCACACCGGAATACCTCGAACAGATCAATCTGATCACCGCTGAGGAAAAGCCGGGCGCTGATGCCGACACGGCACTTCTGATGCAGACCGCGCTCGACAAGATCGCCTTCCTGCCGTTTGCGCTGACCGTTGATGGCTGGCGCTGGGATGTCCTGTCTGGTGAAACTGCGCCAGAGGCCTACAACACGTCATGGTGGGATCTCCGCCTGAAAAATCAGGGCCTCGTACCACCGGCCCCGCGCCCGGCAGACGCCTTCGATCCCGGCGCGAAGTACCACATTCCGGGCAACACGCCCTATTTGCGCTACTTCCTGAGCTACATCCTGCAGTTCCAGTTCCACAAGGCCGCTTGTGAGCAGGCTGGCTGGGAAGGACCGCTGCATCGCTGCTCGATCTATGACAACAAGGAAGTGGGCAAACGCTTCAATGCCATGCTGGAAGCTGGCGCGTCACAGCCTTGGCCGGACACGCTGGAAGAATTCACCGGCACTCGCGAAATGGATGGCAGCGCGATCATCGAGTATTTCGATCCGCTGATGCTCTATATGAAAGACCAGAACGCCACCGAGAGCTGCGGCTGGTAGCAGAAACATGCCCGGCAGCATCAAAGCTTGACGCTGCCGGGTATCCACCACACATGCTGTGACAACAGCGGAGATACCAGAATGACCGATCAAGCCACGCTCGACGCCATCGAAAAGGCCGTCAAAGCCAATGACGTCGTACTTTTCATGAAAGGTACACCGACGTTCCCGCAGTGCGGGTTCTCATCAGTTGTGGTGCAGGTTCTGGACTATCTTGGCGTGGAGTATGTCTCGACGAACGTTCTGGAAGATCAGGCCGTGCGGGAAGGCATCAAGGCCTATTCGGAATGGCCGACCATTCCACAGCTCTATGTAAAGGGCGAATTCGTTGGCGGCTGTGACATCGTCAAAGAGATGTTTGAAAGCGGCGAACTGCGCGACTTCATGAAGGACAAGGGTGTCGAGCTGGAAGACGCCTGAGGCTCAGGCCTGAAAGAATCCTGTGATGCTGGCCTGGATCATGTGTCCGTCAGCATGCACCAGCGCTGGTGACGCAACAAACATGACGCTGAAGGCTAGCCCGCTCAAATAGCCCTTACGACGCCTGAACGGCATCGGATGGCAGGCCCGCGCGGCTCGACGCCACTTAATCAGCGTATATATGACCAGATAGATGCCCAGCATGGCCGCCCCCCAGGCTGCGGTAAGAATCATCAGGTGCGTCATGGGTCTCCCCTCCCTTAACTACCGGTTCCCAGATTACGCGACCTGCATTTCCGGGTGTCAAATATTTGCTGGAAATTTGCTCTAGTGAGCGAAAGGGTTTGGTAACTGAAAAAAACGGCCCGATGTGCGCCCGACCTTTCCAGTTCGCAGCATTCGTTATAGCAGGGCGATCATGACCACGACATCCCTTGCCCCTGCTCCGATCCGGCCTGCCAAGGCCCCCAAGGTCGGCATCGTTTCCCTCGGCTGCCCGAAAGCCCTGGTCGATTCCGAGCGGATCATCACGCGCCTGCGCGCAGAAGGCTACCAGATCGCCCCGGACTATTCCGGCGCAGACCTGGTTCTGGTGAACACTTGCGGATTTCTGGATTCCGCGCGTGATGAGAGCCTTGAGGCGATCGGTGAAGCGATTGAAGCGAATGGCAAGGTCATCGTTACAGGCTGTCTTGGCGCCGAACCGGACGTGATCGAGAAAGCGCATCCCAAAGTGCTCGCGATCACCGGGCCTCACCAGTATGAGGCCGTGATGGACGCGGTCCACACGCACCTCACCCCGCCGCACAATCCTCACACCGACCTGGTGCCTGAAAGTGGCCTGCGCCTGACACCGCGCCATTACGCATATTTGAAGATCTCGGAGGGCTGCAACAATCGGTGCAGCTTCTGCATTATTCCGAAACTTCGCGGCGATCTTGCCTCCCGCCCGATCCGTCATGTGCTGACCGAAGCCGAACAACTGGTCCGGGCCGGCGTGAAGGAATTGCTCGTGATCAGTCAGGACACGTCCGCCTATGGACTGGACGTGCGCTACAAGCCGGAAACTTGGCGTGGCACGGAATACCAGACGCGCTTCCTCGATCTGGCCAAGGGGCTGGGCAGCCTCGGCGTGTGGACGCGGATGCATTATGTCTATCCCTATCCGCATGTGGACCAGGTTATTCCGCTGATGGCCGAAGGCCTGATTACACCCTATCTCGACATTCCATTCCAGCACGCCTCCGCGCCGGTGCTGAAGGCCATGAAACGGCCCGCCAAACAGGACCGCGTACTTGAACGCATCCTTCAGTGGCGCCGGGATGTGCCTGACCTCGCCATCCGCTCAACCTTTATCGTTGGGTTTCCGGGCGAGACCGAAGAGGATTTCGAGATCTTGCTGGACTTCATCCGCGAAGCGAAGATCGATCGCGCAGGGTGCTTCCAATACGAAAACGTCGCCCATGCTGACAGCCGTGACCTGCCCAGTCATGTGCCAGATGAGGTCAAGGAAGCGCGCTGGCACCGCTTCATGGAAGTGCAGGCGAAAGTGTCTGCTGATCGCGCCGCTGCGCAGGTCGGAACGGTTCAGGACGTCATAATTGACGGCCCATCTGACTCGACCGGCGAAATGATAGGCCGCACCAAGGCTGATGCGCCGGAAGTCGATGCCGTGGTCTATCTGGAAAATGCAAGTCACCTGAAAGCGGGCGACATCGTCTCGGCGGCAATCACTGGAGCAGATGATTACGACCTGTTCGGACAGCTTGCCAGCAAGGACGGCTAACCCCTTAATCGTCGTCAACTTGTCTTCTGCAATGCCGACACCGGGTAACAGAGCACACGCACGGGTTTTTTGTATTATTGAAAAACAATATGTTGACTTATCGTTATTCGATACATCATACTTGCCTCATCAAATTGGAGGCACCCCCATGAAACGCGCGCTCATATCCCTGTCCGCCCTGTCCATCGCAGCCTTGCCGGCTCTGGCCGAGACTAAGGACTTCCCAGTCGGCTCCTTCTCCAGCATTGATGTGAATGGTGGTATCAAGGTCCTGTACGAAACCGGCGCTGAGACCACAGTCATCGTTGAACAGGCCGAAGGCGACTTTTCAGATATCAGCATCGAAACTGATGATGGAGAGCTGCAAATCAGCCGTGAAAGCCTCGGCTTCCTGAAATCCTTACGGGCCAACCTTCACGTGGATCTCGTCGAAGGCGACTTGCGGGTGAAGGTGAACGGAAAGCGCATGCCGTCCTACACGGTACGTGTAACGTCGCCGAGCATTTCCGAACTGGACGTGGCGCAATCCTCAATTCTTGAAGCCTCCGGGATCGATGCGGGAGAAATCGAACTGGACGCTTCTTCGAGCGCTAAACTGATCGTTTCCGGTCGCGCCGCTTCGGCCGACATGGACGCATCGTCTTCCTCCAGTATCGACGCATCCGACTTCATTGTCGGGGCAATAACAATCGAGGCAACATCTAGCGCGGATGTGATCGCCCATGCGGTCACCAATAGTCGAGCCAGAATCGACGCTTCCTCCAGCTCTGACGTTAAGCTGGTTCTGGAAAGCACAACAGATATCGATGTCGATGCCTCATCCAGCACCGATATTGTGCTCACCGGAACATGCGACGAGATTACTGTGGATGCATCGTCATCCGCCGACGTTGAAGCCAAGGATCTGTTGTGCAAGTCCGCCGAGATCGACGCATCCAGTAGCGCGGACGTGTCCGTCAGCGTGACTGAAGCGCTGGAAGCCAAAGCGTCCAGTGGCGCCGACATCAACGTTCACGGCGCACCGACCCAGGTCGATATCACCGAGTCGAGCGGCGGCGATATTTCCATAAAATCCTGACACCGAGCATTATAGGAATCAGACCATGAGAAAATCAGTTATCATCGCATCCAGCATTGCTGCGTTTGCTCTGTCCGCGTCACTCTACAGCGCGTCCGCCGACACAACCCAAGTGTACAATCTTTCCGGATTTGATGAACTCGATATCTCCGCCGGTGTCTCCGTCAAATTCGTGCGTGCACCTCAGCATTCGATCACCGCTGACTTTGAACGGGGTGGCCCTGAAGATGTCAAAGTGCGCCTCGATGGAGACCGCCTGTATCTGTCCCGGAAATCCACAAAGGGGTGGGGTAACAAGGTGCGCGTCAAGTTCACGGTGACCGGCCCGGAGCTCAACGAGATCGAAGCCAGCTCTGGCTCGTCCCTGCTCGCGGAAGGATTGGAGTCCGGCCCTATGGAGATAGACGTTTCCAGCGGCGCAGCGGTTTCCGTCCACGGCGTATGCACACGCCTTGAGGTAAAAGCCTCGTCTGGCGGCAGTGCCAACGCAAAAGGGCTCACCTGTGAAACTGTGCAGGCCAAGGCCAGCAGCGGCGGATCAGTCAAGGCATATGCCAGCGACGCCGCATCGAGCAAGACGTCCAGCGGTGGCGGCGTCGATATCTACGGCAATCCCGAGTCGCGCTCGGCCAACAAGTCCATGAGCGGCGGATCTACCGCGTTCCATGGCGGCTGATCGAGTTAAGTATCGGAGGGAAACAAGTCCCTCCGGTCCTACCCGATGTCGAAGTCTTCCGGGTTAAATCCAGGATTTGGCCATTCAAGGTTCAAATCTTCCAGCGCGCCACGTACGAGACGGGCGATCATGGCATTTCGACGAGTCCGGCTGTCTGCGGGCACAACATACCAAGGCGCATGCGGTGTCGAGCATCGCTCAACGGCGGTCTCATAGGCCGACATGAATTTTGCCCAATCCTTGCGATCATCCAGATCCGCCGGATTGAATTTCCAAAGTTTGTGAGGCTCGACAAGGCGCTCTGCTAGCCGGACGCCTTGTTCCTCATACCCTACATTCAGCATGCATTTGACGATGACGACGCCGTTCTCCGTCATGTGTTTTTCGAACGCATTGATTTGCTCGTACCGCCGTTCCACGTCTTCCGGGCTGGCGAAGCCACGCACTTTCACGACCAGCACGTCTTCATAGTGCGAACGATCAAAGATGCCGACATTGCCCTTTTTGGGCACGGCATTGTGAACGCGCCAGAGATAGTCGCGGGCCAGTTCGTTCTTGCTTGGCGCCTTGAACGCCTTCACCTCCATGCCAAGCGGCGTGGTGTCGGCGAAGACATTGCGAATGGTGCCCGACTTGCCTGCCGTATCCATGCCCTGCAGCACGACAAGCACGGACTGCTTCTTGTGGGCGTAGAGCATGTCCTTCAATTCGTTGATGACGGCCGCGTCCTTTTTCAGGCTGGTTTTGGCGTCTTCCTTGTCAGCAAAGAGATCAGGGTCCCGGGTCGGCCGCGCTGCCAGCGAGAAGGGTTCGCCCGGCTTGGCAATGAGGTGCTGGCGGACTTGCGCGATATCGGGAATGTTCATTCGGTCTGTATCTCCAAAAACAAAGGCCGCACCAGTCTGGCGCGGCCTTCTAGAATGTTCAAGGAATTCAGTCCTCTTACGAGGAGTAGAATTCGACCACCTGAGCTGGTTCCATCTGGACCGGATACGGCACGTCAGACAGTTCAGGAACGCGGACATAAGTCGCGCTCATGGCTTTAGGGTCGACGTCCACATATTCCGGGATGTCGCGCTCGGCACTGCCGAGAGCTTCCAGAACGAGGGCCATGTTGCGAGATTTCTCACGAATCTGGACAACGTCGCCCGGCTTCACGCGCGCGGAGCCGATGTTACAGCGGCGGCCATTGATCATGACGTGGCCGTGGTTGACGAACTGGCGGGCTGCGAAGATCGTCGGCACGAATTTGGCGCGGTAGACGATGGAATCGAGACGCGATTCCAGCAGGCCGATAAGGTTCTCGGACGTGTTGCCCTTCATGCGGTTCGCTTCTTCATAGATGCGAAGGAACTGCTTTTCCGTGATGTCGCCGTAGTAGCCTTTCAGCTTCTGCTTCGCCATCAGCTGCAGACCAAAGTCAGAGACTTTGTTGCGGCGGTTCTGGCCATGCTGACCGGGCTTGTAGTTACGCTTGTTGACGGGGGACTTCGGACGGCCCCAGATATTTTCACCGACGCGACGGTCGATCTTGTACTTCGCGCTGTGGCGACGTGACATGGTAGTACCTCATTATCGACGCAGGTCGGTGGGCGGCGCTCATTCGCACCCACGATTTCAACGGCGGCCCTGCACCATCCCGTTTAGAGACGCGGGGTAAACCTCAAAACCATTGGCAGGTCAAGCCATTCCACTGCTACATACAATGCAAAAAGCGGGAGGAAAACATGGGCCAGATCGACGGCAAAATCGTAATTATAACGGGTGCAGGCAGCGGTATCGGTCGGGCATGCGCACTCGTGCTTGCTCGCGAAGGTGCCGCCATCATGGCGACCGACATTGATGACGAAGGTCTGAGGGTCACCGAGCGACTCGTCACAGACGCCGGAGGGCGCATCATCACCGCGCATCAGGACGTGACGGATGAGAGCATGTGGGAAGCAATCTTCAGCCAAACCGAGAACGCATTCGGGACACCATCTGTGCTGGTCAACAATGCCGGCATCGCCATCGCAGGCGCGATCACGGATTTTACGCTGGATGATTGGCGCAAGCAGATGAACGTGAATGTCGACAGCGTGTTTCTCGGAACGCGCGCAGCGATGCGGTACATGGGTTCCAAAGGTGGTTCGATAGTCAACATTTCATCGGTGGCCGGCCTGCGTGGCGCAGCTGGGGCGAGCGCCTATTGCACATCGAAAGGGGCCGTTCGACTCTTTTCAAAGGCAGCGGCGGTCGAGTGCGCCCAGATGGGTACGGGCATTCGGGTCAACTCGGTGCATCCGGGCATCATCGATACGCCGATCTGGCAGAAATCGATCACTCGCATGACCGAAACGATGGATGAAGAACGCGTCGCCGCGCTTACGGCGCATTCGGGCGCCAATCAGATGGACGTTGAGGCGATTGCGACCCAGTCAAGCCCAATGGGTCGGGCCGGACGGCCAGAGGAAGTCGCAGAATTGGTCCTGTTCCTGTCCTCGGATGCTTCCAGCTATATCAGCGGGCAGGAGCACGTGGTCGATGGCGCCATGACGGCGCGCTAGCGGCCAGTAGTGATACGCAACCGCGAAACTGCCCCCAAAAGCCTAGTCCGGCTTGACGGTGGTGCGGTATTCGCGGCTCGCATAGATCAGAGAGTTGCCATTGTCGCCGAGCACAGCGTCAACAACCTCACCGATGCAGACATGATGCGTGCCGACCTGATTGTGCGAAACCAGTTTGCACTCGAATGCCACGAGCGCTCCTGAGATGACAGGCTGACCAGACCTGCCCGGCGTCCAGTCTGCCCCATCAAATTTGTCCTTGAATTTGTGGGTCATGCGGCTGGCAAAAACATCTGCCACATCCGCCTGATTGTCCTTCAAGACGTTCACACAAAACGTGCCATTGCCCAGCAGAACCGGCGTTAGCGACGAGGATTCATTGATACAGACAAGTAAGGTCGGTTTGGGCGTATCGGCGCTGACTGAGGACATTGCGGTTGCTGTCGTGCCCGCCCGACCAGCAGCGCCGTCTGTCGTAATGACATTCACGGTCGCTGCAACCAGGCTCATTCCTTCCAGGAAACGCTGCTTGAGAAGCGCGCGGTCTGTGAGGGGCTGCAAGTCATCTGTCATGGTCATCACTTTCGGTCACATCAGTAGTATGGCGTGGACGGGCGCCGACAAGAGGTTGCAGCGCATTGATTACACCACAGACGCAGCAAGGGACCGGCAAGATATGGTTGAAGACCAGGCCGCAGCCAAACTCTTTACACGAGACGCACAAAATATTCGTCATCAGCCCGGCTGGAAAAAAGAATCTATTGAGGCCCACACGTGCGGTGAGGCTTGCTTGGTACACAAACAACGCCAACAACACGCTGCGCCCAGAATGGCGAGCTTGAAACCAAGCTGTCTTGAGAAAAATTGGAGCGGGCGAAGAGATTCGAACTCTCGACCCCAACCTTGGCAAGGTT
>NZ_DGNK01000040.1:0-128984 GCF_002388935.1 Hyphomonas sp. UBA4494
GGCGCGAGTGACGGGGCTCGAACCCGCGACCTCCGGCGTGACAGGCCGGCACTCTAACCAGCTGAGCTACACCCGCGCATTTCCTTGCCGAAACTCGGCGAAGCGCTTCTCTATTAAACCCGGCATGGCGGGTCAAGCGGGGAACTTCACGCGAATTTGCACTTTTCTGTATAAAGCTGTCATTCCCAAGCCATATTCCCATATCAGGTTAGACTCCCAGTCCTGAGGTTATTCCATGAAGCGCGTTATCCTAATTGTTTCCGGCATCGCGGCACTGCTGATTATCGCAGCCTTTTCAGTGCCCTTCTTCATTCCGAAATCGGTTTACAAGAACCAGATTGAGAATGCGGCGACCAACGCGTTGCAACGTGACGTGACGCTCGCAGGCGATGTGAAAATATCCGTGTTTCCGCGCATTTCGGCCTCGGTAGAACAGGTGAGCGTTGCCAATCCCGACGGATTTGCCACACCGAACATGATTGAGGCAGGTGCGTTGCGCGGCTCGGTCAAATGGGTGCCGCTGCTGTCGCGGCGCGTGGATGTGCAGGAAATCGCCTTCGTGGATGCAGATGTGGTCCTTCAGCGCAAAGCCGATGGGAATACGAACTGGGAATTCGCCTCTTCAAAAGAAGCATCGCCACCACCTGAAAGGACAAATGGTTCATTCGATGCGGGAGTCGAATCGGCAATCCTCAAGAACGCTTCGCTCACTTTTCAGGACGACCAATCTGGCGAAACATACAAATTGTCCGAACTTGACCTGGAAGCATCTCTGCTAGGCATGGACCAGCCTCTCAGTGCGACAGCCAGCGGCCGGTTTCAGGAGCAAGCCTTCACCATTGACGTCTGGCTGGATGCGCCCGAAGCGCTCACTCGTAGTTTGCCCGCTCAGGCCCGGCTGGATCTGGCATCCGACCTGGCAAATATCAAATACGATGGCAGCATCCAACTTGGTGACGCGCCGAGTTTGAACGGCACGTTCGAAGCCGTGGTGGCGGATCTGGCTGCGCTCACACAGCAATTCAAGTTGGATGTGCCGGCACGGTCAGCCTTGGGTCGTTTACAAGTCGCGGGCAAGGCATCCGGCGCACTCGACTCGCCGTCTCTTACAGAACTCAAATTGACCCATGACAGCAACTCGTTGAGCGCGTCATATGAGGGATCCGTTTCACTCAATGGTGATGGGACTGTTGCCGGCACCCTCTCCATCGCCAGCGACAGAATGCGTGACTTGCTGAGCGCTGCGGCAATTGAACTAGCCCCGGGTGATACACTCCAGACCTTTGCCGTATCTGGCACGGCAAACGGCACATTCAAATCCGTCATGGTCAACAATTTGAACCTGTCGCTAGATGAATTGAGGGGCACCGGACAGGCGGGGATTGATGTGTCGGCGACAACACCGCGCATTATTGGCGATCTCAGCATACCCGCTCTCGACCTGACACCCTTTATGGGAGAGCCGGATCCGGAAAAGACCACACAGGGAATTCAGCCCTGGAGTGATGAAACACTCGAATTGTCCGGGCTGAAATCCGTGAACGCAAACCTCAGTCTTGAGGTCGGAGCGCTCACCATTGGTGATGTCGAACTGAGCGATGCTGTCATGGACGTCGATCTGACCGATGGATTGTTGACAGCAGACTTGTCGCAATTCAAAGCCTTCAGCGGACTTTGGTTGGGCAAGCTGACCGTGGATGCCCGACCTGCCACACCGAAAGTGGGCTTCGACATGCAGGGCCAGAATGTTGCCGTCGCAAATCTGCTCGGAACGTTGGCCGGATTCGACAGCCTCACAGGAACAGGACAATTCAAGGTTTCGGCGCAGTCGTCTGGTACATCCATTGACGCAATCATGCAGGCAATTGACGGAGAGGTCTCGACGAGCCTTTCGGATGGTGTGGTCAAAGGCTTGAATGTTGCAGCCTTGGTACGAAGCGCCTCCTCTCTGAAGCAGGCCATAGCGACAGGCTCAATTCAGGAACTCAATTTTGGCGAAGCTTTATCGCAGAACGCCGAGACCGATTTTTCAAGCTTCAACACTGTGTTGAAAGTCAATAACGGCGTTGCGAATGTGGATGTGATGAAACTGCTGAGTCCCATTCTGGGCGTAGATGGGACTGGACAGATCAATCTGGCGGGACAGTCCATGGACCTGCGCCTTGCGACCAGTGTGGACAAATCGGCCCAAGGTCAGGGCAGCGTGGTGCAATTGAACGGCATTCCAGTCCCGATCCGTATATCGGGCGCGTGGACGAATCCGAAAGTCACACCAGATCTGAGCGGCGTAAGTTCTGCGTTCAAGGCAGAGTTGGGCTCCCGCGTGTTGGAAGAGCTTGGTGTCTCCAACTCAGCAGGCTCCGGCAGCACCGAAGATGTTATCGGCGGACTCCTTGGCATCAAGAAGCCTGACCCAGAAGCCCCGACGGACGACGCGCCTGCCGAGACATCTGCTGAAGATGTAGCGATCAAAGCGCTCGGCGGCTTGTTGAACAATCGCAAGAAAAAAGAGGCCGACACTTCAAACGAAAACTGAAATCCAGGGATCAGGCTTGGGCGGACTTCGCCGCTGGAAACTGTATAGTATTATCGGCTGCGGTCCCGACATCCGACTCCCGCTTGGGTGATGCAAAATCGGCAGGTAGAAGGTCGATAATATGGTGAAGTTTGTCGAGCGGCTTGGCCCGACTGATGAAGAAACCCTGCAATTCCTGGCATCCAATGTCACGCAGGAACTCTGCTTGAAAATGCGTCTCGACACCCTCCGCTGTGCACCGCATGCCCAGTGAGTGCGCCAGTGCGATGGTGGCTTGCGTGATAGAACGGCTGTCTGATCGGCTTTCAATGTCTCGCACGAAGCTCTTGTCGATCTTGATCTTGTCGAACGGAAAGCTCCGCAAATAAGACAGAGAAGAATAGCCTGTGCCGAAATCATCAAGCGCAATGCCGACGCCGATCTCCTTCAGTTTGTGAAGGCGCTTGAGCGTGAAATTTGTGTCCGACATCAGGACCGTTTCCGTGATCTCAAGCTCGAGCCGTCGCGGATCGATCTTGTTGGCGGCAATCGCATTCACGATGGTCGTCATCAAATTGGATGAGTGTATTTGCAACGGCGAGATATTCACCGAAACTTTGACATGATTGGGCAGACGACGCGCCTCTGCCAAAGCCGCCCGAATGACCCAGTCTCCGATCCGGGTAATCAGACCATTGTCTTCTGCGTGCTCAATGAAGTCGCCGGGATAAACCAGGCCCCGCTCAGGGTGGTTCCATCGCAGCAAGGCTTCGCATCCCACCACATCATGTGTGTGAGCATCAACTTGAGGCTGGAAATGAAGTTCGAACTCGCTGTGCTCCAGCGCGGAATGCAAATCGGCCTCGACTTGCAAATGGGCTCGCGCGCGTTCGTCGAGCGCGGGTGTGAACATGCACCAAGTGGACTTTCCGAGCTTCTTGGCCTGATAGAGCGCCAAGTCAGCATGCTTTAGCATGGTGCGGGCATCTTTCGTGTACGGATCGAACATCCTGACACCTACCGACGCGGAGCAATTGGCGGTCGACCCCCACAGGTCATAGGGCTCGCTCAGGCGTTCGGTTATCTCGTCGAAAAAGAGTTCGAGGTCGCCCATCGTCGGACGCTGAACGATCATGGCGAACTCGTCACCACTGATCCGCGCCACCATGTCGTGATCGCCGCTCAATTCGTTCAGGCGACCGGAGACATGCTGCAAGAGCTCATCACCCGCCGGATGGCCCAGCGTATCGTTCACCCATTTGAAATTATCCAGATCGAGCCAAACCAACGCTCTTTGGACTGTTTCAACATCCGGTTTGCGGAGCGCCTTTTCCAGTCGCTCCTGCATGTTCATCCGGTTTGGCAGACCCGTCAGCCCGTCATAATGCGCCATAAAGGCAATACGATCTTCTATTTCCTTGGACTGGGTGATGTCCGATGCTACCCCGCGGAAGCCTCGGAACTTGCCATCATTGAAGATTGGCTTCCCGGTAAGGGACAACCAGCGTTCGGTCTCTGAACCTTTGAGCCTCATGGCGATATCGCGAAAGCCCTGGCGGCGCATGAGGCTGGTATTGAGCACTCTGGTAGAATCGTCCGCCTCGAACTGATCGACCAACAGATTGCCAAGCGTTAGGTAACCATTGTCATGCTCAGCGCCCTCAAACACGAGAGGAATGTCTACGAGCACGCCTCTGGCGTCAGTTTGCCAGAGCCAATCGGACGTACTTTCCTCAAAATCCCTCAACAGCAACCCAATCAGATGCGACTGCTCTCTAACCGCCGTTTCGTTGATGCTTTTGAGCACGAACTGGCGATGCGACCAGCGAATGGCTAGGATGAGTATCGCGACATAAGCCAACGTCAAAATAGATGTATACTGATATTTTGGATTTTGCTGAAACTGCATTTCCGCAACCAGTCCCAGTCCGATCGGAACTATAAAGGCAAAGGCTGCCTTGGGCAGACGCGACATCAGGAGCGCACCGGTGAACATGACTCCAGCCAGAACGACGCCCACAATCATCTGGCCATAGCTATCCGTGACATTCATCACAATGATAGGTACCGACGCCCAAAGAAGTCCGGCAATCGCCGCAACAAACGTATATTCCCTCATCACCTTGCGCGCGATCGCAAGATCGCTGGGCCGGTAGGTTCGAACCTTGTTCGTAACAAAAGCCGCTGCGCATATGGCGGCGATACAGACGAGCCATACAGACAAGGCAAAGTCCGCTGGCGTCTCCTTGAAGGACAGCCAGACAACCGACGCATTGATCAGGTTGGCCAGAACCAGAGGAATCGTGATCGTGCCCACGATTTCCAGCTGGCTTTCTCGCCAGGCCGCCTCATGCTTTCGTTCGTCGTCCGAGTCCCTAACGATCTCGGACAGCGGCCCATCGCCGCTATCCTTCATAGCCAACAGTTTCATGCGTCCACCCCGGAATTCATCCGACTTCTCGGAATCACCATTGTCAGCATGTCTAAACGACGGAGGTGAAAATCAGTGTAGTGTGACGTCGAAAATTCTCTGAAACCGGTAACGATGCGTAAGTCATCAATCTTTGGTTGGATAAATATTCAAGGATTTCAACACGGTTCTGGCTCGCCGCTGTATCAGATCACGTTCACGATCCGGCATTTTTATCGCATTTTTCATGAGCAATGACATGCGGGGATTACCCTGCAATCGTTGGAAATGGCGGATCAGGAAGTCCCAATAAAGCGTATTGAAGGGACACGAGTCCTCATCGGTCCGGGTTTTGGAATTGTAACGACACCCGGCGCAATAATCTGACATCTTGTTTATATAGTTTGCACTGGCAGCGTAAGGCTTTGACGCAATGACACCCCCGTCTGCAAAGAGCGCCATTCCATGCGTATTCGGCAGCTCCACCCATTCGTACGCGTCGGCATAAACACTCATGTACCAATCATTGACGTGGTCCGGATGGATGCCCGCGAGCAGCGCAAAATTTCCCGTGATCATGAGGCGTTGAATATGATGGGCATAAGCATGCCGAATGGTCTGCCCCAGCGCATCGGCCAGACAGGCCATATCGATTTCGCCGGTCCAGTAGAAATCGGGAAGCGCGTTCTGCGCATTCAGAAAATTGCTCTTTCCGTACTTAGGGCCGTTCCACCAGTAGAGCCCCCGCACGTATTCGCGCCAGCCAAGGATTTGCCGAATGAAGCCTTCCACAGCATTGAGCGGCGCACGGCCGCATTTCCATTCCGCCTCAGCGCGTTCACACAAATCCAACGGATCCAACAAACCGACATTCAGATAAATCGAGAGGATTGAATGCCACATCCATGGCTCATCCTTTGCCATGGCATCCTGGTAGTCTCCAAAGCCAGGCAGGATCTCCGCCATGAAAGCATCGCGAGCGGCCTCGGCATCGTGACGTGTGACTCCGAACACGAAGGGTTCCAAATCTCCGAAATTGTCTGGAAACCTGTGCGTGATCATATCGAGCACGTCTTGCGTAACCTGATCTGGCTGGCAGAACCATCGTTGAGGAGTAACCGCGGATTTCGGCAACCGCTTGCGGTTGTCCTGATCATAATTCCACTTGCCGCCAGCAGGGCTATCTCCCTCCATGAGCAGACCTGTCTTCTGTCTCATCTCGCGATAGAAATACTCCATCCGCAACTGCTTGCGATGGGCAGCCCAGGTCGAGAATTCACTCAGTGTCGCGATGAACCGCGTGTCGTCGCGAAGTTCCACCTCTACATCGAAGATGTTGGCCCACACCTCCATATCGCTCAACAGGCGCCATTCGCCGGGTTTCGTGATGATCAAGGTGTCGATGCCGGGATCGGCATCCAACGCACGCGCCACTTCACCGCGCAATGAGCCTTCATTTTCAGGATCCGTTAATTTGACATAGCGAACCGCAACACCCGTTGCTTCCAACTCCTCAGCGAAGTGGCGCATGGCAGAGAATACAAATGCGAGCTTCTTCTTGTGGTGGCCCACATAGGTCGCCTCTTCCATGACTTCGGCCATCAAGACAGTATCTGTGGACGGATTGAAATCAGAAAGAGATGACAGGTCGGGCGTTAGCTGATCGCCAAGAATGAGTGTCAGAGCCGACATTCGGTAGCGAAATCAGTATGGCTTCGCCAAAACGTATTCGATATCCTGACCTCGTGCTTCGAAAGCCAACTTCATCCAACGTCCGGCTTGGTCATACCAAAGCATAACATCAATATCAGAATCCATCAGATACCGCGTGGTCTCGATCTCTTCACCCGCCACACGTATGGTCTCATTCCCTTGTTCAGATACGGTGACCTCCAATATTTCTCCATTGCCGGTCGACAGCAGCTTTGAGGAATTCGTGGCGGCAAAGTTCCAATGACTTGAAGGCACGATTGAGCCTGCAACAACACCGTCATACTCTGTGCCTTCGACCTCCAACCCATCACCGCTGCGCGCTGCCTTCACCGACCCTTCATCGCCATCATCGTCAACCTGACCGGTGAGAGACACAAGTTGTCCATCCTCCCACACTTCAGTGGCGTCGAGCTCATACTTGAAAACGGTGATAGGCCCCAGGCCGGCTTTGAGGTTCACGTCAGTCGTTGCAGTCAGACGTCCCTGGCTATCCTGCCCAAACGTGACGGAGTGGGAGCCGAATGGCTTGCCCTTGCGCAGCACATCAAACTCGATCACGTCTCCCGGGCTTGGTGCCCAACTCGCATCCGACGTCTTTCCGCTTGCGGGTGCGCTAAACAGCGCGGCCGATACCAGAATGGCTCCCAGAAAACGCTTCATTGGAAAATACTCCAGAACCTGTTGGGCCGATGGGCGACAAAGCAAATACAACTTTCGTCTCCCACAGCAGCGGGCTTGTGACGCATGCCGGGTTCACCGAGCACAAGGTCACCGCGAGAATATGTGCCATATCCATCTGTAAAACGCCCGGACAGGACAACGGTTGCCTCAAGGCCACCATGACCATGCATCGGCGCGCTTTGACCGGGCTCCAGTTTCATGAACTTTGTCCCCGGCGTGCCTGCAGATGCATATTGAACGCCGGAGAAACCACGCCGCCAGCTCAAATCGCCAGAGGATTGGGACAGGACCTCATCAGCTGAGAGACCTGACCATCGGGCGCGACCAGTTCTCGAACCCTGCTGGGCCGGGTCGGCAAGTATCGGGTCAGATCGTTCCAGCATCACACCGCCGATCATTGACCAGAGATGCGCGGTCTCAGCCCCCCTCTCACTCAGTGAAACGTGCAGGTCCCCCGCCACAGCAAAGGACTCCGGATGGTTCCCGGCGGCATGGTCCATCATGAAAGCAATATAGGTGTCGGTGTGGGTCAAGCAGGCGGTCCTGTCTCGGTTGGTCTATTCATGCTTCTTACGCAGACCGGCACGAAATGGATCACACGGGCCCTGTGGGACTCACAACGGTTGTGAAAACCTCTGCGCCGCACTAGCTTCGTCCCAAAGAAAATTGACCAGAATCGGACCTAATCTGATGAAGTTTCATCGCTCGGTGATCGACCTTATCGGCAACACCCCCCTGCTTCGCCTGAACCAGGCATCTGACGAAACCGGCTGCGAAATTCTCGGCAAATGCGAATTCCTCAATCCGGGGCAGTCTGTGAAAGACCGACCGGCACTGGGCATTGTTCGCGACGCTGAAGCGGCTGGAGAGCTGAAACCCGGCGGCACCATTGTCGAAGGAACGGCTGGAAACACCGGCATCGGGCTCGCATTGGTCGGCGCAGCACTCGGCTACCGCGTGGTCATCGTGATGCCACGCACGCAAAGCCAGGAGAAAAAGGATGCAATCCGCCTACTCGGCGCAGAACTGATCGAGGTCGATGCGGTCCCCTACAAGAACCCAAACAACTACCAGCACTTCTCGAAGCGCCTGGCCGAAGACCTTGCCAAGTCGGAACCAAACGGCGCGATCTGGGCAAACCAGTTCGACAATATCTCGAACCGCAAGGCCCACTACGACACCACTGGTCAGGAAATCTGGACCCAAACCGATGGCAAGCTTGACGCTTTCATCTGCGCGGTCGGATCTGGCGGCACGCTCGGCGGTGTATCGCTCGCACTAAAGGAAAAGAACAAGGACATTCAGATCGGTGTCGCAGATCCCGGCGGGGCTGCGATGTATGAATACTACAAGAACGGTGAGTTGAAATCCGAAGGCACCTCAATCACTGAAGGCATCGGACAAGGTCGTATCACAGCCAATCTTGAAGGTATTGAAGTGGATCGCGCTTATCGCTGTACGGATGAGGAAGCGCTCAACATCCTTTTCGGCCTCGTTCAGAATGAAGGTCTGTGTCTTGGCGGCTCTGCGGGAATCAATGTCGCCGGGGCCGTTCAGATGGCGAAGGATCTGGGGCCCGGGCACACAATCGTCACGGTGCTCTGCGACTATGGCAACCGATACCAGTCGAAACTCTACAATCCCGATTTCCTGAGATCGAAGGATCTGCCGGTTCCCGCATGGATGGAGGCTTGAATTATGGAATCCGGAGACCCGCTCGTTACGGCCGAATGGCTGAAAGAACATATCTCTGCGCCCGACGTCCGGGTCGTGGACGCAACCTGGTTCCCTCCCTTCCTCAATCCCGAGAAGACGGGGCGCCAGGCATGGGCTGAAGGGCACATCCCGGGGGCCGTCTATTTCGACATCGACGCCATCAAGGCAGGCGGAACCGATCTGCCGCACATGCTGCCCGATCCCGTCATGTTCTCGTCGCGTGCGCGCAAGCTCGGCCTGGGAGACGGCAACCGGATCATCGTCTATGACCAGTTCAACTTCTTCGCCTCGGCTCGCGTATGGTGGATGTTGCGCGTAATGGGCCAACGCGACGTAAAAGTACTTGATGGTGGGCTCAAGGCCTGGACGGATGCTGGTGGCGAGACCGAGGACCTGCCACCGGTGGCCGTCGAACGCCATTTCACAGCGCGCGTCCGGTCCGATCTGCTGAAGGATTCAGACCAAATGCTTGCAGCATCTGCGAACAGCTCCCACAACATCATAGACTCCCGCTCGGCCGAGCGTTTCTCCGGCGAGGCTCCCGAACCGAGAGAGGGGCTTCCCTCCGGTCACATCCCTGGCAGCATTTGCCTGCCCTCCGGCGAACTCCGCACGGAAGACGGCAGGATGAAATCCGCCGAGGAACTTGGCAAACTGTTTCCAAATCCCCTCGCGCCCACAATCGCGACCTGCGGGTCTGGCGTGTCTGCCGCTGTCACGGCGCTGGCGCTGGCCCGACTCGGTAATTGGGACGTCGCGGTCTATGATGGATCGTGGGCGGAATGGGCGTCTGACGCATCCCGTCCCGTCGCCACTGGCACAGCATGACAAAGGACACTGCGACACGTCTCATCCATACGCGTGGCCGCCGGTTGGCCCAGAAGACAGTCAATCCGCCAATCGAGCGGGCGTCCACACTCCTGTTTGATACATCCTCAGACCTCTATGGCGCCAAGCCCGGCTACGGCCGTATGGGCCTGGCGGTTCATCGTGAACTTGAAGACGCACTTTGCGTACTTGAGAATGCGACCTTCGCAAAACTGACCTCGAACGGATTACAGGCCTGCGCGCTTGCCATCGGCAGCCAGGTAAAAGCCGGGGATCACATCCTTTTCACCGACTCCGCCTATGGCCCCACCGCGCGCTATCTTGATCGTCGATTGGAAAAAATGGGGGTAGAGGCGACGCGCTTCGATCCGCGATGTGGCGCAACCATTTCTAACCTGATCAAACCCAACACGCGCGTAATTTACCTGGAATCTCCGGGCTCACTCACTTTCGAGATCAGCGATACGCCTGCCATCGTGGACGTGGCGCAGCAGCGAGGTATTCGCACCATTCTCGATAATACATGGGGCGCTGGAATTCTGCACAAGCCACTGGACCTCGGCGTGGACATCTCTGTCCAGGCGTTGACAAAATATGCGGTTGGCCATGCGGACGTGTTTGGCGGCGCTGTCATGAGCCGCGACAAGCGCGTGGCGCAAGACATTATCGACTGCGGAGATGATTGGGGCATCAGCCTGGGCCCGGACGATGCTTACACGGCCTTGCGCGGCTTGCGCAGCCTGAAGACGCGCATGGATGCGCACGAGGCCGCTGGTCTCAGGATCGCGAATTGGTTGTCTGAACGCCCGGAAGTCTCTCAAGTCCTGCACCCGGCACTCGAACAGCATCCGGACCATGTCATCTGGAAGCGCGACTTCACTGGCTCAAACGGCCTGTTTTCCGTCATTCTCAACACGGTCAGCCCAGAAGGCCTGAAACGCTTCTTTGACGCATTGGAATTGTTTTCGATGGGCTTTTCCTGGGGTGGCTTTGAAAGCCTGATCATCCCGTGCGACCCGCAACTGAAACGATCAAAAGGCCACTGGATTGACCAAAAGGTCGGCCCTCTGCTCCGCATACATGTCGGTTTGGAGACCGTAGATGACCTGATTGCCGATCTCCGGGCAGGGTTTGAGGCTATGGGGGAATAAGAGCGTGGAATTGGGGGCTCGCAAAATCGGATTGATGCTGGGCCCTGCCCTGGCCGCGCTCATGTTGCTGTTCGGCCCACCGGAAGGCCTCAGCCATGCGGCCTGGGGCACGGGAGCCCTGATGGTGCTTATGGCGGTCTGGTGGGCCACCGAGGCCATTCCCATACCTGCCACCTCTCTGTTGCCGCTCTTTGTTCTGCCGCTCGTTGGAGCGGGCTCACCAGCCCAGACGGGCAGTGATTATGCCAACCATATTGTCATCCTGTTGCTCGGCGGCTTCATCGTTGCCCTCGGCATTGAACGCTGGAACCTGCACCAGCGGATTGCACTCAACGTCATCAGCCGGGTGGGCACGTCGCCCGGCGCTATTGTCTTCGGCTTCATGCTCGCAACGGCCGTCCTGTCGATGTGGATATCCAATACGGCCTCGACATTGATGATGGTCCCCATCGCCATCTCAGCCAGCGCTGTGCTTGGGAATGTTTCGAAACACTTCACCACGGCACTCCTGCTCGGTGTTTGCTACGCAGCTTCCATCGGTGGGGTCGCCACCCCGATCGGCACGCCGACCAATCTGATTGCAATCAGCTGGTTGCAGACCGAAGCGGGTGCTCATATCGGGTTCGCACAATGGATGGCCTTTGGCCTGCCGGCCATGGCGCTATTATTGCCGGTCGCATGGTGGAATGTCACACGCGGTATGCCGGTCCGCTCCGAAAATGCAGAAGCTGTGTCAGCTCACGTCAAATCCCAGCTTATCGGCATTGGCAAAATGACCGTCCAAGAAACCCGCGTCGCAATCGTTTTCGGGATCACAGCCACCCTATGGCTGCTCAGACTGCCACTTCAGCTATTCCTCGAAGCGTCTGGAATAGAGTTGCTCGCGAATTATGGTGGCGCGGAAGTCGACATGATGATCGCGATCTTCGGCGGGGTACTCATGTTTCTGGTCCCGGCGGGCGGCGGTGAAGATCGTGGCCTGCTCAACTGGCAGGAAGCTGAACAAATCCCGTGGGGCGTGTTGCTCCTGTTTGGTGGCGGCATCGCAATGGGCAAGGCCATTTCGCGCACCGGACTGTCGGAATGGATCGGCGAGAATCTGCGTGTTCTGGACGTGCTCCCGCCGCTAATCTTCATCGTTATTGTGGTTGCTCTGGTCATCTTCCTGACGGAAGTCACCTCAAACGTGGCCACAATGACCACGCTTGCACCCGTACTGGGTTCGCTCGCTGTTGCGCTCGGCACAGCTCCGGAAAGCCTGCTCGGCCCGGCCGCCGTGGCAGCGTCCTGTGCCTTCATGCTGCCGGTTGCCACCGCACCAAACGCCATCGTCTATGGCACGGGCCACATCACCATCCAGCAGATGATCCGCAAGGGCTTCTACATCAATCTGGCAGGTATCGTGATCATCGCTGCGGTAGGCTACTGGATCGCTCCGCTGGTCCTGTAGAGGAATCCAGCGACACGCGCCGAATTCCTCCTACACCCGACAAGCCTGCGTCCCTCAATCCCAGCCCCGTCTGCAGCAAGGCATACAGGGGCAAGCTGAACGCCACCTGAACTTAGGTTAACTCAGGCAGCTGGTGGCTCGCTGACCTGGACCATCAGTTTGCCTAGATTCTTGCCTTCGAAGAGACGCGACAAGCTGGCTGGTGCATTTTCCAGACCATCGACAATGTCCGCCTCGAACTTGATCTTGCCGGCCATCAACCATTGCGCCATCTGCTGAATGCCTTCCGGAAACCGCGGGAAGTAATCGATCACGATGAACCCTTTCAGCAAAGTCCGGCGCATCAACAGGTTCGAGAAATTGTACGGCCCCGGCACGGGGTCAGTTGCATTATAGGTGCTGATCAGTCCGCATAGCGGCATGCGCGAGAAATCATTCAGACGCGCAATCACTTCATCCATGATTTTGCCGCCCACATTCTCGAAATTGATGTCGATTCCCTTCGGACAGTGCTTGTCGAGCGCTGCCCCAACGTCTTCCGTCTTGTAGTTTATCGCAGCATCGAAGCCGGCCACCTCGGTCAGCCATTTGCATTTCTCGTCACTGCCCGCGATGCCAACAACCCGGCAGCCCTGGATCTTTGCAATCTGTCCCACCATGGAGCCGACTGCGCCGGCCGCCGCAGAGACGACCACCGTCTCGCCAGCCTTTGGCTTCGCAATATCCATCAGTCCGAAATAGGCCGTCATGCCAGTTGCGCCGAGCGGCCCCATATAGGCGGTCAGCGGCACACCTGGCAGGCGCGGCAGTGCGTTCAGCGAACTTCCGGGCAGATTCGAATAGAGCGACCAAGTACCGAGACCCGTGTTTACGATGTCTCCTTCCTTCAGCCCGTCAAAACGGCTTTCGGTGACCACGGCCAGACCGCCGCCACGCATGGCATCCCCGATGCCGACGGGCGGCAGATAACCATCCACATCGCTCATCCAGATGCGATTGGTCGGGTCGAGGGACAGGTAAATCAGGCGGGTTCGCACTTCACCATCTTCCAACGGCACAAGCGGAGACTCGACCAGTTCGAGGTCTCCCTCCTTCAGGTCACCTACAGGCCGCTGACGCAAAACCCAGCTCTTGTTCATCTCAGTCATTTTTATCCTCCCATGTCTTGACCGGGAGGCTAGGTCGAATTCCGGCTAGCGCAAGACTCCGCGTCGCGTCATCCGCCACGCATATGCAAGCAACAAGGCACCAATCAGGATGATGACTGCCGCAAACGCGGGATTTGAAGCTCCTTCCGGAACATCTTTCAGCGACATCCCATGAACCATGGATGCGAGCGCGGCCAACAGCGATATCAAGAACGCCCAAACGGCAAACCGGCTGCGCAACAGGAGCTGAATGGATCCGATCAACGCGCCCCAGACGCCGAATGCCCAGATGACATACTGCCAGACTGGAAACGAATAGAAAAAGGCTCGCTGCTCTTCCGTGAAGTTCGACATATACGGCGCCCAATGGGTCACTGTGGCGGTGTAATCAAACGCGCCAAATCCGTTCCACAGTACCGCAAGAATACCCACGACCCAGAGATGCCAAGGCGTACCGGCGGCTTGTGGTTCCAGTGTTTCACTCATGCTTCCCTCCCAGAATTGTACGCGCAAGTTTACGCTGCGACGGCGCATTCGGCAAATCCCTATAGGTGAGGGTGCAATACCCCCTTCCGGATGGGTGACGTCGCGCATGACACGGGCTACACATTCGGCCAGCAAAGGATTCCCGAACCATGGCCACTGCCCCCGTCAACAAGGACAGCCACCTCTACCTGGTAGATGCCAGCGCATACATTTTTCGCGCTTTCCACGCCCTGCCCCCTCTGACCCGGGCCAGCGATGATTTGCCAATCGGCGCCGTGAGCGGGTTCTGCAACATGTTGTTCAAGCTGCTGGAAGATCTGAAGGGCGACGAGCGGCCCACCCATTTCGCCTGCATCTTCGACAAATCCTCCATCACGTTTCGCAATGAACTGTACGACCAGTACAAAGCGAACCGCTCGGAACCCCCGGAAGAACTGCGCCCCCAATTCCCGCTCGTGCGCCGCGCCGCCGAAGCCTTCGCGGCCCATGCCATCGAGAAGGAAGGATTCGAAGCCGACGATCTGATCGCCACCTATGCGCGTCAGGCCGAGGCGAAAGGCGCGCGCGTCACCATCGTCTCATCTGACAAGGACTTGATGCAACTTGTTTCCGATACCGTCCTCATGCTCGACACGATGAAGAACAAGACAATGGGTCGTGAACAGGTCTTTGAGAAGTTCGGCGTCGGCCCGGAAAAGGTCGTCGACATCCAGTCACTTGCCGGAGACAGCGTCGACAATGTCCCCGGGGCCCCCGGAATCGGCGTGAAAACTGCGGCTCAGCTGCTGGATGAATATGGCGACCTCGACACGTTGCTCGCTCGCGCTGAAGAAATCAAACAGCCAAAACGCCGCCAGACCCTGATCGACAATGCCGATCTCATCCGCATATCCAAGCAATTGGTGACGCTAAAAGACGACGTGCCGCTCGACGTACCGCTCGAAGACCTCGCCGTGCAGGATCCGGACCCGGACACGCTGATCAATTTCTTGGAAGAAATGGAATTCCGCACCATCACGCGGCGCGTGCGGGAAATGATGGAACTCGAAGGTACCTTGGAGTCCGCCCAGCCCGCAGAAGATCCGATCGACCGCAGCAAATACATCTGCATCCGCGATTTCGAAGAGCTGGAAGAGTGGATCACACGCGCCACCAAACAGGGCTATGTTGCGGTTGACACCGAGACCGACAGTCTCGATTCCATCGCGGCCAACCTAGTCGGCGTATCCTTGGCGCTCGCACCGAATGAAGCCTGCTACATCCCGCTCGCGCATGTCGATCCAGACAATGCGGGCGACGGAGACATGTTTGGCGCAGATCCGCCACGGCAGATCCGCATGCAGGATGCACTGCGCGCTCTGAAACCGATGCTCGAAGATCCGGCGGTCCTGAAGATCGGGCAGAATATCAAGTACGACCTCTCGGTCTTCGCCACGCACAACATCAATGTCGCGCCGATTGATGACACGATGTTGCTGTCTTACGTATTGAATGCAGGCAAGCACAATCACGGCATGGACCCGCTGTCGGAGCGATACCTCCAGCACAACACTATTCCGTTCAAGGAGATTGCCGGAACGGGCAAGTCGCAGGTGACGTTCGATCGGATCGCGCTGGACAAGGCGACAGAATACGCCGCCGAGGATGCCGACATCACCCTGCGCCTGTGGCAGGTTTTCAAGCCCCAGCTGCGCACGGAAAAGGTCACGACGGTTTACGAAACGCTGGAACGCCCGCTCGTCCCCGTCCTCGCCCGTATGGAGCAGGAGGGGATCAAGGTCGACCGCGATCACCTCTCGCGCCTGTCATCCGATTTTTCCCAACGCATGGCTGCGCTTGAGGCCGAAGCGTATGAACAGGCTGGCCGCGAATTCAATATCGGCAGCCCGAAACAGCTCGGGGAAATCCTGTTCGACGAAATGGGTCTTGAGGGCGGCAAGAAGACCAAGACTGGCGCATGGCAGACGGACGCCGACGTGCTCGAAGGGCTCGCTGCAGAAGGCCATGGCCTGCCCCGCACGATCGTCGACTGGCGAACCCTCTCCAAGCTCCGGTCGACCTATACCGAAGCACTGCAAGCGGCGATCAATCCCGACACAGGGCGCGTGCATACCAGTTACTCGATGGCGGTTGCCCAAACTGGCCGCCTGTCCTCCACAGATCCGAACCTACAGAACATTCCCGTTCGCACCGAGGAGGGCCGCAAGATCCGCGAAGCCTTTGTCGCCGAAAAGGGCAATGTTCTGGTCAGCGCGGACTACAGCCAGATCGAGTTACGTATCCTGGCGCATATAGCCGATATTGATGCGCTGAAGGACGCCTTCAAGGAAGGCCTCGACATCCATGCCATGACGGCCAGCGAAATGTTTGGTGTGCCTATCGAAGGCATGGACCCCATGGTCCGCCGTCAGGCAAAGGCGATCAATTTTGGTATCATATACGGCATTTCCGGCTTCGGCCTCGCACGCCAGCTGGGCATTCCCCAGAGCGAAGCCAGCGAGTACATAAAAACCTATTTCAAACGCTTCCCCGGAATCCGCGCATACATGGACGAGACCAAAGCTTTCGCCAAGGAGCATGGATACGTTACCACCGCCTACGGACGGAAGATCAATCTCTCTGGCATCAAGTCCAAAGGACCACAGCGCTCCTTTGCTGAGCGCCAGGCCATCAACGCGCCCATTCAAGGATCCGCTGCCGACATCATCAAACGCGCCATGATCCGCATGCCAGATGTACTGGCCAAAGCAGGCCTGTCTGCGCGTATGCTGCTTCAGGTACATGATGAACTCGTCTTTGAATGCCCGGAGGCCGAGGCCGACAAATTGATCGAAACCGTGAAGACCACCATGCAGGGAGCCGCCGGACCGTCACTTCAGCTATCTGTGCCCTTGGTTGTCGACGCGCGCGCCGCCAGCAACTGGGCCGAGGCGCACTAAAGAACATAAACAAGTTTTCACACTTAGGGCCTCTCCTCTATGTTAGCGTTCCCGTCAGACGGGAAGCAAAACATGGTTCGCAGCATCGTAGTCGGAATGATCGCAGCATGCATGGGGGGCGCAGCGACAGCGGAGGAGGATTTATCCAAACTCCGGGCTCAGATTGAGCGCGCAGTGGAAAGTGAGGACTTGTCCGCAATAACCACAGTGTTCGGACCTGAAGTCCGGATCATGCCGGAATACCAGAAGACAATGACCGGACCGGACCATGCGGCCCTGTACTACGAGACGCTGTTTGACGGCATCGACATCAATTTGTTTGACAAAACCCTCACCGAGACAATTCCGATCGATATGCTAAAAGTGGACATCGGCGCGTTCACTCTGAGCTATACTGCAGCTCAGTCCGCTGAGGCGAAGGAAGTATCCGGGCACTACTTCGACGTCTGGGAAGAAAGTGCGGCTGGCGATTATGTGCTGATCGCACAAGCTTGGAATTTCGACAGCGTGTACACGGAAATCCGGGAAACCACGATGTTCGACACTCTGCCTGGCATACATCTGGCCTTCACGCCATCAGTCCCAGTCGATTCCGGCGCGGCGTTCGATCACCTCACCGTCAACCTGTACAATGATGCTGCGATGATAAGACAGCAATCCGACATTCTTTACCATGTCTACTCAGAAGATGCCGTTATGTACCCTCATGACAGTGGACCGAGAGTTGGGCAGGAGGCCATCAAGGAATTCCTTGAAGACTATACGTCTGGCTGGCCCAGTTTTGACTATATAAAAACGGCGTCACACAGAATAGAAGGCACCGCACCTTACGCAATGTCACTGATATCCTACAATCTGCGCTGGGACTCATTGGATAATTCCGGCGTCTCCATCGGCAAGGGCATCCGCATCATGAAACGAAACGAGGATGGATCATTGCGAACCTACAGGGTTATATCAATGCACGACCAATAAAGTTACGTCGCCGCCCCGGCGCGGATGAGCAACCGGGACGGCGAACAGGTCAGACCTCTGTCAGAATATCCGGATATGGAAGGCGGGACTTCGGGAGCGAGGCGTTATAGTCCTGCTCAGGATCGTGATATCCGAGCGGCACAACAACGAGCGAGGAGAAGCCCCTCTCGCGCAGGCCGAACTCGGCGTCGAGCACTGCCGTTTCAATGCCTTCCATCGGCGTGGAGTCTATGCCCAAGGTGGCTGCGCCCAACATGAACTGGCCAATATTCAGATAGACCTGCTTATCCATCCAGTGCTGGACATCCTTCAAGTCCTGCTTATGGAGGTTCACGAACATCGACCGGCCACCGTGCATGGCGGGCTTGTGCGTGTCTTTGTCAACATCGAAGCGACCGTCTTTGTCTTCCTGTTCCAGCACATGCTGGAGATAGTCTTCATCCACGGCAAGGCGGCTGGCAAACACCACGACATGCGAAGCGTTGAGGATCGAGGGGCCGTTGAAGGGGTACTTCTCTGTTGCCTTGGCAACGCGCGCCTTGCCTTCCGGTGTTGAGGCGAGAATGAAATGCCAAGGCTGGATATTCGTGCTTGATGGACTGAACCGCAACAGCTCTTTCAGCTTTTCCACATTCTCGTCAGAGATACGACGTTTGGGGTCGTAGGCCTTCGTCGTGTAACGGGCCTTGGCGTAGTGAGTGATATCATGTTTCATGGGAGGGTCCTTTGATACTTGGAAATATGGAAAGTTTCGGGAGGGGGATTGATCAGCTCTTTGCAGAGACGATTTCGAATTCGCCTTCGAACCGGACATAGAAAAGGCAATCCGCGTCCGCGCCGCAGGCGAGATTATCGCTTGTGTTGGCCTCAAGGCCGACATAGCTACCCGGCGCAAGGGGCGCCGATTCCGCCTTGCCCTTCAGGTGCACTTCTGGCGCGCCAGAAATCGCCACAACCCGCAGGTCACTTTGATTGCTGCGCAGGCGGGCGGCCTGCCCAGCCGGCAGTTTGACCAGTGCGCCTTGTGCGCCATTGTTTTCCGGGGAGTTCCAAAGAAACGAAATTTTCGCGCCGCCGTCCCGGTCGATCCAGGTAATGTCTGAGGCATCAAGCCAAACGAGATTGGTGTGATCAAGGTTCACCGGGCGTTCGCCCGAATCGAAGGACTCATCCGTAGGTTTTACGAGATATGGACCGTCATCAATCTCGACATAGGCCATGTTGAACGCATCACCGGCCGACGTGACATGGGCCTCACCCGCCGGCTGGGTCCAGAATGAGCCGGCCGGCAGCCACATATCGGCCGCTCCTGGATCGTCATTGTGGATCACCCCTTCAATCACGACCCCGCGATATGTCACGTTGTGAATGTGGGTCGGAGACGAGAAACCTTCCTTGAACTGAACGAGGAAACCGGATTCACCGGCGGAGGTGCGATCCCCCCAAAGCGTTCCGGCCCGTGGACTTGCATCGCCCCGCGCCGGGTTGAGCGGGCCCCATTCAACCGCTGAGACCGGGACGAAATCCGCCCCTGACACACCGCGAGAAACATCCGGCGCGCTGGCGCATCCAGCGCCAGCAGATACGAACAGTAGCGCACTCAACGCGCCAAAGGGGATTTTGCGTAAGGTTTCAGTCAGGGACATGGCCATTCTTGGGTCTCTTGAAGGATGATTGGAAAGCAGGTTGCGTTACGGGATGTGGGCTCAATTGGTTGACGCCCCCCGATTTATTCATACAAACCAATTTCACAAGTACGCACAATTTTGGCCTATACGCACAGAAAGTATCCTGTAGAACATGACCCGCTTTGAAAAGTATGACTGCTCCGGCGGCTGCCCCGTGGAAGCTGCATTGGAAGTGATTGGCGGCAAGTGGAAAGGCGTCACGCTGTTTCACCTGCTGGACGGCGTGAAACGGTTTAACGAGTTGCAACGTGATGTCGGCAACGTCACCCAACGCATGCTGACCAAGCAGCTACGCGAGCTTGAAGATGCCGGCCTCGTCAATCGTGAGGTCTATCCAGTGGTCCCGCCAAAGGTGGAGTACAGCCTGACCAAAAAGGGCGAAACCCTGCGTCCGATCCTCAACGCACTGAAAGACTGGGGCGAGACACATGTCATGACCAGCTAAGCATTCAAAGGCCGGCCATTTAAGTACGAGCAATTTGAAGCACTCCACCCCTCGTATAGTTTGAAGCAATTTGAAATTGCAATCCTGCATTCCTGACCTTAGCCTTGAGACGATTCACTAAAGAAGAAGGCCGGGAATGCATCCAATACTATTCAAGCTCTTAGTATGTTTTGTGCTTTCATTTGCTTGCAGCGCGAATGTTTTCGCTGACTATCCAGCTGCATATGTTGGAAAAGCGGAATTGCGCGACATTGCCGTCTCTCCGGACGGCACAGCGCTCGTTCTTTTGAAGACGGGCCACCAGGATGATATCGTCCAGAAGTTCGGGTGGGACGAGATCATGGTTGAGGACAGCGCCACCGGCGACACTCGATTAGAGATCAAGCAGACCTACACGTATTACAGTAAATCCGTGAACTGGCTATATGATTGGGTATCATGGCCATTCGATGACACTATTCTGTCGAGCGCCGTCGAGTTCACCGTTTCCGGAGACAAGTTCAAATCACGCTCAGTATTTCTGACTATCAACCCCGAAACGGGTGAAAAGAAAGTCCTCGCAGCCAGCAGAAAGAGAAACCTCGACAAGGATCTCGATACACCAAAGCTCATTGCGAGCGATGCCGAACGTCGCGAAGTCACTCTGGCCATACACAAAAAAGCATCTGTTGAGCTTGTTTCCATCAATGTGGACACAGGCAGGCAGCGTTTGCTGAATACAGCGAATTCGCGAACCCTGACGTGGCTTCTGGATAACTCGATGCGTCCCGTAATGCGGATAGAAAAAAGCAAATCCGGCGGACTTCACCAATACTATTCAAGCCAGGATGGCGGTAGGAACTGGACACTGAGATTTCAACACGATCCTCTCAATGAAGGATTCTATCCGGTTTCCTATTCCTCGAAGAACAACAAGTTTATCGTCGTCTCCCGGCCCGCAGATGCAGAGCATGCCGGCCTCTACGAATTCGATCTCCACACTGGTCAATTCGGCAAACAACTCTTCAGCGATTCCGAGTACGATCTAAGCTCTGCGCGCAAAAGACGCGGATCTAATGACCTGCTCTACTCCGCACTCTGGAAGGACAAGCTCGAAAAGCACTGGTTCACACCAGAAGATGCCAAACTGGGACGAGCAATCGACTCTGCGCTTCCTGATGAAGCCAACTGGTCCGTATTCGACATGAGTCTGCATGGGCAGGCTTGGGTGATATATGTCAGCTCCCCAATCAATCCGGGAGCATATTATGTTTTGCGCAATGACCTGAAAAGACTTCGCAAGATTTCAGACGCGCGGCCTCATATCGATCTCAGTACAACATCAATGCCGCGACGGGTTGATTACCAGACTTCTGAAGGCCTTGCATTGCGGGGATATTTTACACCCTCCACACGTTCACCAAGTCACGCTCCGCTAATCGTCATGCCTCACGGCGGTCCTGTGTCTCGAGACGTGATGGATTGGGACGGATGGGCCCAGTATTTTGCGCATCGCGGATACGCAGTCTTTCAACCCCAGTTTCGCGGCTCTGGTGGCTTCGGCCAAACATTTGAGCGTCTGGGGCACGGCGAATGGGGTAGAGCGATGCAACAAGACATTGCGGACGGAGTACACGCCCTCGAACAAGCCGGGCTGGTGAGTCCAGACCAGCCAAGAAGCATCGTGGGCGCGTCCTATGGCGGCTACGCTGCACTGGCAGCCGCAACCATGACTCCCGATGCCTACCAATGCGCGATAAGTTATGCAGGGGTGAGTGATCTTCCGCGAATGCTACGTCAGTACGACCCCTCAGACGCAGTGGACGCTTTCGTTCGGAATATCTGGACACAACGCATGAACAATGGACGCGATGATGAGACCGAATTGTGGCATCGGTCTCCAATATCCTACATTGAATATCTCAAGGCACCCGTGTTCCTGATTCATGGGACGGAAGACGACATCGTTCACATGGATCAGACCACTGCGTTCTATGATGCTGCGGTACAGGCTGGGAAACAGGCTCAAATACTCTTGCTGGATCATACCGGCCACCAGATTTACAGCGATGATACAAACACAGATTTGCTCGTCGCGATGAACGCCTTTCCGGTGCAATGCATGCCGCCCGCCCCAAAAACACCGACAACCAATGGAGCCAATCTCCCTTAAAATGCCGTAATGTGAGCCTTCGCTCGCCTTGATCCCTTGATTTCATTGCAATTGCATTGAAGGAGGGCTTTTGCCGTGACGCGAACCATGTTTGAACACCGTAGTGCAAGACGACCGGATCCCGTTCACGGATATGGGTTGGTTGAGAAGGATAGAGCGATGACGACATTGGCGCTGGTGGATGATGACGAGAATATCGTTGCGTCCCTGAAGATCTTCTTCGAGGCCGAGGGCTATGATGTGCGCACCTATCATGATGGTGAGACGGCTCTCCCGGCATTAACGGAGACGCCGCCCGATATCGCTATACTGGACGTGAAAATGCCCCGTATGGACGGTATGGAATTGCTGCGTCGCCTGCGCCAGACCTCCGAATTGCCAGTTATCTTCCTGACGTCAAAAGACGAGGAAATCGACGAAGTTATCGGCTTCAATATTGGCGCCGACGATTTCGTGCGCAAACCCTGCTCCAATCGCCTGCTGGCGGAACGCGTCAAGGCCGTGCTCCGGCGTGCCCGCGGCGGCGTGGCCGGATCTGAAGAAGGTGACCAGAAGCCAATCGTGCGTGGCAAGTTGACGCTTGATCCGAACCGTCACGCCTGTACGTGGGATGGACATCCGGTCCGCCTGACCGTCACCGAATTCCTGATCCTGCAAGCGCTCGCCCAGCGCCCTGGCTATGTCAAAAGCCGCGACCAGCTGATGGACGCCGCCTATGATGATCAGATCTACGTCGACGATCGCACCATCGACAGCCACATCAAGCGGCTTCGCAAGAAGTTCCGCGAAGTGACCGACGAATTCGATGCGATCGAGACCCTGTATGGCGTCGGCTACCGCTACACTGAATAGGCGCGGCACTTCGGAGATCTATATCGGCGGGGCGGGCGATACCCGCACCCGTCTCGTGGCCGCTTATGCGGAAGCGCGGCAACGTGACTTTGCGCATGAGGCCCATCATGATGCGCATTATTTTCCGCATTACGCGTTGCGGCGTATTCTTAATCTGGCCCGTCAGCACGCCGATGCCGGCCGCACGTTGATACTGGTCGGACATAGTTGGGGCGGCGATACAGCGCTTCGTGTATTGAAGGCGCTCCAACCGCGCCGGGTAGATTTGCTTGTCTGCGTTGATCCAGTTCCCAAATCCCGGCTGAATCCCCCTCCGACTCCACGCAACGCCCGTCGGATCATCCATGTTGATGCAAGGCCAAGTCATCCGAATCGATCGGACCAGGTGAAGGAGATGGGGCAATGGTTCGGCGGCACGCTGCACCGAAGATTGTCGTCCGCCGACACGCGCATCGTCGCCGATCTGAATCATTTCGCCTTCGCCCAAATGATGTTGGCGCCCGGTGAAGACGGCCTGTCCGCTGCCCACCATATCAACGAATTGGACAGGCCTAAGCGATCCCGAGGCGCCAGCTCCAATTCGGCAAGCTTAGGACAAGTAAAATGAATCCCAGCCCGATCAGGAAGCTCAACGGCGAATACACACGTCGGTTAAGTGTTAGAAAAGGCGATTCAGGCGACGCGCGCTCGAACGCTGGCAGGACGCCGATGATACCCCGCCCAAGAAACACTGTCCCTGCTGCCAGTCCTGCCAGGACCAACACGCCTTTCTGGATGACAGACGGCAACGGCAGAGAAAAGTACCCGCCCAGCCAAGCTGCCAGGACGGCGGCCGCAAACAGGCAAAGCGCTACCATGAAGCAGGAAAATGCCGACGGCATCTTGGTTATACCCCGACGGCCCACGACCGCGCGGGCAAGTGCCTGCTCGTTCGCACACGGGAAATTGCTGCCAAACGCCCACAGCAGGTGCAGACAGCCGAGAACGAACAACACAGCCACCAGAAAAGGTGAAATGAACGGTGCAATCATGCGGACACTCCTGCGGCAATGCTGGGCAGTAAAATGCGCCACCCACTTGCCGTTCCCTCCATCATTCAATAGCCAGACACGAGACTAACACAAGCAATAGGATAACTTCATGGCAGACCCGGAAAACACGCTTCTCCTCGAAACCTCCAAAGGCTCGGTAAAAATCGACCTGCGTCCCGACCTGGCCCCCGGCCACGTCGAACGCATTAAGGAACTGGCCCGCGAAGGCTTTTACGACGGCATCGTCTTTCACCGCGTGATTGATGGATTCATGGCGCAAGTCGGCTGCCCACAAGGCACCGGCATGGGCGGTTCTTCCAAGCCGGACCTAAAGGCAGAATTCAATGCCGAACCCCATGTCCGCGGCACATGTTCCATGGCCCGCACATCGGCCCCGAACTCGGCAAACAGCCAATTCTTCATCTGCTTTGACGATGCTAGCTTCCTGAACCGCCAATATACGGTCTGGGGTCAGGTCAGCGAGGGTATGGACGTAATCGACCAATTGACCAAGGGAGAGCCACCGCGGAATCCTGACAAGATTGTCAGCATGAAAGTGGCTGCCGACGCCTGATCTCAGGCAGGCAGAACCCCGTATGACGGATAGGAAAATCAGGCGAAAGGCGATTGCACGCCACGGGTCGAAGATCTTCGGCTCACGCATCGCACGTCTGATTTTCGCGTCCAATCTTGCGGGACTGGCCATCCTCATTATCGGCGCGATGGTTCTGAACGAAATGCGCGCCGGTTTTGTTGTCTCCAAGAAGCAGGATCTTGTTGCGCAAGCTCAGATTTTTACCAGCTTGCTTGGCAACGATGCGACCACGCCTGCCCCCAAGCTCGATGATGAAGCCGCGCGCCAGACGATCGTGCGCCTTAACCTGCCCGAACGGGTTCGCGCACGCATCTACTCACCCGATGGCGAACTTGTTGGCGACAGCTTCTATCTTTCAGAGCGGGTCGACATTGACGCCCTGCCGCCGCTACAGGAGCCCAGCAGTTTTGCCAGGCTCGGTGCCAATCTGTCGGAATGGGCCAGCCGCACACTCGGACCGATCATGCCCCGGCGCAGTTCTGATGCGCTCATCGCTCAGAGCTTTGAGGAAGAATTCGAGATCGCCGTGCGCGGTCAGGAAGCGGCCAGTCAGCGCTTTTCAGACCGGGGCCAGCGGATCATTTCCGTTTCCATGCCGATCCAGCGTGTGTCTGCTGTTGTGGGTGTCCTGACACTGGAATCGAATGATATTGATGAGATCATTCGCTCTGAACGCGCTGCGCTGATACCGTTCATCGGGGTCGCAGTCCTAGTCGCTTTCGTCACATCAGTCCTGCTGACTCTCGGTATTGCCCGCCCACTGCGCCGTCTATCGGTTGCAGCTGACCGAATTCGGGCCGGCGCATCCGATCGGATCGACATTCCGGCCCTGACCAATCGCAAGGACGAGATCGGCAACCTGGCCGCCTCCATGCAAAGCATGACCGAAGCATTGCTCGAACGGATTGAAGCAAATGAACAATTCGCTGCTGACGTGGCCCATGAGCTGAAGAACCCCCTCACCTCTATCCGCTCGGCCGTCGAAACCGCTGACCGGGTGCAGGACGATCCGGTCGCGCTTGAACGCCTGCGGCAAGTCATCGCCCAGGATGTGAAGCGGCTGGACCGTCTGATTACAGATATTTCAAACGCATCCCGTATCGAAGCGGAAATGACGCGGGTGCCGACGGAGCAAATGGACATTGCCGGCTTCGTCCACGATGTCGTGCAGACCTATGAAGCCTTCAGTCGCGAGGAGCGATCAGTATCGGTTCATTTCCGAGATGATACGATGGGTGCACGCCTACTTGTCCGCGGGCGCGATGGGCCGCTCGGCCAAGTTGTTCGCAATCTGGTAGACAATGCGCGTTCTTTCTCGCCCCCTGGCGCAGAGGTCAATGTGATTGTCGACCAATCGAATGATGGCCCGCAAACCATCGCGCGGATCATGATCGAGGATAGCGGCCCGGGTATACCTGAAGACAAACTGGAAAAGATCTTCAGCCGCTTCTATACGGACCGTCCGGCTGGAACAGCTTTTGGCAACAATTCCGGCCTGGGACTCTCAATCGTACAACAGATCGTCACGACCCATCGCGGCAAGGTCTGGGCTGAAAACCGCGCAGAAGGGGGCGCGCGGTTCATTGTTGATCTTCCCGCGATCTAGGGCGTTACCGGTTCTTTCGGTTATCGATCAGATCATCGACAACTTCCGGTTCTGCCAATGTCGATGTGTCGCCAAGATTTGAATACTCGTTCTCGGCAATCTTCCGCAGGATGCGGCGCATGATCTTGCCAGACCGCGTTTTGGGCAGACCGGGCGCGATCTGGATAAGGTCTGGGCTCGCAATCGGACCGATTTCCTGGCGCACATGCTGGATCAAATTCTTGACCAGCGCATCATCCACTTCAACGCCCTGACGCAATGTGACATAGGCATATATGCCCTGCCCCTTCACATCATGCGGATAGCCAACCACAGCGGCCTCAGCGACCGCATCATGGCTGACCAGTGCGCTTTCGACTTCAGCGGTACCCATGCGATGGCCAGAGACATTGATCACATCATCAACGCGGCCGGTGATCCAGTAGAAGCCATCCTCGTCGCGGCGGCAGCCATCGCCGGTAAAATACGTGCCGGGATAGGCCGTAAAATAGGTGTCGATGAATCGCTGATGATCGCCGTAGACCGTCCTCATTTGTCCCGGCCAACTATCCGTGATCAGCAGATTTCCATCAGCCGCGCCTTCCAATTCGTTACCGTCCGCGTCCACCAGCACTGGCTTCACGCCAAAGAAAGGATGGCTGCCGGCACCCGGCTTCATATTGGTCGTGCCCGGCAACGGAACAATCATGGTGCCGCCTGTCTCGGTCTGCCACCATGTGTCGACGATCGGACACCGCGCTTCACCTACGACGTGGAAATACCATTCCCATGCTTCCGGATTGATCGGCTCGCCAACTGTGCCCAGCAAACGGATCGACTTGCGCGATGTCTTGTTCACTGGCTCTTCGCCTTCGCGCATCAGTGCGCGAATAGCGGTTGGCGCGGTGTAGAAGATGGTAACGTTCTGCTCGTCGCACACCTGCCAGAACCGCGAAGCATCCGGATAGGTCGGCACACCCTCAAAGACGAGACTTGTTGCGCCATTTGCCAGAGGTCCGTACACGATATATGTGTGCCCGGTTACCCAACCCACATCTGCCGAACACCAGAACACGTCATCTTCCTTGAGGTCAAACACATACTCGTGCGTCATTGACGCCCAGACAAGATAACCGCCAGTGGTGTGCATCACGCCTTTAGGCTGCCCCGTCGAGCCAGACGTGTAGAGGATGAAAAGAGGATCTTCGGCATTCATCGGTTCGGGCGGGCAATCGGCGGAGATACCCTCGGCAGCCTCGTGCAGCCAATAGTCCCGCCCCGTCTCCATGTTGACCTCAGCGCCTGTGCGCTTCACGACCAACATCTTCTCAACCACACCTCCGGCAATCTCGGCGGCCTTGTCGGCGTTTACCTTCAACGGCACACGGCGACCACCCCGCACGCCTTCATCGGCTGTGATGAGGAATTTCGAGTCGCAATCGGTAATTCGCCCTGACAATGCCTCGGGGCTGAAGCCCCCGAACACGATGGAATGTACTGCGCCAATTCGCGTGCACGCCAGCATCGCATATGTGGCTTCGAGAATCATCGGCATGTAGATCGTGACGCGATCGCCCTTTTTTACATCCATCTTCTTCAGCACGTTTGCGAACTTGCAGACCGCGGCGTGTAACTGGCGATAGGTCATCTTGTGGGTGTTGCCGGGCTCGTCGCCTTCCCAGATCAACGCGACCTTGTCACCACGCGTTTCCAAGTGGCGGTCCAGGCAGTTTGCCGACACATTAAGGACACCATCAGAATACCATTTCACATGTAGATCGCCGGTCTCCCAGGAGACATCCTTTACGACCGTGTAGGGTTTGATCCAGTCGAGCCGCTTGCCGTGCTCCCCCCAGAAAGCCTCCGGGTCTGAGATCGACGCGGCATACATCTCTCGATAGGTTTCCGGGCTCAGGTTCGCCTTTGCTGCAAACTCCGCCGGCACTGGATAGGTTTTCGCTGCGTCGCTCATGAAAGGCTCTCCATCTGGCATGTTTTCTGTTCTCACCTCAGAATGCATACTTTGTCGAGAAGGTGAACCGGGTGATCGAGCCATCAGCTCCACTTTCGACCTCGCGGAGGCCGTGCATCAATTCGGTCCCCAGTGTCACATTCGGCGCAACGTCCCAGAGAATGGCCCCGAACACCGACTGGACAGACGATGTCACCGTGTCAGCCAGATAGTCCGGATTGTCGATGAACAGGCCGGAATAGCCGCCGCTAAACCGCGCCGTTTCCCCGAAAGCGTGGCGCCAGGCAATCAGCCCGCCATATGAGGGCACCGCTTCCAGCTCCCCGTTCGGGTCGAGGGCCGTCGAGCGGCTGGCGGCCAGCNNAGCGGCCGATCCCGTCGCCTCCGACCAGGTTGAAGCGGATGTCATCGGTGTCCCCAACATTCAAGCGGCCCGAGACGCTGAGGCCATATCCGAAGGTTTCGTCTTCGACCGTGCCGAAATCGGCCCGCAGCTGGCGCGCGATGCCGGCGATCGAGACATTGCCGAATTCACCGCTCATATTGTAGCGGGCCACGACGTCCGGGATGAGATTCTCGTCCCGCGATCCCGAATTCAGGGTTGTCGTGTTCGGATTCTCGACGGCAAACATCCAGTTGCCATGCGTGTAACGTATCTGCGGCTGGCGCACGAACACCATGCCGTCCGACAGGATAAGGAAGCTTGCGCTTTCCGGAATGGCTGACGTGTTCTGGAAGGTCGACCATTCCTGCCCGACCAGCCAGTTGCCATATTTCATGAAGGCCCGACGCAAACGTGGCGAGTAGGAGTTCGAGACCAGTTCATTGCCCTGCCCCGATCCGAGGAAATCCATCTCGATATGCGCGCTCAGCGTCTTGTCGCCCACAGGCCGGGATGCGGCCAGGAAGAAACGAGTGGATTCAGCAGTAAAGTCCGTGGACGTTGTTTCGTTCCCACCGATGGGTGTCGCACCGGGAATGTAAAAGTCGCGCGCGATGGAACTGCCGGAGATGGTGCCATCGCTCAGCGAGGTGACATGCACGTCCGCATCCACAAAGCCGCCGAACTTCAGCGTCGTGTCACCGACCCTGAATCCATCTGTCGGAGGAGGAGGTGCGGCCTCCGGCTGGGCGGCGACCGGCTGGACGCGGACGATTTCTTCATGCCCGGCGCGCGTCGCGGCCAGTTCGGATTTGAGTTCGGAAACCATGGCCTCGAGCGCTGCGATCCGCGACTCAAGATCATCCGCTTCCGCAGCGGCGCCGAGACTTGTCGTCAGAGCTGCCGAAGACAACAGCAGGGCCTTGAAAGTACGAGACATGCATTCCTCCCTCATATTGATTATGAGAAGGAGTATCCGTTGCTTGTGCTCGGGCCGCCATTAGCCATTGGTGCTACGACAAAAGTCGTAGTGCGCTGCGGCGCGATCCATGACATACTACACAGGTTCTGGTTAAGTCCACAGACCGCAAAAGCGGCACGGATTCGGGGAGGAATATCTTGGTACAGGCACCGCGCGTGCTGATCGTGGACGACCATCCATTGTTTCGTGACGCGCTGGAAACCGCACTGGAATGCGCCTATCCCGCTGGCGCCGCCGCCTCGCATGCGTCCAGTCTTTCAGATGCCCTGGCCCGCCTGCAGGCCGATGACGTGGATTTGGTGCTGCTTGATCTCAATCTCGGCGACTCGGCAGAGTTCGAGGGCCTTACCCGGCTGCGGGCTGCCAGGCCGGACTGCCCCGTTGTGGTTGTATCCGCCACGGAAACGCCAGAAGCCTTTGAAACGGCCCGTATGCTCGGTGCGGCCGGATACCTCCCCAAGAGCATGTCCCTGGACGACCTGTCGGCGGCGCTCGCCACGACGCTGGATGGGGGGCAATGGTTTCCGGAATGTGTCGGAAAGTCCCTGCCAGCCAATTGTGCCGCCGAACGCATTGCCAGCCTCACCCCCGCCCAGAGACGCGTGCTCGCCCGATTGTCCGATGGCCTGCTCAACAAGCAGATCGCCTATGAAATGGATATTTCCGTGGCGACGGTGAAGGCGCACATGACAGCGATCTTCCGGAAGCTCGGGGCGAATAATCGCACACAGGCCTTGCTGATCTATCAGGACGCCACATCGCTGACCGATTGAGCCGCGCTTTCCGTCCCTCCGGCAGTGGCACAGTCTTTCAGAAATTTGCGGATGTCCGCCGGATTGCTCGGCTTGTGAAGGATGGCAATGCCGGCCGTCCTGGCGGATGACGATTCGGCGGTGGACGTGGCTGCGGTCAGCAATAAAACATTGCCGGCATGGGCGAGCCGCTTGCGTAGTCCCAGGAGCAGATCCAGTCCATTCTGCCCGTCGCCGAGATTGAGGTCTGCAATCACTGCGTCAAATTGCGCTGACTGCATGGCAGCCAGCGCCTCTTCAGGTGTCCGGACACAGGTCGCCTGACACTCCCAGCCTTTCAGCAACCGGCTCATGCCGTCAACATTGGCAGGCTCGTCATCCACGAACAGGACGCGCAGGCCGACCAGATCCCGGTCAGCCGGCTCAACCGGCGCCGACTGCATCCGGCGCGGGCGTCTATGCAATTCAGCCTTTGGCACGGTCACCGAGAAAACACTGCCGCGACCCGGTGTCGACTGCACATCAATGGACGCCCCCATCAGGCCTGCCAGGCGGCGCACGACAGACAGGCCAAGCCCTGCTCCCCGAATGCCGGTATTGTCGGAATCCTCATACCGACGAAACTCCTCGAAGATCCGTTCCAGACGGTCTGCCGGTATGCCAGGCCCGGTATCGTGAACTTCGATCCTTACCGCATCCCCGCGTAGGCGTGCCCCGACAAGGACTCCGCCCGACTGTGTATATCGCCGGGCATTCGAGATGAGATTGCGCAGAATGCTCTTGAGAAAATCCGGATCGGCAAGCACTGCCAGCTGTGTGGGTGCCAGCCGCACGGAAAGCCCCGCCGCCTGCGCCATCGGAAGCGCCTCGTCGACCAGGTCTTCCATCAACGGGCCCAAGGGAAGGCGTACGGGGACTGCCTCGACCTGGCTATGGTCCAGACGGGATATGTCGAGCAATCCCTTGAGCAATTCATCTGCAGACTGAATGGATCGGTCCGCGCGTGCCGCCAAATCACATTCTGTGTCACTGGCCATGAGCGATCCAAGATACAGCCGCGCGGCGTTCAGCGGCTGCAACAGGTCATGACTCGCCGCAGCCAGGAAGCGCGTCTTGGACGCATTCGCGCCTTCCGCCTCTTTCCGGGCAAGGGTGAGATCTTCTGCCATTTGCTCAAGCTCACGGGTTCGCGTCTTGACCCGGCTTTCCAGCAACTCGTTTGCCTCAACCAGGGCGCGTTCACGCAGCTTGTCGTCGGTAATGTCAGCAAAAGTGGTGACATACCCGCCGCCCGGCATGGGGTTGCCGCTGATGCGCAGGTAGCGCCCGTCCGGATTTCGCCTCTCATAGGTATACGGACTGCCGGATCGCATATGTCCGACGCGCCTGCGCGCCTCCTCGACAGGATCCCCATCGATCCAGCCGGTGCGGATATTGTGCTCGATCAGTTCAGCCACGGGAACACCGACGCCCACCTTGTCCGCCGGATAATCGAACAAGTCCACATAGGCCGTATTCCAGGCTACCAATCTTTGATCGGAATCCACGACGCTGATCCCCTGCGGGACATTCTCGAGCATGGATTGCAGCATGTGACGTTCAAACCGGGCCGCCTGCGTCTTGTGATCCAGCATGGACAGAACATCCGGCAGGGCCACATCGCTGCCACCGATCGCCGAGGACAGGACGACCCGTGCCGAAGATGAACCGAGTGCGCTGGCGAGCAGTTTCTCGGTGCGCTGGACCAGTCTCCAGTCCGCAGGCGCATCTCCGGTTGCGACAATACCTGTTTCAGTCTCGAACTGGTCAAAGGCATGGTCCACCGCTTCCGGCGTGAGAAAGCGGGAAGCGAGTGTCTTCAGGCCATTGGGCGACACCTGGAAGGCGTGGCTCTCGACCGCGCCTTCCGCGATCTCGACCACTTCATCGCCACTGACAAAGGCGGATGCCTGAACCCGGTCCCTCAACCGTTCCCGTGATCGCATCGATACGATTGCGAACAGGAACAGATTGGTGCCAAGGCTCCACAGGACGCCATGGGTCAGACTGTCATCGATCCGCAATCCGAACAGAGCATGCGGGTCCAGAACCCTCGGCACAAGCGCGGCCATCGCGTCATACCCGAAAATGGCGGGCAGGAAGAGCGTGTAGGCCCACACCCCCATCCCCGCGACCAGACCTGCGAGGACACCGGACCGACGCCCACCTCGCCAAGTGACCGCCCCGATCAGCGCCGGAGAAAATTGCGCTGCCGCGGCAAAGGACAGGAGGCCGATCTGGGCCAGCGCACCTGTCCCCGCCACGCGGTAATAGGCATAGGCGAGAAGCAGCACGACCACGATCACGATGCGGCGGGCCGACACGATCCTTGATCCGGCATCTCCGCTTAGGCTGGCAAATCGTCCGGACTGCATGATGGCCGGCACGACCAGATCATTCGTGACCATGGTGGACAGGGCGACAGTGGAGATGATGACCATGCCGGTCGCAGCTGAAAAGCCGCCCAGAAAGACGAGGGTCGCCAGCAGGCCATTGCCTTGTTCGAGAGGTAGATCCAGGACGAACAGATCCGGCTGCGCTGCCGCGCCGAAGAGGCTCAGACCAGCCATCGCGATGGGCACCACGACCAGACTCGTGAGCAACATGTAGAGTGGGAACACCAATCTGGCCGTATCAAGATCCTTCTGCCCCTGACGCTCGATCATGGCGACATGGAATTGGCGCGGCAGGCAGACAATGGCCGCCGTCGACAGAAGCGTCATGGTCAGGAATCGTTCCGACACGGAAAAGCGGTCAAAGGGCTGTGTGGCCAATTCACGATCCGGCAAGCCCCCCTGCACCAGAAGGAACACCGACAGGATCGCAACAGCCACCAGTGCGGCGAGCTTGAGCACGGCCTCCAACGCCAGCACGCGCATCAGGCCGGAATTGTGCCGCGTGGCGTCCGACTGTCGCGTGCCGAACAGGATGGCAAAAATCGCCAGCACAATAGCGGTCAGCAGAACTGTTTCATTGGTCGGTGTGTTGATCGCGCCGTCTGCGCCATATGCCAGTGCCTGAAAGCTCATGCCGATGGATTTCAGCTGCAGTGCAATATAGGGCAGACTTCCTGCGACGGCGGCCAGCGTTGCAGCGGCAGCAACCGCGCGGCTCTTGCCATACCTGGCCGACAGGAAATCAGACAAGGAAGAGATGCCCTCTCGCTGTGTGACATCGCCGATCCGCCGCACGATGCCGGGAAATGCCACGAAGACGAGTGTCGGACCGAGATAGATGGTCAGATAGTCCCACCCGCTCTGCGCAGCCGTACCGACAGCGCCGAAATAGGTCCAGGAGGTACAATAGACTGCCAAGGCCAGCGCATAGACGAGCGGATGCTGGACGAAGCCCGGGCGTGTGGCCTGCCGGTCGCCTTGCCAGGCGATCAGGAACAATCCAAGCATGTAGAGCGTCGTTGCGCCCAGGATCAGCCAGACCGGCATGAACACCTCTCTATGCGTCTTCCCCCAGCATACACGTCCTGACGCCCCGGCAAATGCGCCCTTTGTCTAAAGCCTCTGCTGCAGGCATGAAAAAGCGGGCGGCCCGGAGAGGGAGGCCGCCCGCAGCAATCACCGGGAAGTGGCGCGCTACTCTGCCGGGATCGGCGCCATGTCCTGATCGGCGATGCCATGCGGCGAGCGCTGTCCGGGGACCCGGATGTCCTCGACCAGGTCCTGGATGTCCTGCGGAGGCGGGGCTGTGACAAGGGCCACCACGATCCCCACAGCCAGGGACAGGAACATGAACAGGAAGCCGATGCCTTCAGGCGACACACCGAACCACCAGTTCGCCGGATCCGTGTCGACGAACTTGAAGTAGTAGATGTAGCTGAAGGTCGAGACGAGCCCCGTCAGCATGGACGCAATCGCGCCTTCCCGGTTCATCCGCTTCCAGAAGATGCCCAGAACGATGACTGGGAACAGGGACGCTGCCGCCAGTCCGAAAGCGAAGGCCACCACCTGCGCCACGAAGCCCAGCTTGGCCGTGTTCATCCCCATGATTCCAGCCAGGATCACGGCTCCGGCGGCCGAGACCCGCGCCACCCGCAACTCGTCCTTGTCTGACATGCCGGTAAAGAAGGTACGTCGGCACAGATCGTGTGAGATCGATGACGATATGACCATGAGCAAGCCTGCCGCCGTGGACAGGGCCGCGGCAAGCCCGCCTGCCACCACGAGCCCGATCACCCAGGCCGGCAGATTGGCAATGGACGGATTGGCCATCACGAAGATGTCTCGATCCAGCTTGGTGACCTCGTTCTCGTCCCCGGCGCGGTACTGGATGATGCCATCCCCATTCTTGTCCTCGACGCCGAGCAGGCCCGTTTTTTCCCAGTCCTTGAACCATTTCGGGGTCGGCTTGCCGCCGGCCGCAAGGATCGCCGCCGCTGCGGTGTCATAGTCGGCATCATCCGCGATATAGGTCGACTCGTTCACTGTATCGATGAAGTTCAGACGGGCGAATGAGGCCACCGCAGGTGCGGTCGTATAGAGCAGTGCTATGAAGACCAGCGCCCACCCCGCCGACACACGGGCCGCGCCCGGGCTTGATACGGTGAAGAAGCGGATGATCACGTGCGGCAGGCCGGCGGTGCCGAACATAAGCGCGCCGGTGATCGCAAAGACATCGATCATCGACTTGTTGGTCTGGGTGTATTCGAGGAAACCCAGATCCTGCACCACCGTGTTCAGCTTTTCGAGCATCGCCACATCGTCGCCGCGCACATTCGAGATGAACCCCAGCTGCGGGATCGGATTGCCCGTGATGATCAGGGAGATGAAGATCGCCGGAACCGTATAGGCAAAGATCAGCACGCAATATTGCGCCACCTGGGTGTAGGTGATGCCTTTCATGCCGCCCAGAACCGCATAAACGAACACAATCGCCATGCCGACCATGATGCCCGTATTGAACTCGACCCCCAGGAAGCCGGAAAAGGCCACGCCGACGCCCTTCATCTGGCCGGCAATATAGGTGAACGAGACGAACAGGGCACACAGCACGGCGATCAATCGGGCCGTGGTCGAATAATACCGGTCCCCCACGAAATCCGGCACAGTGAACTTGCCGAACTCTCGCAGGAACGGCGCCAGCAAAAGCGCCAGAAGCACATAGCCGCCGGTCCAGCCCATAAGGTAGACCGAACCGCCATAGCCTAGGAAGGCGATCAGGCCCGCCATCGACAGGAAGGAGGCTGCCGACATCCAGTCGGCCGCCGTTGCCATGCCATTGACAGTGGGGTGAACATCATGGCCGGCCACATAGAAATCATCCGTAGACGAAGCCCGAGCCCACACGGCGATCGCGATATAGGTGCCGAACGTGCCGACAACCCAGAAATATGTCCAGAAGTCCTGTCCCATCGTCTCAAGCCTCCACGCCGTATTTCTTCTCGAGACGGTTCATGGCGCGGCAATAGTAGAAGATCAGTCCGACGAAGACATAGATCGATCCATTCTGCGCAAACCAGAAACCGAGTGGCGCACCGCCAATCGAGAGATTGTCCAGCAGGTCGCGAAACAGGATGCCCGCCCCGTATGACACTGCAAACCAGATGACGAGCAGGCTGAGGGTCAGGCGGATGACATCCCGCCAATACCCTTTCGCATCAATTTCCTTGCTTGGTTCCGACACTTTTTCCTCCCTGACATTTTGGTCTGTGCGGGGTTCCGCAGCTTGCAGGCTGCCGGAAGCGGACGGAATGGAAAAGATAAACTTTGGTCTAAGACGATGATCCGGGTCATCCGGTCCTGCGCCATCAATCCTCTGAGGATGGCTGCCGCACTTTGCCGGTTGCACGAGTATGGCACCATTCCGCGACCCCTCCCAGCATCAGCCAGGCCGACAGGACAAGTCCACCCGCGAGATAGACTTCACGAAAGCCAAGCCCCGGCTGGAGTATGGCCACGGCCAGCCGAACGGCGAAGACGAGCCCTAGCAGTATGCCGAGCGCCAGCATGATATGATGTTTCACGGGCAGAATCCTCCAGAACGGAGCATACACGCGCCACGCACTTCGGACAGGGGGGACTTTGGTCTAAGGGGGCTGCCGCCGCGCCCTTGCCATTCCGGACGGTATGGGCTATCCGCGCGCCTTCAGAAACGGCGGCGCAAGGCCGCTCGTGTCAGCTTCTTACCTCATCCCAAGATGGAGAGGCGGAGTCGAGGGCGAAAGGAAACCCCATGTCGAAATCCAAGATTAGTTTCAATGTCGAACTGCGTGAGCGCGTAGGCACCGGCGGATCCCGCGCAGCACGTCGTGAAGGCCTCGTGCCCGGCGTTCTTTATGGTGGTGGTGAAGACCCCGTCGCGATCTCCCTGAAGCGCAACGAAGTGCTCAAGGCCATCGAAACCGGTCACTTCCTGTCGTCGACTGCAACACTCGTTCACAAGGGCGAGAAGCAGATGGTGATCCCACAGGCGATCCAGATGCACCCGGTCTCCGATCAGCCCATGCACGTCGATCTGTTCCGCGTCAGCCGCGATCAGAAGATCAAGGTCGAAGTCCAGGTTCACTTCATCGGCGAAGAAGTTTCCCCTGGCCTCAAGAAGGGCGGCACGCTCAACGTGGTGCGTCACACGGTCGAACTTCTGGTTCCAGCCGGCAACATTCCGGAATCCCTGGAAGCAGACGTTTCCGAGTTGGAAGTCGGCGACAATGTGAAAATCTCCGACATCAAGTTGCCGGGCGATGCAGAGCCAACCATCACCGACCGCGACTTCACGATCGCCACGATCGCTGGCCGTACGGCAACCACCGAAACCACGACGGAAGAAGGTGAAGAGGCCGAAGGCGAAGAGCCAGCAGCCGAAGCTGACGCAGAGTCGGAAGACTGATCGGTACATTATGGTCTCGTGTGTCCAGCCTTTTGGGGCTGGGCACACAGCCAAGCCCTGCTAATTCGGAAGAGGGAGGCCAAGTCGTGCTCATTCTTTCCGGTCAGGGTAATCCAGGCGAAAAATATGCGAAGAACCGGCACAATGCCGGTTTTCTTGTCTTGGACGAGATCCACGCCGCCCATGGATTCCAACCCTGGCGCTCCAAATTCGAAAGCGAGATTGCGGAGGGCTTTATCGGCCCCGACCGCATCAAGACCCTGCTGGTGAAGCCGCAGACTTTCTACAATGAGACCGGGCGTGCGCTCTCCAAAGTGGCTCAGTTCTACAAGCTCTCACCGGAAGATATCGTTGTCCTGCATGACGAGATCGACCTTGCGCCTGGCCGCGTCCGCCTGAAACAGGGTGGCGGTCATTCCGGCAATAATGGCGTTCGCTCGATGATTGCCCACCTCGGCGAGAACGTGCGCCGCGTGCGAATTGGTGTCGGCCACCCCGGCGACAAGTCGCGGGTCATGCCTTACGTGCTGTCCGATTTCTCAAAAGCCGATCATGACTGGTTCGATCCGCTGGTCAGGGCGATTTCCGACGCGCTGCCTTTCCTCGCCGACGGCAATGATGAACGCTTCCAAACCGAAGTGATGCGTCTTGCCCCAGCGCCAAAGCACGATCCCAAACAGAACCGATAGCGCCGTCGGTTAGCCGTCGAGTTTGGCCAGTACCGACTTTTCAGCGGCTTCTGCCATGGCAACAGCGCCGACCGTGCCATGCGCGGGAACAGGGCTGCGCCCCAAACCAAGGCAGGCTGCGTAGAAACCCTCATCAGCGGCTCCCAGAGGGTCCGGCAGATCCGCAGCGATCTCTACTCTCACATCATATGGCGTCGTATTGACCAGTTGCCGTGTCAGGAAGTCGATGGAGATCTCGCCCGACGGATAGACAACGTGCATGGAACGCTGGCGCGCTTCCGCTGCCCGGCTGGCCATCAGACGCGCCACGCCACCGCTCGCATAGGTGAACTGGGCGTTTGCTTCGTCGATATGATCAGAATGAACCCGCTTGCCACTCGCCATGACGCCGGTGAACTCATTCCCCATCATCATCGCAGCAAGGTCCAAATCGTGGATCATGAGATCCCAGATGACCGAGACATCGCCTGCACGATTGTCTGGCGCCGGCGGTCCGGCGCGGACGGATTCGATCAGCAGGGGTGTCTCTTCGATCGCCAGCACGCCCATTGCCCGCGCGACAAACCGCTCCTGATGCCCCACCTGCAGGATACGGCCGCGGGCCGCGGCCTCATCAGCGAGATCACGCGCAGCCTTGCCGGTCAGCGCCAGCGGTTTCTCGACGAGCACATGGCAGTGCGCCTCAATGGCCTGCCGCGCCAGCTTTTCATGCCAGATAGCCGGAACCGCAATGACGATTGCATCACACGCGTCCAGAAATGCTTCGTAATTGTCAAAACCCTTGGCGCCGAACTGGCTGGCGATCCGCGTCGCGCGCTCAAGATCGATGTCGTAAACACCGACAAGCTCGGTTCGGGCAGACGCAGCGGCCTTCTGGGCGTGATAGTTTCCAAAAACTCCGGCGCCCGCGACGCCGACTTTTAGTGTGGTCATAACAGATTAGCCCTCTTCCCACCTTAAAGACACTGCATCGCGAAGAGCTGCAAGTCTTGGCCTCAGGCCTCGCTCACACGGAGAATTACAGAATCTTTCCGTCGCCCCCTTCACACGTCCGGTATGCCGGTCCACTTACGCCTCTACAAAATAGAGGAAGGAAACATCATGACTGCACTCACATCCACCGAATGGTCCCTTGCCGCCCGCCCGGTTGGCATGCCGAAATTTTCGGATTTCCAGATGAAAACCATCGACATCGCCCCACCCGGCGCTGGCGAAATCCAGGTCAAGAATGAGTGGATGTCGGTCGACCCTTATATGCGCGGCCGTATGCAGGACCGCGAAAGCTATGTTCCGCCCTTCCAGATCGGTGAAACCATGCAAGGTGGCGCTGTGGGCCGCGTGACAGTTTCCAACCACCCAGACTACAAGGAAGGCGATCTCGTCTCCTCCATGGCAGGCTGGCGCACGGCGTGGGTTGGCAAGCCCGAAATGGCCATGGCTCAGAAGCTTCCCGAAGTGGGCCTACCGGAAAGCGCGTTTCTTGGCGTCGCAGGCATGCCGGGCCTAACGGCCTATGCAGGTCTGCTACGGGTCGCCGAACTCAAAGAAGGCGACACGGTCTTCGTGTCCGGCGCGGCCGGTGCGGTCGGCTCGACCGTGGTCCAGATTGCCAAGATCAAAGGCTGCACTGTGATTGGTTCGGCGGGCGGCAAAGAGAAATGCGACGTCGTCAAATCGCTCGGCGCGGATCATGTCATCGACTACAAGGCCGCTGGCGGCTTCGACGGACTTGTCAAAGCGCTGCGCGAAGCAGCTCCCAAAGGCATTGATGTCTATTTCGACAATGTCGGCGGCGATCACCTGACCGCTGCTATCGAAGTTGCCCGGCCGATGGCCCGTTTCGCCGAATGCGGCATGATTGCGCAATACAATGAGACCGGCCAACCAACCGGCCCGCACAATGTTATTCAGATCGTCGGCAAACAGCTGAAGATCCAAGGTTTCATTGTATCTACGCATGCCGATATGCAGCCCGACTTTTTCAAGGACATGGCAAAGTGGATTCCGTCTGGTCAGATGAAATACGAAGAGACCGTCAAAGAGGGTATCGAAAAGGCACCCGAAGCATTCATCGGCCTGTTTGAAGGCGCCAATACCGGCAAGATGCTGGTCAAGCTGGGGTAGTTATGTCGCGTCTGTTTGATGCCTATATCATGGTGGACTGGAGTGCCGCGTCCAAACCTGTGACGGGGAAGAACTCCATCTGGATCGGGATTCTTGCAAAAGACGCCCGGCTCAAGCTGCAGTACCAGTCCGTCAATATTGATACGCGCCTCAAGGCGCGGACCTTCCTTGATGGCATCATCGCCAAGCTGACAGGGCGCGGAGACCGCGTCCTGATTGGCTTTGACTTCTCGCTAGGTTATCCGGCAGGCACCGCGGCTGCATTGGGCCTCGACACATCGACCAACGCACCTTGGCAGGCCATGCATGCGCACCTGGCGTCCAAGATGAAAGACAAGGCCGACAATTCCAATCCGCGCTACGCGATTGCGGCAGGCATGAATTATGCGATCTCGAAAGGACCTTTCCCTTTCTGGGGGGCTCCCGCACGCGATGTCGTCTCGACACTCTCCGACAAGAAACCGGAATTCAGCGGTCAGATCCTGCCTGAGTATCGTATCGTGGAAACCCATCTGAGAGACTCAAAGCGTGGACAGCCGAAATCGGTCTGGCAGTTGGCTTATACGGGTAGCGTGGGCAGCCAGTCGCTGACCGGAATTCCCCATGTGCACGCGCTCAGGCAGTCACTACCCTCTTCACGCATCTGGCCATTCGAATTCGAGGATGGCGAGATGACCGAGGAGACGCTTGAAGGCATTGAGGTCGTTATTGCCGAAATCTATCCGTCACTTGTTCCCACCAAGCCCGAAAAAGGGGAAACGCCGGACGCGGCGCAGGTCCGCCAGATCGCCCATTACTATTCGGAAATGGACGAAAAAGGCCGGTTGAATGGGCGAATTTCCACAAATACTTCTCTTGACGAGGGAAAAATATCGCAAATTCAGTCAGAAGAGGGCTGGATTCTCGGCGCATAGCCCGTCTTTATTGGGCTTTCGTCATATTCACGCCTTACGAATCGTGGGTATGTCGCTGCAACGGCGGGGGATCGCCGTTTAACATTAGAGGAGAACCCCTATGAATAAGGGCGAACTTACAAAAGCTGTCGCAGGTGAATCCGGTCTGTCGCAAAGCGACGCCGGCAAGGCTGTAGACGCTGTTTTCGACGCAATTGCTGGTGCCGTGAAAGACCGTCAGCAAGTGGCGATCGCAGGCTTCGGCACATTCTCGGCCAAAACCCGGAATGCTCGCACGGGCCGCAACCCAGCCACCGGCGAAGAAATCAAGATCCCGGAAAAGACATCGGCTGCTTTCAAGCCGGCTTCGGCTCTGAAAGACCTCTAGGGTTCCTCAGGACTGATAGGTCCTGACCATGGAATTCAAGCGGCGCGTCGGCTCGGCTGGCGCGCCGTTTTCCATTCCAGCAACATGGTTTGCAGTATCCCGGCCGTAAACACACCGACAAACACCCCCTCCATCATGCCGCGTGCACCCCGGCCTTCGACAATGCCCAGCCAGTAGCAGGCTGGCAGCATCACTAGGAAGAACGAGCCGATATGGATAAGGCTTGGCGACCAGACGATCTCCTGCGCCCTGAGCGCGAATGAGGCTGTCGCCTGCAGCCCGTCAAAAACCGTTACAAATGACACCATCACGAGCAGGGCAGCGATGCCGGATGCGAGATGAACACCGTTGATCACGGCATCATCCTTCACGAGGAAGCCGGCCAACGAATTATTGAAAACGATCAGAACCAAACCAAGCGCCACCCCCATCACAAGTGTGGCTGCCACGCCAAGGCGCCCTGCATCCCGCATCTCCGTCAGGTTTCGTCGGCCATAGGCCTCCGCCACGCGGACGCTGGTGGCGGTCGCAATGCCCAGATAGAACATGAAGCAAAGCCCCATGATCTGAATTGCATAGCCATAGACAGAGTTGGCAGCGAGGCTGATCCATGTCGCGATCACATAGGTCAGGTTAAACCCGCCCCACTCGGCAACATTGCTGATGGCGGTGCCCGTGCCGACCGACAGCTGCCGTTTGGCCTCGTTTTCGGGACTGGTTGGTGACTTTCTGAAGGCGGGAGTCAGCAAGATCACGGCAACGAGCAACAGGATCGTGATCAACAGGCGAGAGCCTGTGGTCGCCCACGCCACACCTGCGGCACCCATGGGCTCGAACCCCCAAAATCCGCCGACCAATGCGAGGTCAATGATCACGTTGAGCAATACACCGAAATACATCACGGCCGAAACCAGCAAGGGCCGGCGCAGCGCTTCCAGATAGTAGCCGCAAACCGTGGAGATCATGAAGCCTACCATCCCGTAGGACAGGATGCGGGTTACGCCCGCCACGGATTCAGCGACCGTATGAGGGTCGACCGATGCTGCAACCTCGGTCGGAGGAGCAATATCGACAAAGAGCCATGTGAACAGCGCGCTGGACGAAAAATAGACGACCGCCATCAATAGGATGCCAAGCCAGACGCTGGTCCACAGGCCGCGCCGGAAGATGCGGCCGCTTTCCTTCTCACGTCCAATACCGAGCAGTTCAGAGGTCAGCACCTGCACACCCAACAGAATGCCGAGTCCCAACCCGAGCGAAACGCCCATCGGCAGCCACGAGTTCAGAATATATGGCAGCTCACCGGGCGCATATTGCCCAAGCACAACGGCATCCGTCACAGCCATCAGCATTTGCGACATGCGCGTGAAGGCTATCGGTACCGATAGCCGCAACAGGTCTGCAATGTCGGCTGGCCGCGCCCAGGCAGGCCAGCCCAGGCGGTGCGTGCGCATGGAACTGTCTTTCTATCCCGCTTTGAGCTCGGCGGTGCCGGAGGCCCCGACGGACTGCAGCTTCTCTGCGATCATGAAAGCCAGTTCAAGGGCCTGTTCGCCATTCAGGCGAGGATCGCAATGAGTGTGGTATCGAGACGACAGATCTTCTTCTGAAATCGCCTGAGCACCGCCGATGCATTCGGTCACGTCCTGGCCAGTCATTTCAAAATGTACGCCACCCGGATAGCAGCCTTCCGACGACAGCTCGTCCACGAACTGGCGCACTTCCGACAGGATGCGATCCACGGGACGCGTCTTGAAGCCACTATCGGTCTTCAGCGTGTTTCCGTGCATCGGATCACATGACCAGACCACGGTCCGGCCACTTTTCTTCACGGCGCGCGCCAGTGGCGGCAGGCCTTGCGCCACACCGTCCGATCCGAAACGAGAGATCAGAGTGATCCGGCCCGGCTCGTCATTCGGGTTCAGCGTCTCGATCAGGCGCAGCAACTCGTCCGTTTCCAGTCCGGGTCCGCATTTGATGCCGATCGGATTCCGCACGCCCTTGCAGAAATTGACATGAGCGTGGTCTATCTGGCGCGTACGATGGCCAATCCACAGCATGTGAGCTGACGTATCGTACCATTCGCCGGATGTGGAATCGATGCGTGTCATCGCTTCTTCGTAGCCGAGCAATAGTGCTTCATGACTGGTATAGAATTCGACCTGAGACATTTGCGGAACGCTATCGGGCGTCACACCACAAGCTTTCATGAAGTCCAGTGACTTCGAAATCTGGTCCGCCAATTGCTCATACCGCTCGCCCTGCGGGCTACGGTCAACAAAGCCGAGCATCCAGCGGTGGACGTTGGCGAGGTTCGCATAGCCGCCCTGGCTGAAGGCGCGCAGCAGGTTCAGCGTGGCCGCTGACTGGGAGTAGGCTTGAGTCAGACGCTCGGGATCTGGAATGCGGCTCTCGGTCGTGAAGTCCATGCCATTGATATTGTCACCGCGATAAGAAGGCAGCGTCACCCCATCAATCGTCTCGATGGGCGACGACCGCGGCTTGCCGAACTGGCCAGCAATTCGGCCAACTTTGACCACTGGCTTCGATGCCGCAAAGGTCAGCACGACCGCCATCTGCAGGATCACGCGGAACGTGTCGCGAATATTGTCGGGATGGAACTCCTTGAAGCTCTCGGCGCAATCGCCGCCCTGCAGTAGAAATGCCTCTCCGGCCGCCACTTCGCCAAGGCGCTGCTTCAATCGACGAGCCTCGCCAGCAAAGACCAGCGGCGGAAAGCCTTTCAGCTTCTCCTCGACTGCAGCAAGCGCGGCAGAATCCGGATAGTCTTCCGGAATGTGCTTTGCTGGCAGTTGGCGCCAATCTGAGGGGGTCCAGGTCATCTCGGTTACTCCAATTATGAGCCGCATTAATCACATGGCAGGCACACGCTCAAGTTTCACTATAATTTCACAGCAGATTGGTGGAGGAATCATGATTTGGCCTTTTAGTAATTGCATAGGCCTTTTGTCGCTCGGAGAACCTCAAATCTAGTCATGTCGCACGTCTATATCAGCCACTCCGCCAAGGATTTCGATGCGCTTCTGGAGCTGCACGAAGCCCTCCGCACGGCGGCCATTCCTGACTGGTATGTGCCGAACGATGGGGCTTCCCGCGACATGGCAAACCAGTCGATTGACGACGCGTTTGCCATGATTGTTCTCGTGTCGGCATCCTCCGTCCGGTCCAAGGCCGTGCGCCAGGATGTCGAACGCGCCAAGGCACGCGGCCTCAAACTGATCCCGTATCAGATCGACAAGGCCCGCCTGAATGGCTTCTTCAAGCATGAAGTCCTGCCGCACCTTCGCCTGTCATCGACAACGCCAGACGGCATCAAGCAACTCGTGAACGAGACGCGGCAAGCCTACAAGAGCAAATGCCCCGTGCTGGCGGTGATGAACTTGAAGGGCGGCGTCGGCAAGACGACGATATCCAGCCAGGTCTTCGGCGCATGGCAAGGCGCGCTTGGTGGGCGCATCCTGCTGGTTGATCTCGATCCGCAATACAATCTCACTCAGACCTTTTTTGAAATGGATGTCGCAGATGCCAGCGCTGCCGCAGACAAGTCGGTCATCTCCCTGTTCGAGAAGTCGCGCCTGCATGCGCGGGATGCGACCAGTCCGGCAGAATCCTGGCTCACCCTCTCCACCGACCCGTTCGCGCCAGTTCCGAAAGAAAAACTCATCCATGAATTGATGGGCGAAGGCAGTCCGGGCGGGCGGCTCGACCTGATCTCCGGCCAGTTCGAAATATCGAAATACGCCTTCGCATCAGACCCGGCCTCACTCGCACTGATCAAGGAACACTTCCTTCAGTCGATTGAGCGCTATCGCAGCGATTATGATCTGATCGTGTTCGATACCAATCCCAACGCCACCTTCCTGACGCGATGCGCATTGGAGGCAGCCGACCGCGTGCTCGCCCCCATGCATGCCGACATCTACTCCCTGCGCGGTGTGCGCCTTCTGAACCAGGTCATCCGGGAACAGATTGCCCCCGAACACCGCCCGGACCTGTCTGTGCTGTTCAATGCGGTTGGCCGGTCGGAGCAATCCACCTTTGAAGCTGATGCTCGCAACGGCGCATACAATTCCAAAGCAGGCTTTGACCTGGCGGGGGCCTTGCTACGCTCAGCACTGCCCCGCTCTGGTCATTTGCAGGTCAAGGCGCCGCGTGAAGGCGAGCCCGCCTGGAAACAATTGGTCATCCATGCCGGTCGCGGCGGCGGGCTGAAACCCATCCGGGAGAGCCTCAAAACCGTCGCGTTGGAACTGAAATCGCTCGTTGAAGCTTGATGGCGGGTGACACTCCGGACGTGTGCCCCTAGTATCAGCTCTGGTGGATATAGGGGACACGCACAATGTCGATGCTCAGATCGTTTTCGGCCTTGCTCGTTTGCCTGTTACTAGTGAGCCATGCGCGGGCTGACGAAAAACGCATTGCCCTGCTGATCGGAAACCAGGACTACCCGGCAGAAGTCGGCGCTCTGACCAACACGCACAAGGATGTGCGCACAATGGAAGAAGCGCTGGCCGCGGTTGGGTTCGAGACCCTGCCCCGGTTTGATCTTGACGAAGACGGGATGGAAGATGCGTTCGACAAGTTCGAGGCCCGCATCGGAGAAGAAGCCGATGCTGGCCATGAAGTGATCGCGTTCTTCTACTATTCCGGGCACGGCGCGGCCGCCTACGATGATCGCGAAGCGCGCAACTACCTGATCCCCGCCAAGGAAACCATCACCGCGGCAAGCCACATATTCCGCAAGGGGGTCGAACTCGAAGAAGTCCTCGCCAGCCTTCAGGCCTCCAGGGCAAAAGCGGTCTTCGTCGTGTCCGATGCCTGCCGCAACGAGCTGAAATTCGCCTTTTCGAAATCCATTGCCGACAAAGGCATGACGCGCGTATCGCAACGTCCCGGAATGCTGGTTGCCTTCGCCACAGCAGCAGGAGAGACCACGCCGGATGACGGCCTGTTCGCCGATACGCTGGCAGAGGAAATTCGCCGCCCCGGACAGGACGCAGTCGTTGCGTTCTATCAGGCACTCGCTGAAGTTTCCGACAAGCGCAAATCTTCCAGCCGCCCTTTCATGGCGCCGGGAAAACTGCCACGTGGGCTTTGCTTTGCGGGCTGCACGGCCGGCCCCGCCGCGCCCGCTCAGCCTGAAGAGCCGACGCGCAAGGCGGAATACTGGTTTGAGCAGGAAGACGAATTCTCCTTCCTGCAGGAGAATGTCGTCCTGAAGGCAACCGTCAATGGCCTAGAATACACAATTCACGAATTTGGCTACGGCGCCCCAACGGTGGAATTACTCAAGGATTTCAATGCGGACGGCACGCTGGACGCCATCGTGTCCGTGCATGGCGGCGGCAATTGCTGTCCGGCTGAATACTTCTTCGTCGCCGACATGGGCAGCGGCCACTTCCTCGTCAGCAAGATTGAGGACATCTATGCTTGGGATCCACCGACCGCAGAACTCCATGAAGGGCGCTGGGTTGCCAAGTTCATTTCTTCCAATGAAGGCATGAACACGGACGATTTCAAACAGGATGTTCACCTGTACGCCCTGAAGGCTGACAAGCCGGAGCTTGTCCTCAAGACGTTCAAGCGCGAGGTCACCGCGCTCGTCGAACTTCGGTCCAGCATGTTCGGCTTGGACACTGATGACGCCGCGGCTACCCAGTCGATCTCATTCGACATGGACGATGATGGCACAGCCGATACTTTGACCTGCGGATTTTGGTCCCGCTGGGGCAGGCTCAGCGATTGCAAGGTGACGCTCGCGACAGAACCTGCACCGATCCCGGTTGATACCGCCTGCAAGCGCCTCGGTATCGTGAATGCCCAACAAAACGGACTATCGCTGCTCGTCTGTGATTCCGACAATGTCCATGCCTTCAATGCCGCCTCCAACGCCTATCTCCCCGTGGAGAATTAGGCGCCGGAACACTGACCGGAGCGTCGGCTAGGTCGCCTGCACGTCCGGTACCCATTTCTGGCGCATGGTTACCAACTCCTCGGCGGAAGAGGGGTGCAGCGCGCAGGTCCGGTCGAAGTCCGGCTTTGTGGCGCCCATCTTCACGGCGATACCAACCATTTGGATCATTTCAGCGGCATCATCGCCAACAATATGAACACCCAGGACTTTTTCGTCGGATGCGCGCACAACCAGCTTCATCAGGATGCGTGTTTGGTCACCGTTCAGCGCATTCTTCATCGGCTTGAACCTGGTCTTGTAGATATCGATTTCGCCGAACTCTTTTCGAGCATCGGCCTCGGTCATTCCAACCGTGCCGACTTCTGGCTGAGTGAATACGGCCGTCGGAATGTCACTGTGATCAAAATGCCAAGGCTTGTCGTAGAATTCCGTCTCCGCAAATGCGTGGCCCTCGCGAATGGCCACAGGCGTCAACGCGACACGGTCAGTCACATCACCAACAGCCCATACCGTATCGACATTTGTCTTCGACCACTCATTGACCGGAATGGCACCCTTCTCATTTAATTCGACGCCGGCATTTTCGCAACCTAGGCCTTCCGTGTTCGGACGGCGCCCAACGCCCATCATGATAACGTCGCAGTCGAGCGTATGGCCATTGGTCATGGTCAGGTGCAAGGGCAGATCCGCCCCGTCCCGCTTCTCGATTTTCTCAAACACCGTCCCGGTGATAACCTGCACGCCAGCTTCCTTCAGACCCTCATGCACTTCGGTGCGTACATCGGCATCAAAACCGCGCAGCACTTCCTCGCCGCGATAGACCAGGCAGGTCGGCACGCCGAGACCGGCAAACACGTGTGCGAACTCTACCGCAATGTATCCGCCCCCTGCGATAACGAGATGCTTCGGAAGTTCTTCCAGATGGAAAATCTCGTCAGAGGTAATTGTATGCTCAACGCCCGGCAGCTCTTCCGGAGAGGGTCGCCACGGACGCCCGCCAACGGCCACCAGAATTTTCTTTGCCGTCACGGTCTTTCCGCTGTTCTTCAGGCGTAGCGTATTCTTGTCCACGAACTCGGCCCGATCTTCGAAAATCTCGACGCCAGCATTTTTCAGATTACGGAAATAGATGCCGGATAAACGGTCGACTTCAGCATGCATTGCCGTTGCGAACGCCGAATGATCGTAGCTGACCTCCCCCGTAGACCAGCCATAGCCAGCCGCTTTCTTGATGTCTTTGCCGTACTTGCTGGCGTAAACCATAAACTTCTTCGGTACGCACCCGCGGATCACGCATGTGCCGCCCATGCGATACTCTTCCGCCAGTCCAACCTTGGCACCAGACAATGCTGCCAGACGCGCCGCACGGACACCGCCCGACCCTCCGCCGATTACGAATAAGTCAAAGTCATGTGTCGCGTCGGTCATGGGAGGGTCCTTGAATCTTTACAGGTTTCGACCACCCATATGAGGCGGGATCAGGAGAATTCAAACACCGTAGCGCCATTCTCATTGCCGATGATGACAGTCCGCGCGAGACCAATGAACAGGCCATGCTCCACAACGCCCGGCACATTGGACAATCGCGCCGCCAACGCCTCAGCGTCAGGGATGCGCTCGCAATGACAGTCCAGGATATGGTTGCCGCCATCAGTGACCACGAGTTCACCATTGGTCAGCGACCGCAGCTGCACGCGTGGGCGGTCAATACCGGAAGCCGCCAACACGTCGTAAACAAGCTTCGCAGTGATTGTGTATCCGAACGGCGTAACTTCCACCGGCAGAGGAAACTTCCCGAGCCGCTCGACCTGTTTTGACGGGTCCGCGATCACCACCATGTGATCGCTGGCATTGGCGATAATCTTCTCGCGCAGCAAAGCGGCGCCGCCGCCCTTGATCAATTGCCCCTGCGGATCGACCTCATCCGCGCCGTCTACAGTCAAATGAATGCGCTCGACCTGTTCGAAGGGGATCAGCGGAACACCAAGGCTGCTGGCAAGACGGCGTGTCTGTTCGCTTGTCTCGATACACCGGACCACAAGTCCGTCAGCCACTTCCTCAGCCAACATCTCGACAAAATACTTCGCCGTCGAACCGGTGCCGAGGCCGATGGTCATGCCGTCCTCGACATATTCCATCGCCGCCATCGCGGCATTCTCTTTCTCGTGCTCGTTCGCCATCAGCCTTCAGCCCTTTTGCTTGTCTGCCTTTTCCGATGCCTTCCGGCTCCGGAATTCAATCGCCCAATCCTTGATTTCCGTCTGACGGGCGCGCCCCAATGCCAGGGCATCGGCAGAAACGTCGTCCGTAACGACACTGCCAGAGCCAACGACCGCTCCGCGCCCAATCCTGACCGGTGCCACGAGCGCACTGTTGGAACCGATAAACGCGCCATCTTCAATGCTGACCTGATACTTCAGGAAGCCATCATAATTGCAGAAGATCGTGCCCGCGCCGATATTCACATCCGCACCAACCTGGCCATCACCCAGATAGGAAAGATGACTCGCCTTGGCCCCTTCTCCCATCGTTGTACTCTTCACCTCAACGAAGTTTCCGATGAAGGCGTCCTTCTCCAGAACCGTACCGGGGCGAAGCCGGGCATAGGGACCGACGGAACAACCCGGCCCAACCTGCGCACCTTCCAGATGGCTGAAGGCCCGGATCACCGCACCAGACTGCACGATGACACCGGGTCCGAACACAACATTCGGCTCCACGGTCACATCGGCCTCAAGCAAAGTATCGTGGGAAAACCAGACCGTTTCCGGCGCAATCAGAGATACCCCATCCGCCATGGCTTGCATGCGGCGGCGATTTTGGAAAATGGATTCCGCCTCGGCAAGGTCAGCCTTGGAATCACACCCGATCAGATCGTCCTCATCGCAGCGCACGGCCTTGCAGGTCATGTCCTCGGCCCGCGCCAATGCGACAAGATCGGTCAGATAGTATTCGCCCTTGGCATTGTCGTTCGTCACCTTCCGCAAAAGGCTGAACATGATGACCGCATCGCCCGCCATGACGCCGGAATTGCAGAGCGTTACATCCAGTTGCTCGGGGGTCGCCTCACGCGCTTCGACGATTGCTTCAAGGTCTCCATGACCGGAGGTGATGAGGCGGCCATACAGACCGGGCTCGGCCGCATCAAAGCCCAGCACCCCAATCGCCGCGCCGTCGCTCAGACTGTCGAACAGGCTCCCGATCGCAGAGGCCGGCACGAGCGGGCTGTCGCCATACAGGACAACAAGGTCGCCTTCGAAACCCGCAAGCGCTTCCTCTGCGCACCGCACAGCATGACCAGTTCCCATAGGCGGATCCTGATAGGCAAGAGAGTCGGCTCCCAGCAACGCGCCAACATGATCGATCAGAATCGGTTGCGATGGGTGTGCAACAACAACGATCCGGTCGCATCCGACGTCTCTGGCAAGCGCTATTGACCAGTCGATCATCGGCCTGCCAGCCACCTTGTGCATCACCTTGGGCAGATCGGACTTCATCCGCGTGCCCTTGCCGGCCGCAAGAATGACCGCTGCACGTTCTCTGGCCGGTTTTTCCACAGGTTCTGCCCTCTCGCTTTCCCTAGTCCTTTCGCCTAGACCAAAGGCCGATTCAAGGCGAGACCGAAAAGGAATTGCGGCGCATATGTCAAAACCCTTCGACGGATGGACAATTGTCTTCGACCTGGATGGTACGCTTGTGAACACGGCGCCCGATCTGCTGGAAGCGCTGAACCATGTGCTGACCAATGCCGATCTCACACCGGTCACTTTGGACACAATCGCCACGATGATCGGTCACGGTGCCCGCGCGATGATCGTAAAAGGCCTGCTGGCGCACGGCATCACGCCGTCCGATTCGGACCTGGATGTCTTTCTTGAGCAGTTTCTGGACTATTACGCCGCAAACATCGCAGACCACTCGCATGCCTTTGATGGCGTAGTTGAAGCGATGACCACCCTGTCCGCCGGTGGCGCAACGCTGGCTGTCTGCACGAACAAGAAACAGGCCCTTACCGACCAGTTGCTGGCGGAACTGGACCTTACCCGTTACTTCGCCGCGATTGTGGGAGCAGACAGCGTACCCAACCGGAAACCGGATGGAGACCATATCCTGCGCACGATCGAGGCCGCCGGCGGTTCGCCCGAACGCGCTTTGATGATCGGAGACTCCCGCACAGATGAAAGGGCAGCCCGGAATGCCGGACTGCCCTTCATTTTCGTCCCATTCGGGTACGAAGAGGAATCACCACAACAGCTTAAGCCTGACATCGTGCTGGAGCACTATTCCAGGTTGGTCTCAGTTGTGGATGGATTTGTCAGCTAAGCCGAAAGTTCACGCTGTTCGCGTGGACGGTAGCTAGGACGGGCGGAGCCCGTTTCATTTGCAATACGGCGACGCGGCATGCCGTTCACCATGTTGCTGCGTACATCAGTGCGTGCAGACCGCATGGCAGGAACAAAGCCAGCATCGATCAGGTCGACATCAACTTCATAGCCACGCTCTGCCCAATAGGCACTAATTTTCTCACGAAGGCGCTTTGCGCCGTCTTCGTCACACCAGTCTTTCATTTTTCTCTCTCTCCAGGCTGTACTGTTATTAGGGCCTTAGGCCCCCGCCTGTCCTTCTTATATGTTTATGCAGTCCGTTCGTCGGGCTGTCTTGTGTGACCGGAACATGACCATTTTTTGTGGTTTTCTCAAGGCTAATTTCGAATGAAACTAGTGTAAGGTTCTCCGATGAACATCCGTTCATAATGAACGCCTGTTCATATTCATGTTATCGCAAACAAAAATCTGCTCGCAATCAGAAAAAATCTAAAGAACTACCAAATCCTTGTAACCAGATCATGGTACAGCGAGGCATTTCTACCCTTAGCGCGAGAAGTCGTCCCCCCAAGGGTGCATGCGCAAACGATTGTAATGCATGCGAGGAATGTGTTTATGCATATCTATAATCAGTCATTTTACGCGACTCAGCGCCAGCAGACATCCGGACTTGACCTCGACTCAGGCGCAGATTACGCCATCTGCTTCGCTGAATTGGGTGATTAGCTCAGTGGTAGAGCACTGCCTTCACACGGCAGGGGTCAGTGGTTCGAACCCACTATCGCCCACCATTCGCCCCGTTGCGCCCTGCTTCAACCTGTCATTCACTTATCCCGCGCATCTAATTCATGGTGAGCGCGCCGAAGCGCAGTATAAGGCGGTGCGATGAAATCCCTGTTCCGATCCAAGGTTATGACCTCCATACTCGGCGTTCTGATTTGGGGCTGGATGTCCCTCATTGCGCGTTCCGTCCGGTGGAAGGTCGAAGGGGAAGAGTCAGCGCGCAGCTTGTGGACCAACTATAACGGCGTCGTCCTTACGGGCTGGCATTCTCGTATCCTCCTCCTGCCCAGTGGCTGGATCCGCAACATGAAGCATTGGCCCGGACGGATACAGAACGGCGCGATGTTGGTTTCATTGTCCCCCGATGGGGAGGCCGTCACCCGCGCGATCGCCCATCTTGGGCTTCACCCCATTCGGGGCTCAGCCGGGAACAAGAAAAAGGCAAAGAAGGACAAGGGTGGCATCCGCGCGATTGCCGAAGCAGTCCGTTTGCTCAAATCGGGTACTGTGGTCTGTATCACGCCCGATGGCCCCCGCGGTCCGGCGGAAATCGTCAGCCCCGGTGCGGTCATGATTGCCCAGCGCGCGGGCGTGCCAATACTGCCCTACGCGCTCTCGATAAAACCGGCCTCGCGCCTGTCGACCTGGGACCGCCTGATTATTCCCTATCCGTTCGCACGAGGTGCCATTGTATATGGCGAACCAATCCTCGTATCACGCGACAGCGATCCTCAGCAGATTCAGGCCGAATTGCAGAAACGGCTTGATGAGGCGACCCGGAGAGCCGACATGCTGGCGGGCTATCCTGCTGAGACGCAATCGGATTCAGACAAGACATGACAGCCGCGATCCATCTTTACCGGACCCTGACGCAGGCCGCCTCGCCTTTTCTGGGCGGCTTAATGAAACGTCGTGCCCGCGCCGGCAAGGAAGACTATGGCCGCATCAATGAGCGGCTCGCGCGCAACATGCCCCGCCGCATGCCGGGCGGCACGCTCGTCTGGCTACACGGTGCCAGTGTCGGTGAGAGCCAACTCCTGCTCGAACTGGGCCAGCGACTGCTCGAAAAGCGCCCGGACCTGCTGCTCCTCTTCACCAGCCAGACCCAGACATCGGCGCGCCTGCTCGGCCCCGCCCTGCCCGACCGTGCCATCCATCTCATGGCACCACTCGATACACCGGCGATTGCGCGCCGCTTCATCCAGCACTGGCAACCTGATCTTTGCATTTTTGGCGAAGGCGAATTCTGGCCCAACCTGATCCTCGAAGCGGAAAAGTCCGGCGCGAAACGCGCACTGGTGAACGGACGCATGACGGATTCGTCTGCCGAAGGCTGGCAGAAGCTCAGCCGAGCCTTCCAACGCCTGGTCGGTCGGTTTGATGTCGTCCTTGCCGCCGACACCGACACGGCCCGACGTTTGGAAACCCTGCTCGATCAGCCAGTCCAGTCCACCGGCAACATGAAGTCTGCCCTCCCGCCGCCTTCGGCCAGTGACGTGGAGATCCGCCGCCTGCGCGAGAACTTCCTTGGCGACCGGCGTTGTATCCTGGCCGCATCGACGCATGACGGCGAGGAAGCGATTTTCCTCGATGCCCTCAAAGGCAATGACGACACCGCGCTGATCATTGCCCCGCGCCATCCGGACCGCGGCGACGCCATCGAAAGCCTGCTCAAGACGCGCGGCCTGCCGCTGGCGCGTCGGTCCCGCGGCGAGACGCCCACACCCCGTACCCGAATCCTGCTCGCTGATACTATGGGAGAAATGGGCCTCTGGTATCGCCTGGCAGATGCCGTCTTTCTTGGCGGCGGGCACACGGAAGGCGTCGGCGGACACAATCCGCTGGAACCTGTTCGCCTCGGTCGCCCTGTCGTGACGGGTCCCGATGTGTTCAACTTCGCCACAATGATGGACGATCTGGAAAAGCGCGGTCTAATCCGGCGCCTGAAGACGCCCAAGGCCATAGGCAAGGCACTGCTGACAATGGAACCGCCAGCTGCCGAAGCGCTCGCCGCCCTGAATGAACAGGCTGATGCGCCCATGACGGTGACTTTGGAAGCCCTGTTGCCGCTTCTTCCCGAACCAGGCCTGCTACAATGAAGGCGCCGTACTTCTGGTCGGCCGGGCTCGATCCGAAATCTCGGGAAGCTGCGCCCCTGACTCGCGCTCTGCTCAGCCCTCTTGCCGCTCTTTATACATGGGGCATCCGCCGCAAGCTGGCCAAGGCCACCCCGGCGCGCACATCAATCCCCGTCATTTGCGTCGGCAACCTGACGACCGGCGGCGTCGGCAAGACGCCCATCGTGCAGGCTATTCGCCATCATATCGAGCTGAAAGGCATTCACGCGTCCAGCCTGTCACGCGGCTATGGTGGCTCCGAAATCAGTCCACAGAAGATCTATCCAACCTGGCATACCGCAGACATGTGCGGCGATGAGCCTCTTCTGCTGTCCCAGACCGGCGAAAGCTGGATCGGCAAGGACAGGTTCGCCGGGGTCCAACTGATGGCCTTTTATGGCACCAAGGTCGCCATCATGGATGACGGCCATCAGAATCCCGGCATCGTGAAGGACCTGTCGTTCGTCGTGATTGATGCGGCTGCCCCTTTCGGCAATGGCTACGTCCTGCCCAAAGGCCCATTAAGGGAACCTGTTGAGGATGGACTCGCCCGCGCCGATGCGGTGATCCTGATGGGGGATGGCGATGTCCCTCAACGCGTGCAGCAGAGCGGCCTGCCCGTGCTGCGCGCCAGAATTGTCCCGTCGGGGCCAGCGCCGTCTGGCTCGCTGGTGGCATTCGCGGGCATCGGACGTCCGCAGAAATTCTTTGAGAGCCTGAAAGATCATGGCGGCGATATCAGCGAAGCGGTCGGCTATCCGGATCATCACGACTATTCCCCGAAGGAACTCGGCTTCCTCCACAAGCTCGCAAAATCCCGCGGCGCGCGCCTAATCACGACCAGCAAGGACTATGTCCGCATCCATCCTGATGATCGTGGCGGCATCCTGCAATTCCCGGTCACCGCAGAGTTTGATGACATCCGCCAACTTGACGCGCTGCTCAACCCGCTCCTCTATCCAGATAACTCATGACCCAGACCACCCCGAAATATATTCGCCCAAAAGATATCGACAATCGTGCGACGTTTTGGCAGCGCGTTCAGTGGCGGCTGGAAACCATTGGCTGGGACCTACTCTATTGGGAGCCGATGAAGCTGCTCGGCCCAGATCGTGCCTCCAATTTTGGTGGCTGGCTGATGAAGAAGATCGGCCCGCGCCTTTCCCAGCACAAGACAGTGAAGCGCAATCTCCGGCTCGCTTTTCCGGATTGGACAGATGTACAGATCGAGCAGACCGCACTCGATGCATGGGAGAGTGCCGGCCGCGTCGCAGGCGAGCTGCCGCACCTGCCATCCATCGATCCGTACACGTCTGGAAGAGTAGACATTGTCGGTCTTGACGTGCTGGATCGCCTGAAGGCCAGCGACAAGGGTGCGGTCTTCATTTCCGGCCACTTCGCCAATTGGGAAATCATGCCTGCCACAATCACCCAGCGCCTGCCGGACGCGGTGATGACCTATCGCGCCTTGAACAACCCCCATATTGATCGACGCATTTCGGATCTCCGCGCGGCCTATGGCACCCAGATCAACGCACCCAAAGGCGTCAGCACCCGCGAATTGATGCGTGCTCTGGCCAAGGGCCAGACCATCGCGCTGATGAACGACCAGAAATTCAATGAGGGCATCGCCGTCCCTTTCTTTGGGCATGACGCCATGACCGCGCCGGGGCCGACACGGCTTGCCATGAAATACGGTGTGCCGATCGTGCCCGTCTCGACCGTGCGCACAGGCCCAGCCCGGTTCCGGATCACCTTCCATGAACCCTTCATGCCGGAAACGACCGGGGACGAGACCGCAGACATCCAGCGCAGCGTCCAGCGTATTACGGATTTCATTGAAGAACAGGTCCGCGCAAATCCGGGCCAATGGTTCTGGCAGCATCGGCGCTGGCCAAAGGAAGCCTGGAAAACCGCGGGCATTACCTGACCGACCCTAGCGCTCCGGTTCGCTCCAATCGGCAGGCCCCACATGCCGACGCCGCAGACGGATCGCGAGTCCCAGAGAAACACCTACACCGATCGCGATTGTCAGATCAGCCACAACGGTCAGCACAAGCGTGATCAGCAACAGTGCGACATTCGCTTTCTCGTCCGACATGTAAGCTCGCCATTTGTGCGGCTCGCTCATGTTCCATGCCGTCAGCATCAACAGTCCCGCCAGTGCGGGCATCGCCAGATAACCCGCCAGGGGCGCCGCAAACAAAACGGCCATCAGGATTGTGAACGCGTGAACAATACCGGCGACCGGCGTCTTTCCGCCTGCCCGCACATTCGTCGCCGTGCGCGCAATCGCGCCCGTCGCAGGCAGGCCACCGAACAATGCAGATCCCATGTTCGCTGCCCCCTGTGCCATCACTTCGGCATTGCGTCGGTATTGCCCGCCCGTCATCCGGTCCGCCACCATAGCGGACAGAAGGGATTCCACACCCGCCAGGAAGGCAATCACAAAAGCTGATGGCAGGAGTTCCGTCACACGGTCCAGACTGAGCCCGGGCAGTTTCGGCATCGGCAACTGGCTCGGCAATGCCCCGAACCGGCTGCCAATTGTATCGACTGGCAGGTGAAACAAATACACGACCGCTGATGTCAGCCCCACGGCCACGATCAGGCCCGGGAATTTCGGTGCAACCCGCCTCAACCCGACAATCAAAACCATTGTCGCAGCCCCGATTCCCACGGATGCCCAATTTACCGTCCCGCGCGCCGCCCAGAGCACTTCCAGTTTGCTGAAGAATTCCGCCGGCAGGTCGGAAGTTGTCAGGCCGAACAAATCATTCAGCTGACTCGCCGCAATGATAATGGCGATACCGATGGTGAAACCGTTCACGACCGCTTCCGGAACGAAACTGATCAGGTTGCCTGCCCTCATCAGTCCGGCGACAATCAGAATGATCCCTGCCATGAACGTCGCCAGAACGAGTCCGTCATAACCGTGCGCAACGATTACGCCGAACACGACCACGATGAATGCGCCAGTCGGCCCGCCGATCTGAACCCGGCTGCCGCCTAGGAATGAAATCAGGAACCCCGCGATGATTGCCGTGACAAGACCCGCCGCCGGGTCGGCTCCTGACGCAATGGCAATCGCCAGGCTAAGCGGGATGGCGACGAGCGCCACTGTCACACCTGCAAACAGGTCCGCCACAAAGAGCGGTCCCGAATAGGTCTGGATCGTTGTCAGAATCTTCGGCTTCATTCGTGCCCGGCCATGCCATGCCACCCCGTTACCCATACAAGTACGCCTACACCCGCGCCACGCGCATCGAAAAGGGCCGAATTTGTCGCGATGGATAGATTTTCGATCTGGCAAATCGCCTTCGAAAATTCTTACGAAAGTCCGAAGAAAGAGTGTTGGGCTTCAATGAAGTGTGGAACGGAGTTTAAGGGACACTGGGATACGGTTGTCGCTGAAACTGGTTTTCTACGCCAGTAAACTATTGCGAGTCTCAGGGGCTTGAACGAATGACCGGATTCTCACTTCCTTCAACGATTCGAGACGGACGTGAGGAAACATCCCGGCAGGCAATCAACTCTGCATTGACAGCCATTCGCCAACACCTAGGAATGCCGATCGCCTATATTTCGGAATTCGTAGATGGTGAGTCCGTGTTTAGATATGTAGACGCACCGGGCCTCGAAAACCTGATCAAGCCGGGAGACAGTAGAGACCTGACGGATGTCTATTGCCTTCACATACTGGAAGGTCGCCTACCCGAACTTATTCCGGATACCTCCAAAAACCCCCTCGCTCTGGCCATGCCGATCACGCGCGAAATTCCGATTGGGGCGCATATGAGCATTCCAATCCGGCTTGTGGACGGCACACCATACGGCATGTTCTGTTGCCTCAGCCCGGAAGCGAACACGAGTCTCAACGATCGCGATCTGGAAACCATGCGCTTGTTCGCAAACCTGGCCGCACAACAGATCGACAAGGATTACGAGGAACGCCGCATCCTGGAGGAGAAGCGCGAGCGTATCCTCGAGACCCTGAATACAAGCGCGTTCGCCATTGCCTACCAGCCAATTGTTGACCTCGGCCAGATGCACCCCAGCGGGTATGAAGCCCTCTGTCGCTTCTCGGCTGAACCTTATCGGTCACCGGATGTCTGGTTTGACGAGGCGGCTGCCGTCGGCTTGTCCGTGGAACTGGAACTGGCTTCAATCCGGCAGGCGGTGGAAAAGATCCGCGAGATCGCGCCCGACCAATACATTTCCGTCAATGCCTCACCTTCCACAGTGATCAGCGATCAATTCGCGAGCACCTTCCTGAATTTGCCGCTCGACCGCATCCTGCTGGAAATTACCGAGCACGCCGTCATCGACGACTATGAGAGCTTCACCAAGGTGCTGCGCCCATTACGCCATGCAGGCCTGCGGCTCGCCGTGGATGATGCTGGCGCCGGTCACTCCTCGCTGCGCCACATTGTCCAGCTCAATCCGGACTATGTGAAGGTCGACATGAGCCTGACCCGGAATGTGGATTCAGACTTGGCCCGTCGCGCACTGATCGGCGCATTGCTGTTTTATACGCGAGAAACGTCGGCTCACATCATTGCCGAAGGTATCGAGACCGAGGCAGAGCTGAATACACTGAAACTGTTGGGCGTTCGCAGGGGCCAGGGCTATCTGCTTGGCCGCCCGGAGCAGGATATCGCCAAGACGGTCAATTTGTTCAGCAAGGCATCCTGACAGCATTCAGACCCTGTGCATTCCGCAAAATCGTTCTAGATTGAGCTGACAACCCCGGAGCACGCGCCTCATGAATATCGGTGAAATCATTTCAGTCGTCACCCTTCTGTTTGGGGCCGTTCTCGGCCTGTCCGCCATGTTTTCCCCGGCTTGGGCCAGCCGCATTGTCCGCCTCGTCGAGGATCCGGACCCGCTCCGCCCCGGTGGTTATTCGGAATTTCGCGCCACTTATGGCGGCCTGTTCCTGTTCGCACATCTGATGACGGCCATTCTGGTTGTGAATCTGTCGACGGGTTCCGAAGACATCCTGACGACGCTCGTTGTCCTGCCGCTCGCTGCAGGGTGGGTTGGCGCTGGCACCGGTCGCCTGATGTCCCTGGTCTTCGACCGAGCCAAGAACCGGGAGCCCGGTCTGATCCCGATCTGGATTCCGATGGAGATCATACTGGGCCTTGCTATTGCGGCGCCCTGCCTTCACTTCCTGCTCTAAAGCAACAGAAAGAATATCCCATGACGGAGCGTCGAGAGACGGGCCGCCCGCGCCGGAAACCTTCCAGCCCGAGCAAGCAACGCCCAGCCCCAAAATCCAAGCGTCCAGCCGAAGAGAAAGACTGGAGCGAAGGCGAACGGATCGCCAAGTACCTCGCGCGCGCGGGCGTCGCTTCGCGCCGCGAAGTCGAACGCATGATCGAGGATGGCAAGATCACGGTCGATGGCGTCAAGCTGACCTCTCCTGCCTTCAAGGTCACAGGCCGCGAACTGATCCGCGTGGGCCGCAAGACCATTCAGGCCCCTGATGCGACGCGCGTCTGGCGATATCACAAACCGGCTGGCCTCATCACCACCACTGTTGACCCGGAAGGTCGGCGTACGGTCTTTGACGAGTTGCCCAAATCCCTGCCACGCGTGGTCACCGTCGGCCGGCTAGACCTGAACACCGAAGGCCTGCTGCTACTGACCAATGATGGCGCGCTTGCCCGCGCCCTGGAGCTGCCGAAGAACGAGCTTGAACGCACCTATCGTGTGCGAGCCAAGGGCACTGTGACCGACTACAAGATTGCCGAACTGGCCGAAGGCATCACGGTCGATGGCGTAGACTACAAGCCGATCACCGCCGTTTTCGACCGGGAAACCGGCGCAAACAGCTGGCTAACCGTGACCCTCTCGGAAGGCAAGAAACGCGAAGTTCGCCGTGCACTGGAAGCGGTGAATCTCATGGTGAACCGCCTGATCCGCGTGCAGTACGGCCCGTTCCTGCTGGACGATCTTCGCCCGGGCGCGGTCGAGGAAGTGCCGACAGACCTGCTACAACAAGCCATCGGCCACTTGATGACGAATGAGCACGCTGCCCGGCCTGCCGAGCCGACTCGCACCTCCAAAAAGCCTGCCCCTAAGTCACGCCTTGGCAGCAGGTCACCTTCAGGTAAGCTGACTTCCAGGAAACGCACAAAGCCTCGCTGAGACGGCCATTGATAGGTCTCCGGCGGCAAAGCCATACGGAGGTCCCTCATGCCACTTCAGAACGTTACCGAGACCTATCAGGTCGATACCGCGCCGCGGTCTCCGAAGAACAAGCCTGTCTTCGATCTCGCGCCGCCAGTCGACCTGACAGACCCGACCGTCTTCTCTTCCCGCGGCGGCTACACTCATGAAGCCTTCGCGGAAATGCGCGAGAAGGCCCCGGTCATGTGGCACCCCGAACAGGTCGGCGCCGGTTTCTGGGCGGTGACTTCCTATGATCTCGTCAAGAAAGTCGAACTCGACCCGGTTATCTATTCCTCGCAGCGCGGTGGCATCCTGATGACCTATGGTCAGGAAGACACGCCCCGCCATCCGCTGCTACACTCATCCAGCCTGAACAGCCTGATCAATCTCGACCGTCCCTACCATACGACACTCCGTATGGAACATATGCAGTTCTTCCGGCCCGGATTCGTGGCGGAGTTGCGCAAACGCGTTGATGTACAGGTCAACCTCCTGCTCGACGCGATGGAGAAACAGGGCCCTGTGGTCGACATGGTGGAGCTGTTCTCCGCCGAATTGCCGCTGTTCACGCTGTGCGAAATCCTTGGCGTACCACCAGAGGACCGGCCGAAACTTGTCCACTGGATGCACTTCCTGGAAAATTCGCAATATCAGGCCCAGCAGGAAGGCCTCGGCAATGTCACGCCCGAACAGATCATGGCCTTCATGTCAGAGATTCAGGCCATGTTCGATTACGGTCGACATATGCTGGCCAAGCGCCGTGCCGATCCGCAGAACGATCTTCTGTCCGCGATCGCCAATGTCGAGATCGACGGCGAGCCACTGAGCCCCGAATTCCTTGATGGTTCCTGGCTCCTGATCGTCTTTGCTGGCAATGACACGACCCGCAACTCGCTGTCGGGCACAATGCGCCTTCTGACCGAATTCGCCGACCAGAAGGAAAAGCTGATCGCGAACGAGGATCTGTTTCCCAATTTCGTCCATGAATCGATCCGCATGGTCAGTCCCGTCACTTATATGCGCCGCACCGCAACAGCGGAGACGGACCTCGGCGGCCAAACCATCGCCGAGGGCGATAAAGTGGTCATGTACTATGCCGCGGCCAATCGAGACCCGTCCAAGTTTCCCGAACCGAACCGTTTCGACATAACCCGCGCCAATGCGAAGGAACATCTGGCGTTCGGCCATGGCCCGCATGTCTGCCTGGGCCAGCGCGTTGCCAACATGCAGCTGGACTCAGCCTATCGCAACATCCTCTCACGTTTCCCGAACATAAAGTGGACTGGCGAACAAACCCTCGCGCCCAGCAATTTCGTGCACGCCATTTCAAGCCTCATGGTGGACCTCGGCACATGAGCGAGCCGCTGGTCCTTCGTCAGGACAAAGACGGCCTTGCGACTCTCACCCTGAATCGGCCCGACAAACTCAATTCACTCACGGTCGGCATGTTCCGCGAACTTCGCCATCATGTGCTCGACCTCGAGACGGATGACAGTGTGAATTGCGTTATCCTGCGCGGGGCGGGCAAATGCTTCTCTGCCGGGCATGATCTTGGCGACATTGCCGAAGGTGAAAAAGTCCCGTCACCGGGGTGGCACTCTGAAACGCTCCGCCTGATGGAGCGCCTGCCCAAGCCGGTCATCGCGGCCGTCCACGGCCACTGCTATACAGGTGCGTTGGAAGTTGCCCTTGCGGCTGACTTCATCATCGCCGCGGAAAGCGCACGTTTCGGGGACACACATGCCAAATGGGCGCTTACCCCGATCTGGGGCATGAGCCAGCGCCTGCCACGCCGTGTAGGGATTGCCACGGCAAAACGCCTGATGTTCACCGCCGACATGATCAGTGCTGATGAGGCCTTCCGCATCGGCCTCGTCGAGCAAGTTGTAGCAGACGCCGACTTCGACAGCGCCTGTCAGGACTTGGCGGATCGCATACTCGCCAACTCGCCATTCTCCCATGCGGCAAACAAGCATCTGCTGGAGGCGACCGACGCGCGAGACTTGGATAGTGGCCTGCAATGGGAGATACTCAATTGCGAAGGGGTTGGGCCTGACATGCAGGACCGAATCGCGGCCTTTACGGGCAAGAGCAAGAAAGCGAAGACATGAGTGATTTCCTGATCCGCCGTGATGATTTGCGCGACACGCGCTGGACCCCAGCCGACCTGCCTGCCCTGGCCGACGGCGCTGCCCGTCTCAAGGTCGATACGTTTGCCCTGACGGCCAACAATGTCACCTACGCCACTTTTGGCGACCAGATGCAGTATTGGAACTTCTTCCCCACCGCAGATGCAAGCTTTGGCCGCGTGCCCGTCTGGGGGTTCGCGACTGTGGTTGAATCCAAGGCTGAACATGTGAATGAGGGTGACCGCCTGTACGGATATCTCCCCATCTCCGAACATTTCGATGTTGAGCCGGTCAGCGTCGGCAAACATGGTTTCATGGATGGCGCCGCCCACCGCCAGGGCCTCGCGCCCATCTACAACACATACATCAACACTGCTGGCGACCCTTCCTACGATGCCGCGCTCGAAGACCAGCAAATGCTTTTCCGTCCACTCTTCACGACGGGTTGGATGATTGATGACTGCCTGATGGAAACCGGCGACCCGGTTCCGGAAACCGTTGTGATCTCCTCGGCCTCGTCCAAGACCGCCATGGCGCTGGCTCACTGCCTGAAGGTTCGCGGCGGTGTCGACACGGTTGCGCTGACCTCGCCCGGCAACAAGGACTTTCTGGAAAAGACCGGCCTCTATGGCCGTGTCCGCACCTATGATGACGCCGACCGCCTGCATGCGCGCGGCCTGACGGCCTTTGTCGATTTCCTCGGACGCCCCACACTGACGGCAGATGTCCATAATGCCCTGAAAGACCGGCTTGTTCGCAGTCTCGTCATCGGCGTGACCGATTGGGAAGGCGACCGCTCGCCCATCGCGCTGCCAGATCCTCAGCCGGAATTCTTCTTCGTGCCGACTTATGCCGCTGAACGCGCAGCCACGCTCGGCGGCGCTGAGATCAATCGTCGGCTCGGCTCTGCCTTGAAGAGTTTCTACACGGCCTCGAAGGACTTCGTCACGCCGCGCCACGCCAAAGGTGCAGACGCAATCACGAAAGCATGGACGCAGACCATCGACGCCCAGGTCAGCCCCTCCGAAGGGCTGATCCTCTCAATCTCCTGATCGCAAAAACAAAAGCCCCCGCTGCGGCCAAACAGCGGGGGCAGGTCGCACACCTGGAGCGCTCTAGCGTCGCTCCGAGACCTTGAATTCCATGCGTCGGTTCTTTGCCCAGGCTTCATAGGTTTCCGCCCTGTCCAGCGGACGGGACTCCCCATACCCCATCGCCGTCAACGCTTCAGCCTCGACGCCGTGCTCGACCATATAGTCACGCACTGCTTCTGACCTCTGTTGGGAGATCACCTGATTGTATTGATTGGAGCCGCGAGAATCCGTATGGCCGCCAATCTCGATGGCATACGCATCGCACAGCAACGCCACCCCGGTCAGCGCATCCAGCAATCGTTCGCTGGTCGGCGAGATGATGGCCAGATTGCTCTGGAACATGATGGTGCGGCCATCCATCGTGGCATTGAACGCAGATTGGCACCGCCCGGCATTGGCTTCGCCATCAGACAATGCCGCCAGCGCCTCGCCGACGCCCCGCTCGCCTTCTTCAACCGAGATGCCATCCACGACGAGGGTCACATCTGAGGCGACTTCGGCATTGTCCTCGAGGGCCGCCTGCCCGACCAGAAAGCCCTGCTCCTTGGCGGCCGGATCCGGCGCCAGGCCAGTCAGAACGGCAACCGGCCCACTGACATGCAGGCCCATCCACGGGAACCCGGCATCCGGGAATGTACGCTCTAGCGCGCCCACCCAGCCAACACTTGCTGGCCGCGTCTCGGTGGCGGCGGGTTGTGATGCCGGGGGTGTACTGGAGACAACAAACGCCGTCCCGTCCCAGAAATAGTCGCCTTCAGCGAGTTGAACACACTGAGGTCCGCTTTCGGCGGCCACTGCTTTCGGCGCATCTGCCGATTCCCCTCCACACGCCGCGACACTGAACAGCGCAGCCCCGGCAATCGCGCGGGCAAGGAAAAGATCTCGTTTCATGCAACTCACTCTAAATATCGCGGGGCTTGCGCCGCTTCCTCATCAATCGCCAAGTCTCTGGCGATTGATTGGGAAAGTCAAAACGCTTCGCGGCTGAGGCGAAGTTCGGACCGGTCATTGCGCCTGCTTGTAGACCGTTCCGCCTTTCATCACGAAATCAACATCCTGCAATTCAGCAATGTCTTTCAGGGGGTCTCCCATGACCGCAATGATGTCGGCATGCTTGCCCGCCGTGATCGTGCCGACGACATCGGACATCTCCACATGTTCTGACGCAATCACAGTCGCTGCGCGGATGGCCTCTTCCGGCGTGAACCCCGCCTCCACCATCAGCGCGAATTCCTGCGCATTATCGCCATGCTTGGACACGCCCGTATCCGTGCCGAACGCCACCTTGACCCCACCTTCATGTGCGCGACGCAACATATCCAGCATCAACGGCCCGACAATTGCGGCCTTTTCCCGGCTCGGTGCCGGCAGCCAGGGCTCATTGACCCAGCCCGTCACCGTTGCCCCGGCCAGCACTGTCGGAACCAGAACAGCGTCATGCTCCTTGAACAGGGCGATCGTTTCATCATCGGTATAGGAGCCGTGCTCAATGGAATCGATGCCAGCCTTCAACGCCGACACAATGCCGCCCTTGCCATGCGCATGCCCGGTCACCTTCCGGCCCATCGAATGCGCGGTCTCGACAATCGCGACCAACTCATCATCCGTAAACTGCTGTTCCAGTCCGGCCCGCGTGTTTGACAGCACTCCGCCCGTCGCGGCGATCTTGATGACGTCTGCGCCTTCCTTGATCTGCTGGCGCACGGCGCGGCGGCAATCATCGGCGCCATTACAGATATTCTTGCCGGTGAACATTGCCATGACTTCTGGCGAATAGCCGTTGATGTCGCCGTGCCCGCCGGTTACGCTGATCCCCTGTCCGGAGGCCCGGATGCGTGGGCCCGGCACATTACCTTTTGCAATGGCATCGCGCAGTCCGAAAATCGCATTGTTCGACGAGCCGACATCCTGAACCGTCGTGAAGCCGGTTAGCAATGTCTTGTAGGCAAAGCCCGCGCCATCGAAAGCCGCATCCACATCTGTGTCCTCGAACGCCTTGATCCGGTCATTCGGCCCATTCTCGAATGTGATGTGCACATGGCTGTCGATCAGGCCGGGCAGGACATAAGCGTCCTTGAGATCTATCAGGTCCGCATCCCGCGGAGCGCGCTTGTAGCCCGCTTCAATCGAGACGATCTCGCCATCTTCCACCGTAATGGTCTGGCGGGTCAGGTAACCTTCGCCCGGTTCGGCCAGCACGTGCCCGGCATGGATCAGGGTTGTCTCGGCCATTGCAGTACCGGTCATCACGGTTGCCAGCGCTGCGCTCGCAGCCAGTTTGCTAATCATAGAAGTCATCAGGTCAGCCCTCCCTCAAGGTGTTAGGATCATTTTCATCGCACCATTCTCGCGTGCGTCAAACATACGATACGCCTCTGCCCCTTCCGACAGCGGCATATGGTGGGTAATGGTGCGCTCCGGGGCCAGCTTGCCCGCCTGCACCAGCGGAATCAATTCCGGCCAATGTTCAGGCACCGAGCAAGTGCCGGTCCGAAAGGTCAAATTCTTGATAAAGGCCAGCGCCATCGGGAATTTGAAATCCATCGTTTGGTTCACGCCGATGCAGGAAACCGTGCCCGCTGCCTTGGCCAGTTTCAGCGACAGATAGATCGCCGGGTCCGCGCCGACACATTCCACGACGCTGTCACACATCCGGCCTCTGGTCTGTTCCTCGATCACCGCCTTGGCTTCTCTCGCATCAAGCGCAATCGCGCCCATCGCCTCTGCCATGGCGCGCCGCTCCGCAACCAGATCGACCGCATAGACTTTCGCCGCGCCCATCAGGAATGCGCCTTCCACGGCCATCAGGCCAATCGGACCGCACCCGACCACGGCAACAGTCGCACCGGGATGAATGTCCGCGCCCTTCAGCCCATGCCAGGCCGTTGGCAAATTGTCCGTCAACAGAACGGCCTGGTCATCACTGATCCCGTCCGGAATGCGCGCCAGGCCAAAATCCGCGACCGGTACCATCGCATATTCGGCCTGCACGCCCTGCAGGCCGGGGCCGAGCCCATAGCAACGCCCGCCATGCGTGTCGCATTCATTCATATTACCTGACATGCAGGGCACGCACGCGCCACAGCCCACAGCGGCCGAGATCATGACCCGGTCGCCTGTCCTGAATCGCGACACGCCGCTGCCAGTCTCGACAATCTCGCCCACGGCTTCGTGCCCGACGCAATAGCCGGTCTCGTCGCTGAAACCGTGGCCCTGATAGATATGAAGGTCCGACCCGCATATCCCGCAGGCGGTCATCTTGACGATGGCGCTACGCGTATCTTCCGGTTTCAATTCGGGCGCCTCGCCATAAGCGATGTCACGCGTGCCCTGATACAGCAATCCCTTCATGCGATCCTCCTCAGGCCGGCAGCCGGTCGGCGGGATAGTGCGGATAGCTCGCTTTCATCACGCCATGATTCAGCAACATCTCGGCGACCTGCTTTTCGCCCGCCGCATCGAAGAAGCGTGTGCGGATCCAGTAATTCTCGACCCGTCGGCTTTCCGACAGTGCCACGACCTCGCGACGCAACAGATAGGTCTCTCCCACTAGGAGCGGCCCATCAACCATACGAATTTCCAGATCGGCAAACAGGCCAATCGCAGGTTGTTTGACCGGGAATTTGGAATTCCGGTTGGAGTAGTTTCCCAGCACACTGACCATTTCCAAGGGCACAATCGGTTTGCCCCACGGCCCCGCAGCGCCATCAGAGTACATATCCATCGGTTCTGTGATGACCTTCAACTTATCAGCCAGTGAGAAGGGATAAAGATTTCCCATATGCTGATCCGGGTCCATCGAAACCGTCTCGTCGGCTGCGCCGGTCATGCCCACTTTCATATCGGCGAGGATCACGAGGTGTCCCGCCGGGCGCAGCTTTGCCATGCGCGCTTCGAGCAATGTCTCACCATGATCCGGCCCAATCGACGCGCTGGCCTCCAGCACCGGCGTACCATCCTCCTTGAACGCCCGGCACATTGTCCGCGTCGCCCCCGGCGCTGGGCGATCGACTTCGACACGCACCTTCTCACCCTCGAACACCATGTTCAGGAAATGACTGGAGAAACAGCCGCGCTCGAACCAGGCGTCGCCCCAGATTTCGGCAAGGTATGGCACGAATTGCGAGAAATGCGTCGGCCCTTCAATCGGCCCGGCCTTGATGCCGAGGCGCTCCGCTTCGCTGTCATCATGAAGGCTCTTATGCCCATCATAAGATTGCTCTTGCAGCATCTGAGCGGGCGCGCGCAGTGGCCCCTTGATTGTCTCTGTCATGTTTCCTCCGTCCTTCATCGTCTTCTATCTGGGGTGTTCCGGCAAGGTTTATCGCGGCGGCAACAGGCCTGTCTGGCTGGCCGTTGTCAGCAACGTGCCGTCTTCTCCGAACTGGTACAGCACGCCATGAGCGACGCCGGCAGCAAAGCCCGACATACGCGTCACATTCAGCACCCAGTCCGTCTTCGGAAGCGCGTGGATGCGCACTGTGTTGTCGAGGCTTCGCCCGCCTCGCGTGCGGGTATGTGCGCCAAGGAAAAAGTCTGAGATCAGCGACAGTCGCGCGGCATCCGCGGGTCCGGTATCCTTCACCCGCACCCAGACCATTTCCTCCGCTGTCGCATCATCCTGATGCACAGACCGGCGCTCGATCCGTCCGGCAAGATTGTCATCCCGCGAGAAGGGAATCTCGTGACTTTCCGCACATTCCGCTGGCGGCGGCACAGGGGGCATGTTCAAAAACTGCCGCCCCTCGCTGTCATCCCATCCGCCCAAGGCGGCTGAAACGTGCAAGACCGAGCGACCGTCTTCCGTCAAATCGGCAACCGCTTGCACAACGGTCCTTCCCTCGGCCAGCTTGCGCACCGTGATGTCGATGCGCGAGTTCAGCGTCGCGCCGCCCGCAAACTGTGCCGTTGCCCATAGCAGAGGGCGCCCGATCGCAGTCTCCAATGCATGCACGCCTGCGGCCATGGACACGCCGCCCATCAGGAATTGCCGCTCTGGCGGTCCCGCACAGGCGCCCTGGCGCGCGACGAATTCAAACCGGTTGGGGTCCTCTGTCGATTGGGTTGGTATCCAGAAGGTCGGGCGTGGGCCCTCACTATCAGCCATCTGCATCCTCCTCAGCATGTGTTTTCGACCGTTTTGGATCCAGCCGCACGGCAATCAATGCCAACACCAACAAGGTAGCTGACAAGCAAAGCGCCATCATCGCCGTGCCCGGCCAACCCCAGATTTCATAAACAGATGTGCCCGCCCAGCTGCCCAGCCCGCCTCCGATGAACATCAGCACAATATATGCGGTCATCAGGCGTGTGCGCACTTCCGGCGGCTGATTCAGAAATGTCATCCGCCCGGTCACATCAATCAGCGGCCCGACCACATTCATCAGCATCAATGGCACCAGCAACATCCACAGGCTGTGGCCGAACACGCCGAGCAGGCAGACGCCGGAAAACTGCACTAGCGCTACGAATGCTCTCAGCCGTCGGGGCCCGATCCGGTCGGCCCAACCACCGAAGAACGGCGTGGTGAACACATTGATCAGCGCAAGCGCCGCCAGATAGCCGACCGTATCAGCACCATAGCCCATTTCAGGACTGGTCAGGTAGAGGCCGAGCCCGAGCCACACCGCCAGGAAGACACCGAAGCCGAGCCCCTGCATCGCACCAGACAGCAGAACTTCCGGGTGTCGCCGCACAACCGGGAACACAGACATGACAAGTCCGACATAGCTTTGCTTTTCCTGCGCATCGCCGCGCCCCTGTCGCTCATCCATGATCTGCGGCAGCAACAGCGTCACCCCGCCCATCAATGCTGCAGCAACATAGTATACCGACCGCCAGCCATAATGCTCACCCAGCCAGCCGCCGCCCACGCGCGCAACGAGAATGCCGGAGATGACGCCCGTGGTCAGCATCGCCATGGTCTGGCCCAGCCGTTCGGGCGGCACGCGCTTCGACGCATAGGCCGGCAGCAAATAGGGCGTAATCGTTGAAAATCCGAGAAATGTCGAACCTGCAATGAACAGCCGGAAATCGGTTGCGAATGCCATGGCCAGCATGCCCGCGAACTGGCCTGCGGCAAACACGGTCGCCAGCCGCTTGTTGCTGAACCGGTCCCCCAGCGGCAGCAACAGGAAAATGCCGAGCGCCAGCGCAATCTGGTTGAACGCAGGCACCAACCCAATTTCCGACGGCGACGCGCCAAAATCGTCCGCCACCAGAGCGATGATCGGATGGATGTAATAGGCGTTGGCCGTCACCACCGCGCAGGCCAGCGTCAACAGCCAGATGTCACGTCGGCTCAGATACCGGTAATCAGACCCGCTGCCCGGCAGGCCGGGCGGGACGGAACTCACCCCGGCATCCCGGCCCGGCGCGCATACTCGGCCGCAAACTGCGCCAGCGGCACCACCCGCGCGGCGTTCGACTCGGCATTGGCACTGTTGGCCGTGCCATCGCGGACGCGCCCAATGATGCCCTGCAGGATTCCCGCAAGCCGGAAGCCATTATAGGCGAAGTAATAGTCGAGCTCCGGCAGGCCATCGCGGCCCGTATGCTTGCAATACATGTCGACATATTCGTCCATGCTCGGAATGCCCCAGGCCGCGAGGTCATCAATCGCCATGATCGAACCGCGCGAGGAATCCCCCGGTGGCATCACCCAGTTCATGAGGTGATAAGAGAAGTCCGCGAGCGGGTCGCCCAGCGTGCAAAGCTCCCAATCCAGCACCGCGATCACTTTTGGCTCGGTCGGATGCAGCACCATATTGTCGAGACGGTAGTCGCCATGCACGATCGTGGTCTTGTCGCCCGGTGGAATATTCTTGGGCAGCCATTCGATCAGTTGTTCCATTTCCGGGATATGCTGGGTTTCGGATGCCTTGTACTGTTTCGTCCAGCGATGGATCTGGCGGGCCACATAATCGCCCTCCTTGCCAAAGCCTTCCAGCCCTGCGGCGCGCCAGTCGACATTGTGGAGATCGGCAAACGTCTTCACCTTTGCCTCATAGATGGCGCGACGTTCAGCAGGCTCATATTCCGGCAGCGTGCCATCCCACAGAATGCGGCCCTCGACCATGTCCATGACGTAAAACATCGTGCCCACGATGCCCTCATCTGTGCACAGGCCATAAGGCCGGGCGACGGGATATCCCAGCGGGTAAAGCGCGGAAATCACGCGGAATTCACGGTCCACGGCGTGCGCACTCGGCAACAGCTTGCCCGGCGGCTTGCGGCGCATGACATATTTCTTGTTGGGCGTGACCAGCTGATAGGTCGGATTGGACTGACCGCCCTTGAACTGGCGCACTTCCAGAGGGCCCTGATAACCCTCGACATTGGCTTCCATCCACGCGGCGAGCTTTGCCTCATCGAATTTGTGCGACTCGACCACAGGCTTGGTGCCCGTGAACAATTCTGCAGCGGTTTCTCCCTCGGCCATTTTCTGCCCTCTTTTCTACAAGTTTTGGTGTCACACCATACTCACGGCTTACGCGACGCCAAGGCCTTCCGCGACGTCCGCATTGGCCAGCTCACATGAAAGGTTCGCACTGTGCGAAAATTGGAAACACTCGTCACCGCCCTCGCCCTGCCCAGTTTTGCCATGCTCACCCTCGTGGCGGTCATGATTGTCATCCTCGCCCGCGAAATCATATTTGTCTTCCGGCGTCTTCGCGGCGTCTTTCATCCGGCTCCCCGTCCAGCCAATCGACACCTCGTTCACACGCTCGAAAGCCCGATAGCCCATGCGCCGCTTGCTGATCCTGCTCTATCTCTGTTTCCTTCCGCTTCCGTCGCACGCCGCCGAGATTGATCCCGATCGCATGATCCGACCGGAATTGCTGGGCGAGGCCATACAGGCGATGAGCCGGCATTCCGACCGAACCAATCCGAGCCGACTGGTCATCGTCGATTACGGCCTGCATTCTGCGCAGAAACGCCTCTTCGTGATCGATCTCGAAACCGGCCTCGTCAACGCCTATCGCACCACGCATGGCCGGGGTTCCGACAAGGATCATGATGGCTTCCTTGATGCCTTCTCTGATGTGCCCGGCTCCTCGGCGAGTCCGCAAGGCGCCTATCTCACGGCCGAGGAATATTACGGCAAGCATGGCCGCTCGCTGCGTCTCGATGGCCTCGACAAGACCAATGCCAATGCCCGTCGTCGCGCCATCGTCATCCATTCTGCCGCCTATGCCGAACCTGCGATGATCGACAACTATGGCAAGCTGGGGCGCTCGAATGGCTGCATCGCCTTTTCGCGCGCCGACCTCGACACCTTCATGATCCTCGTCCCGCAAGGCACGCTGATATATGTCGGGCGTTAAGCCTCCCCGGAAAATACTTGTCACCCCCCATTCCCGGCCTAAAGTGCGCGGCTGGGGGACGAAAACATGCTGGCGGACGACATGTCTGATCATCTTGGGACAAATTGTGCGAGGCCGGACGCCTCGTGAAACTTCCATCCGTCCTGTCCCGTCTGCGACGTAAGCAAGCGCGTGTTGACACACCGCCTCTACCGCCCGTCGCGACTTCCCCGACAGTGCCACCCGCTACGCCGCGCCCAGCCCCGCTGGAGCGGCTCAATCGCTGGCTGACCCTTGCCGCGAATGTCGGCGTCCTGCTGGGCCTTGTCGTCCTGATCGTGGAAGTTCGCCAGAACGCGGCTCTGACGCGCGCGGCGATGGACCAGCAGAAAAATGATTTGCTGGCCCAGATTGAGTTCAACATCGCAAGGCCGGAGATGTCGGTCATCTGGGTCAAGGCGATCCGTACGCCGGAAGCCTTGAGCGACACCGAGAACCAGGCGGTTGGCAGCGTCCTAGTCGCGATCATGCTGCAATGGGACCAGATGTTCATGATGCGCGATGCCGGGCTGATCTCGGACGAGCGCGTGCGCCAGCATATCGCGAACACCGCCCCCTTCTATTTCGGATCGCGGTTCGCCAAACACTGGTGGGCACTGCAGGCGCCCGGCTGGGAAGGCACGGCCATGCAAAGGGACGCCGGCCCGATCATCGCCGCCCTCGATGAGGATTTCCTCGTCGGGTACCTGGACGCACTGAAAGTGCCGGCAGAAGCGGCGGCCGACGAAACAGATGAGGGGGCGCAGGAATGACGCTGGAGCAGCTCTATTTCGTTGCCGGGATTGTCTCGTCGGTTGCGGTGATTGCGTCGCTGATCTTCGTCGGTTTCCAGCTCAGACACTCTGCCGACCAGCAGCGCATCGCGGCGGCGGTTGGCTATTATGACATCTTCCGCGACCATATGAAGATCCTCAGCGAAGCCGGGATGGTCGATCTGTTCCTGCGGGGGCTGGACACTGATCCACAGGAGTTTGAGGCCGCTGACAGGACACGGCTCAACGTATTCTACACAATGGTCACGCGCGGCTATCAGGTGATGCATTACCAGGCCCGCAAGAAGGTCTTCGAGGAAGACTTCTGGCTGCATTCGCAAAACCATTTCCGCGACCATCTGGCTTCCAAATATTATCAGGGCTTCTGGAAGGCGCGGCGCCACCACTTCCCGCCCGGCTTCCGCGACCTTGTCGACGGGCTGATCAAGGCCGGGCCGACCGCCCCGCTGTTGGAGATGGAGCCATGACCCTCGAACAGATCGCCCTCATTGCACAGATCATTGGTGTGGCCGTTGTGGCTGGAACGCTGATTTACCTTGCATTGCAGGTCCATCAGGGGGCGCAGCAGATGCGCTCTGAAAGCCGGCAGGCCCAGCTCACCTATGACCAGACCGGCGTCTACAAATTCGTCGATTCCCCGGAACTTGGCCGCATCTTCTCGCAGGTCGAAACACCGAGCTTCGAGGAGAAGACCAAGCTGTTCTTCTGGATGATCGGCCAGATGCGGGCGCGCGAGTATGAATGGCTGCAATACCAGAACGGCGCGATCACGAAAGAGTCGTGGGAGACGTATCAGGGCGTGATCTATTTCGTCCTCGGCACGCCGCGCGGACGGGCCCTGTGGCAGCTCTGCCGGGGCTATTTCAATGCGGGGTTCGCGGACATGGTCGACGGCATGGTGCGAGACGTGCCGCCGATTGATCTCTGGGACCAGCTGCAGGCTGTGGAGTAGAGTGACCATGATCCTCCGGCGCCTGACCAAACATGTCAAAGACCAGAACTGGTTCGCGGTGGGGCTGGATTTCGTCATTGTGGTGATCGGTGTGTTTGTCGGTATGCAGGTCTCGAACTGGAATGACGCGCATCAGACGCAGTCAGAACGCCAGCTGATCGAGATGCGCCTGCTGAGTGATTTTGTCCTGATGCATGAGGATGTGGTCCGTGCCGCAGAAGGCCATGAAGCGGTTCTTGAATCCCTTCATACGCTTCGCCGCGCCATCGAGCGCGGCGAAGCGCTCCCCGAAGAAGACGCAGCGATCAAACATGCGCTTGGGCGCGGGTTCAGCTACCAGTCCTCGATCCACCGCTCCGGCACGTTCCTTGAACTCCTGTCGAGCGGACGGATGGACCTGATTGCCGACGAGGCGCTGCGCGTCGAGCTGCTGAGGTATGACACGCGGGCGCAGCGTGTCCTGTTCAACCTCAACCAGATCCGGAATTACATGCATTCGAACATGCCGAACCTGAATGCCTACAAGGTTTTGGCGCCGCTCACGCGGGACGAGCGGGGGAGAATTATCCTGAGCCCCGTGCAGAGCTATCACATTCAGGGCATGGCGGGCGATGCCGAGTTTCGCGACGCGCTTGACCTGATGATCGAGAACCAGACCTGGATACAGATAAACGTGACAGGGCAGGTCGACGCGCTCGAAGACGTGCTCACTGTCCTTCAGGATGTCGCGCCATGATCCTTCGCCGCCTGACCAGACATGTCAAAAGCCAGAACTGGTTCGCGGTGGCGCTGGATTTTGTCATCGTGGTGATCGGTGTGTTCATCGGTCTTCAGGTGAGCAACTGGAATGCGACCAGAGCGGACAAGGCGACAGGCGCGGCCTATCTGGCACGGATCGCCGCGGACATCCGAAGCGATGATGCCCGCCTGGCAGACATCATGGAGACCTGGCGCGAGGATGCAGCGCAGACTGAAACCATCGTGCACTATCTTGAGGGAGATCCTATAGGGGATCTGACCGACTGGGATATGTTCCAGATCATCTATTATGGGGCCGGCTGGACCCCGTTCTCGCCCAACCGGGTTACCTATGACGAACTGATCAGCACGGGGAAGTTCAGCCTCGTCGCCGATCCGGCGCTGCGCCGGGAGATCGGGGATTATTATGCCGCCCTGGATGATTTCGCTGGGTTCTACAGCTTCCAGACGCCCATGCGGGAGACCGTGCGCAGCAAGTATTCGCCCGGCGTGCAGACCTATATGTGGGAGGCGTGTTTTCCCGAAGCCCATTACCGAGGTGCAGATTCCGGCTGGCGGGACTGTGCGCCGCCAGAGGATGCCGAAATGGTCGCGGCCACGCTCGATGCTCTGAAACGGTCTGACGAGGTGCTTGATGCCGCCCGCTATGCTGCGTCCGTCCGCGTCATCTTGCTGCGCGCCGCCCCGATCGACCGCACCCGCGCGCAGGACCTTGCCGCAAAGATAGAAGGATATTTCGAATGATCCTCCGCCGCCTGACCAAGCATGTCAAAGATCAGAACTGGTTCGCGGTGGGGCTGGATTTCGTCATTGTGGTGATCGGTGTGTTTGTCGGTATGCAGGTCGCAAACTGGAATGATGCGCGCGCAGACAGGGGACAGGCGGCTGATTTGATGACCCGGATAGTGTCTGAGGCCACCACAGCGCGCAGCGAAATGTCGCGTTACATAGAGGTCCATCAGGGGATCAGCGATGATGCTGCCCGGTTCGCCCTGGCGCTCAGGGACAAAGACTCCTGCATGGCCATGGGGAACGAACTGACGATCCTGATTATCAGTATCGCGGATTTTCCGCCGCCACGGTTTTCCCTGGCAAACGCTGAGCAAGCGCTGAACACAGGCAGTCTGTCGCTTATCCGGTCGACCAGTATCCGCGCCAATATTCAGACCATGACGGATGAAATGGGTTTCGTCGATCGCCAGTGGCAACGCTATATCCGCGTAAAGCAGGATGCCAATCGGGAAGCGCAAAGAGTGGCCGGGGTTTCGTTGACCGGGCGCAGCGAAATCGTGGTGGTCCCCATGGGTGGCTACGATCCCGGCAGCTATGAATTGCTGACCCCCGGAAAGATTTGCGGGAATACCGAAATCATCGGTCTCGCCGCCAATGTGGCAGTCTTGCAGGCCATCTATGTTGACTATCTGGGGCAGGTTGCGGGCGCACTTGACGACTATCTCGCGACTCTCAGTGAGGAGACCAGCACATGATCCTCCGCCGCCTGACCACCGCGCTCCGCAAGCAGGACTGGTTCACCGTTGTGATCGAGACGCTGATCGTGGTCCTCGGTGTCTTCCTCGGCCTGCAGGTCAATAACTGGAATGAGGCGCGTGCGGCAGAATCGCGCCGGGCCGAGATTATCAGGGCGCTGGCCACCGACCTAAGAGACGCCATCTACGTTCAGGAGCAATTGCAAGTTCGCGTGATCGACACAGGGCTTACCGTCTGGCACGCGGCCTACGAACGCGGCGAGCAGCCGGTCCCCTTCTATTTCCGGATTGACGGATCGGACAAGGCCCCCCTCACATGGACAGTGCTACAACAAATGGACATCGCAGGCCTGTTTGATCCGGTCATGCTCTTTGATTTGAACTTCTACTACTCCGAGTTGGACGGCGTAGGGGAAAAATACGTTCGTTATGTAACCTTCGTCGAGACAGAGATCCTGCCCTATGAAAAATCTGACTCAATGCATTTTTATACACCAGACGGAAAATCACTGCGGCCAACATACCAGGCGAACATGGAGCGGTTGCGTGAGTATCGGGGCGAGGTCCGGCGCCTTTCAAGCTGGTCTGCCTGTTTGACAGAAAGGCTTGAGTCCGGAAAGGAATTCTCCGCAAGCTGTTTGAGAACCGATCAATCGATACCTGAAGGTTCGCTGCTGAATCAACCCCTGAATCCGGAGATCATCCCATGATCCTCCGCCGCCTGACCACCGCGCTGCGCAAGCAGGACTGGTTCACCGTCGCGGTCGAAACGCTGATCGTCATGTTCGGTGTCTTCCTCGGCCTGCAGGTCAATAACTGGAATGAAACGCGCGGCGAGCGGTCCATGGAGCGCCAGTACATCTTGCGGCTGCACAGCGACATGCAGCGAAGCGCTGAAGCCATCCGGAGTTCGGGCACATTCCTGGCAAGTCAGGTCGAGAATGAAGGCGTGCTTCTGTCCAGCCTCGCCACTTGCGAAATAGCTGAAACAGATCGGCAGGCGGTGGTCGCGGCGCTCGGTTCGCTGGGAAAGTACAATTTTGCGGTTGTCGACAGGGAGCTGGTGGACCAGCTGCGGGCATCCGGCCAGTTCGAAGTGATCTCAAACCCCGACGTCCGTGAGGCCATAAATCTGATGTCTCAGGAATCCGACGGCCAGCTACGCGTCGAACCCCAATGGCTCGAACACGCCGCTCCGTGGACCAGTTATGCGCGGCGCTTCTACTATTTTGACAGTCCGGAAGGCGTCGATTCCGGGCGTTGGGAACGTTGGGAAAATCTGGAATTCGAGCTGGAGCGAGCCTGTCAGGACTTCGAATTTTTTTCAGCCGTGGGCAATACACGCGAAGCCACGCGCAACCTTTACCACTGGAATAACGCCGTCCTTGCCCGTGTCGGAGAGGCCGAACAGACGCTCGCGCAAGAGATCGACGCCCGCGGATGGGACACAGCGAAATGATCCTTCAGCGCCTCACCACCGCCTTTCGCAAGCAGGACTGGTTCACAGTCGTGATCGAGACGCTGATCGTCATGTTCGGTGTGTTTCTCGGCCTTCAGGTCAATAACTGGAACCAGGCGCGGTTCGAGCGGGCAGATACGCAGAATGTTCTGGAAAGGCTGGAGCGTGATTTCGAAGTGCAGCTCACGCTCACCAATCGCGGTATTGGCCAGCAAGTCCTGGTGCTCGAAGCAACCAGCCGACTCATCACGGGCATTCGTACAGGCGACCTCGATGAGCAGACGCTAAACGAAGACCTCGCGCTCGTGGACTCTGTGTCGACGTTCCCCGGACCTTCGGCGGCCTTTCATGAGCTCGTCTCTACCGGGCGCATGCGCCTGATCGCGAATGGCAACCTGCGAGACAAGCTCTACGAATTCGACAGCTCGATCACCTTTGGTCGCGAAATTTTCAGTGGCTCGTTCACCGCGCCAGTCGATGAGCTGGCACGGGTCCTCTCCAGGGCGAAAACACTGGTTGCACCGGGCACCCCATCCGAGACTTTCGCCCAGATCGGAGCGGTTGAAACAGTCGATCACACGGTCCTGCTTGAGGATCCCGAGATCCATATTGCCTTGCAGAACGCATATCTTATCCAGGACAATTATCACCTGATCCTGATCAGGTACCGTAACCAGATCAAAGACATCCTTGAGCTCCTCGCGGAAGAGCGGGAGCGGGCCTCATGATCCTTCGCCGACTGACCACCGCGCTGCGTAAGCAGGACTGGTTCACCGTGGTGATCGAGACGCTGATCGTCGTGCTCGGTGTCTTCCTCGGTATCCAGCTTGGCAACTGGAATGGCGCGCGGGCAGACCGGGAGCTGGGTGACCAATACACAATTCGTCTGGTCGCCGACCTTGAACAGGACCTGGCCGACAATCTGGTTCTGCTCGCCTATTATGATCAGGTGCTCGCCAGTGTCGTGGAGGCCGATCGGCTGTTGGCCAGCCCTGATGCAAACCCGAAGGACCTCGTTGCCGCTGCTTACCGGGCGAGCGAGTTCAGCAACAATCCGACCGATCGGGCGACGTGGGATCAGATCGTCTCTTCCGGGCATCTCGGCCTGCTGCCAAGCCAGGAGGTGGCGGATGGATTGTCCGAATATTACAAGTTTCAGGATCTGAACGACGAGACCAATAGCCTGCTGCAGGGCACACCCTACAGGTTTGCAGTCCGGGCACTCATTCCGCTGCCCCTCCAGCTGGCGATCAGGGAAGGGTGCAGTGACACGGTCGGCGAAGCCGGCACCATTACCGGCTTTGTGGAGGAGTGTCGTATAGATGTGGATGAGGCCCTGCTCGAGGCAACGGCGCATGAACTGAAATCTTCGCCGTCAATTCGGGAAGCCTTGCGCCACCAGTATTCCATGGTTGCCACCGTGCGCAACAATATTGGCGGAAACATCGCCAGCCTCGAAGTCGTGATCGACGGGCTTCGCAATGACGGGGTCGCCCCATGATCCTCCGCCGTCTCACCAATGCGATCCGCAGGCGGGACTGGTTCACGGTCGTCATCGAAACGCTGATCGTCGTGCTGGGTGTCTTCCTCGGTCTGCAGGTGAACAACTGGAACGTGGTGCGCGGCAACCGGGTCGCCGAGGCCAATTTCATGGAACGCCTGCACCCTGATATTGTCAGGGTTGAGCAATCGTCAGAGCGCGTTCGTGCGCGCAGGGTGTCTGTCGTTGATGATCTTCGCTCAGCGACCGAAGTCATTTTTGACGTTGTTGAGCGAGACCGGCTGACTCAAGCCGAATGCATGGCGATCGCCACATCTCATTACTACAATATCAATGTCCTCAGTTTGCCCTCGGTCACGGAGCTGACAAATGCCGGGCGGCTTTCCATTATCAGGGATCCGGCGCTACGCGCAGCACTTGTTGACTATGAGCAACGCGTTGAAGCGCTTCTAGCCTATATCGAGAAAGATCACGCCCTGGCGAATAATTTGCTGATGCTCAGACCAGAGCTTGTAAAGGTTCAACCGGTCTTTGACGCCGAGCTGGGCGAAATGCAGACACGACCCGACTGCGATTTGGAAGCTATGAGAGAGGATCGAGCCTTTCTGAATGCGGTGGCCGAAAACCTTGACGCCTATGACGCTTACCTGCGCGACGGTTTGCTGCCATGGGACGCCCAGCTCGCTGAGATTCATCGCCTGATCGACACCGCACTTGAGATAACACATGAGGCGGCGCAATAGACGCCAGCGTCGATGAATTGGCCGAAGGCGTTCGCGCGCTGCGAAGCGATCCGAATAGTCTCAAGGTGCTGAAGCTTCGCAACGCGCAAGTCGACGGCCGGGCAGCTGACCTTGTGACCAACGTTGAAATATTTGGCATGAACGAAATATTTGCCAGGGACATCGCCCCCTGACCCCGCGCCAGGGGGGCTCGAGGGCTCTCCTCCAACATTACCCAAACTTCACGCTTCACGAAGGCGTGAGCCGCTTGGACCCGGCTAGCCTGCTACCTATATCTGGTTGGAGAGAGAGGTTTGCGTTCGCTGCGTTTGTCCCCCTCCCCCCAGAGTAATGCAGCGAACCGCCCGTCATGCCATTTACAGTTCTCCCCCTACTGGTGGCATGGCGGGCCCTTCTCGCTTCGGACGAAAACACCCAGCAAACTCCAGCACTACTCCCATTATGCCCCGTGGTTTCTGGTCCTCCGAAGCGCTGTGAGGATCGGCATTGTATCGTCCGTCAGGCCCCTTCGGGTGTTGCAGGTACCGGCCGCCTGCTGAGCGCTATTTGATTAAACTTCGGAAAGGATGACTGGCGGCACGACGGAATTTTCTCGGTCCGTCGTTTTACGAATGACATTTCTACAGAGGAGACACATCATGACCATCGTCAAACCTGCCCGCCTTGCCGGTCTCGCTGCGCTTGCCATCATTGGGGCCGGTACGGCCTCTGCCGGTGAATGGCGTCTCGACCCGGCCCGCTGCCCCGATTTACGCGAAGACCGGATTGACCAGCGTATCGATTATGGCCGCGCTGACAGGCGCGAAGATATCCGCGACATGCGCCAAGTCAGCTGTCCGGCTTCGGCCTGGACCTATGTCCCGGCACCTGAAGAGCGCATGGCCCGCAAGCTGGCCTACTCAGGCCCGCGCCAGGTTTATGTCGCTCGGCATGACTACTATCAGATGCCAGCTCACAAGCATGGCAAACATACGGCTCCGGCGCTGATCAACATCGTAATCCGCTAAGATAATCCCAAGCGTTTCATGCTATCGATTTGCCATGAGAGATTCCCATAGCGGCGCATGCCTGTGTGGGGCTGTCCGATTTGAAATCGATGGCCCACTTGAACATTTTTATCTTTGCCATTGCAGCCGGTGTCGCAAGGACACCGGCTCTGCGCACGCCTCCACGCTTTTCTCGGGACGCGCGCATCTTGTCTGGCAGTCCGGCGCGGAACACATCCACACATTCGGTCTCGCAGGGACGCGCCACCAGAAGAGCTTCTGCACGCAATGCGGATCGGCGCTTCCCTACGCGCTGGAGGGCGGCCAAGGCATTGCTGTGCCCGCTGGCAGCCTGGATACGCCGATCACGCTGCCGCCCGAGGCCCACATATGCTGGGCCAGTCGTGCTGATTGGGAAGACCAGTTGGCAGACGCCCCGCGACTCGACGACCTGCCAAGCTAAATCGACTTCACCCACACCCTTGCTTTCACGGTAGTCTCTAGTAGACCGCCGCGCATGCTTACCATTTCAAATCTCGATTTTCAGGTCGAAGCCCGGCCCCTGTTTGAATCTGCCACGGCGCAGATCTCGGCCGGCTGGAAAGTCGGCCTTGTGGGCCGCAACGGCACGGGCAAATCCACCCTGCTGCGCCTGATCCGCGAGGATGTGGAAAACCCGCGCAATGACAGCGCCATCCGCCTGAATACCGGCGCCCGGCTCGGCTGGGTTGCACAGGAGGTCGCCGCCAGCGACGAGACCATTCTCGACGTCGTGCTCGCCGCTGACACAGAGCGCCACGCCCTGATGCAGGAATCCGAGACCGCGACCGACCCGGACCGCATCGGCGAAATTCATGAGCGCCTGCTCGACATTGATGCCTGGACCGCCGAGGCGCGCGCCGCCGAAGTGCTGAACGGCCTCGGCTTCACGACCGAAGATCTTGGCCGCGCCACGAAAGAATTCTCCGGCGGCTGGCGCATGCGCGCGGCGATTGCCGGCGTACTGTTCTCCCAACCGGATTTCCTGCTGCTCGACGAGCCGACCAACTATCTCGACCTTGAAGGTGCCGCCTGGCTCGAAACCTATATCAAGAAATATCCGTACACCGTCCTGATCGTCAGCCATGACCGCGAGCTGCTGAACCGCTGTGTCACGCACACAATGGCGCTGGAGCATCGCAAGCTCTCCATCACGCCGGGCGGCTATGATGACTGGCTGAAACTGCGCGCGGCCAAGCTCGCCCAGCTGGAATCCCAGAAAGCCAAACAGGACAAGGACCGCGAACACTTGCAGGCCTTCGTGGACCGGTTCCGCGCCAAGGCCTCCAAGGCCCGTCAGGCCCAGTCGCGCATCAAGATGCTGGAAAAGATGCAGGACATCTCCATCCCGGTGGGTGACCGCACGACGCCGTTCCACTTTGCCCCGCCAAAGGACAAGCTCGCCCCACCCATGCTGGAGCTGCGCAATGCCACGCTCGGCTATGGCGAGGACGCAGTCATCCTCGACAAGGTCAACCTTCGTCTGGACCCGGACGACCGCATCGCGATTGTCGGCGCAAACGGACAAGGCAAGACGACGCTGGTCAAATCCATCGGCGAACGCCTCTCGCTGATTGGCGGCGACCGGGTCGTGCCAAAGGCCGTGCGCATCGGCTATTTCTCGCAGGACCAGCTCGACGAACTCTCCGAAGGTGACAGCGTTCTGATGCACGTCCAGCGCATCATGCCGCCCGGCACACCGCCAGCGCGAGTCCGTGCAGCTGCCGCCGCGATGGGCTTCAGCCACGAGAAAGTGGAAACCAATGTCGAGAAGCTGTCGGGTGGCGAAAAGGTGCGCCTCCTGCTCGGCCTGATGTCATCGGCCGCGCCGCACATCCTGATCCTCGACGAGCCGACGTCCCACCTCGACATCGACAGCCGCGAAGCGCTGATCTACGCACTGAACGAATTCCCCGGCGCCGTCCTGCTGATTACCCACGATGTCTATCTCGCCGAGGCCACGGCCGACCGGCTCTGGCTGGTCAATAATGGCCGCGCCGCGCCCTATGATGGCGACCTCGCCGACTATCGCGCGCTCGTCATGAAGGCCGACCGCGACGATACGAAGGGCGCGAAGCCTGCCAAACAGGCCAAGCCCGCTGCGCCGAAGGAGATCACTCCCGAAGAGAAGAAACGCCTCAGCGCCCTGAAGAAAACCGCCCGCGACGCCGAAGACCGACTCGAAAAGGCCAATGCCGCCATCGCGAAGATCGACGCGAAACTTGCAAACGGCAATCCGCCGCCAAGCGAACTTGAGAAGCTCCTCAAAGACCGCGCCACCCACGCCGCCAAGGCCGACACCGCCGAAACCGAATGGATGGACGCTGCGGAAAAACTGGAAGCGGCGGAAGGGTAGGCGCTTTTGCCTCCCCTCATCGAGTCTGGGGCGATCTCAACTCCCCAAGACTGCCTGCATCAAAATCAGGGACAACAGCAGGATACCGCCAGCGGCGGAACAAGCGACAACAACATAGTGGAATGGCTTCTGGTCCCGATTTGTGAACACCAGGACCGCCTGAACCAATTGGACCGAACAGAACGCGGCAACGTACGCATTGCCCCAAATCAGATTTGCGGCGATGACGCCAACAAGGACCACCTCAAGGCCGAAAGCCACACGTCGCATTCTGAATTCCCGCTCCATTGCAAGTGTCCTTCCTGCCCAACGCGCCATGTTTGCTCTGGCGCGAATCCCAACTCAGACGCGCTTTGACACCCTACTCCGTCGCGCCTTCCAGCCCCAGCACCGACACATCCGCGCCCTGCGCCGCCAGCCCGCCCAGCACGTTCTCCTGCGTGCGCTCCAGATTATGGTGCCGCGCCGCTTCGCGCAGGGCCATCAGATCTTCCCGGGAAAGCCATTCCCCGTCCCGGATCATGGCGTCCGGCACGTGAAGACAGGATATATCCGCCAACGGATCACAGGCATAGAGCACCAGATCCGCCGCGCAGCGTTCTAGCGCGCAGCCATCCAGACCCTCCCGGTCCAGCACGACAGACGGCGCATGGGTCGCGGATTTCAGCGCCTCGAACGGCGTCAGCCCTCCCGCCACCATCAGGCGCAATTCGTCGACCATGGACAGGCCCGGCACATTGGTGAAAATGCCCGCATCCGTGCCCGCGACCAGCATCACGCCCTCTTCCTGGAAGATCTTCGTGACGCGCCCGTAAAAGGCATCGCTCTGCGCCGCCGGGCCCGGTGGCTGGCTCGCCCAGAATTCCTGATAGTCACGCTCGGTCTGCTGCACGACCGGGTTCAGCATCTCCGTCCCCGGACGGGTCAGCGCCGCGCCTTGTGTGTCGGCCACCCGCCAGAGATTGTGATAGGCCAGCAATGTCGGCGTCACCGGCACCTCCGCCGCCGCGATGCGCTTGGCCAGCGCCCGCGCCGCCGCTTCATCCTGCCGGTCGCTCAACCCGTGCCAGACAATCGACTCGACATGCTCGATGGTCTCGAAGCCATCGCCCAGCACCTCGCCAAACGCAATGTCGAACGGCGCCTCAAACGGCACACCCGGCCCGCGTACACCCTCCGGCGTGTGGCCCGTCACGATCAGGTTTCGCGCTTCCGCCTCTTGCCGCACCGCGTCATAGGCCTCGCGGGTCAGATTGGAGTACACTTTCAGCCGCGTGAAGCCCTGCTCAGCCTGCCACGCCACCGCCGCGCGCGCCTCCTCCTCGGTCTCGACCAATTGGTGGTTGACCTGCGCATTCGGGCCGGCGCTGTTGAGGATCGGCCCGGTGGTGACCAGGTGCGGCCCAAGTACATTCCCGGCCTCGACCTGCTCGGCCAAAGTCAGGTGAAACGGCAGGCCCGACATGTTGCGCACCCGCGTGACGCCCCAGGAGAGATACGCGCCCAGCTCCGCCTCATCCCAGATATGGACATGCATGTCCGTCAGGCCGGGGATCATGGTTAGCCCGCTGGCATCCTGCTCAGCGTCCGCAATCAGGCCCTCCCGCGTATCCGCCACGGCGATAATCGCGCCCTCATCCACCAGCACGAATACATCTTCGCGTACGTCTGGCGCCTTGCCCGAAAAGTCGACCACTCTTACATGCGAGATCAGCAGATCGCCTTCGAGCGGCGGGGCGGCGGGCTGGGTGGCACAGGCCGTCAACAGTGCGCCAAACACCAAGCTTGCCCGGCCTGCCCATTTGCGCGCGTTTGATCGGAATACCTCGGACACAGATTTGCGCATGATCCGGGCTCCAATCTCCTACTTCAGGGCGCGCCAGCCAATGTCGCGGCGGCAGAAGCCTTCCGGCCAGTCGATGGCATCGACGCCAGCATAGGCCCGTGTGACAGCTTCCTGCAAATCGTCACCGCTCGCCGTCACGGCCAGCACGCGCCCGCCATTGGCCACCAGTGCGCCGCCCTCGTCCATGTCCGTGCCCGCCTGGAACACGGTCACGCCGGGCAAGTCATTGGCAGACTTCACGCCGCGAATGACAGAGCCCTTGGCGTAGCTCCCCGGATAGCCTTCCGTAGCCAGAACAATTGTAGCCGTCGGTTCGAAACGGTCCAGCTCCAGCAGCGCCTCGAACGCTTCTTCATTACCCTCAAGGCCGCCCGTCGCTGCGCCGAGGATCGCCGGCACGATATCGCCCGCGAGGCCCTTCATCAGAACCTGGCATTCGGGGTCACCGAAGCGCGCATTGAACTCAACCACTTTCGGCCCGTCCGCCGTGACCATGATGCCGACATAGAGCACGCCCTGATACGGCATGCCGTCCGCCTTCATGCCCTTGAGCATGGGCTGGACGATCTCGGCCTTCACGCGGGCAAGGATTTCGTCCGTCACGACCGGCGCCGGCGCATAGGCGCCCATGCCGCCCGTATTCGGCCCGGTATCGCCATCGCCCGCGCGCTTGTGGTCCTGCGCGGCTGGCAGATAGATCGCGCCCGTGCCGTCGGTGATAACGAAAATGCTGGCTTCCTCGCCATGCATGAATTCCTCGATCACCAGCGTGGCCGACGCGTCGCCGAACTTGCCAGACAGCATCTCGTCGATCTCGGCATCGGCCTGCTCCAGCGTTTCCGCGATCACGACGCCCTTGCCGGCGGCAAGGCCATCGGCCTTCAGCACGTAGGGCGCTTCCAGCGTGCGCAGATAGGATTTCGCCAGCACCGGATCGGTGAATTCGCCATAGGCCGCGGTCGGCACACCATACTGAACCATGCGCGCCTTGGAGAAGGCTTTCGAGCTTTCCAGCTGCGCCGCCTGCTGGCTCGGCCCGAACACATCAAAGCCGCGCGCCCGCAAGATGTCCGACAGGCCCTCGGCCAGCGGCGCTTCCGGCCCGATCACGATCAGATCCGGTTCGACCTGCAGGGTCAGCTGCACCAGTTTCTGAATATCGGTAACGCCCACATCGAAACACGGGCCTTCCTCATCCATGCCGGGATTACCCGGAGTCGAATGCACCATGTCCACCAATGGCGACTGCGCCATTTTCCACGCCAGGGCATGTTCACGCCCGCCCGATCCGATCAGAAGTATGTTCATGACTGCGCTCATTGCGCAGGTTGGCGGCGGGAATCAAGCCCTCAGCGGCGGCCAGCAAGGGGAATGGCTCTCTTGCTATCCCCGTGTCACATACGGCGTAGATTGGAAAAAGCCGTTCTGTCATGGTCACTTGCGACCATGGTCCGCAGACCAGGTCGACACGAGTTCATCTGAGAGCCAATGCATTCAGGCTCTACAGCATGAAATCGCCATTTCCTCTCGCCGTTCACAGCCTCACCCGTTTCTGGTGGGATGCCGCCGATTATCTCGCATCGGCTGCTCAAAAGCGGCTTGGACTCTGTCCAGTTGCCGCCAAGCCCTTCCTGCCCCGCGCAGAGTTGGAGGATCTGGCTGGCCTCGTGGGATTTCTCGAAGCGATCCTCAGGCGCCTGTTCTGCCTTGCCGCTCTTGAACTCGGGCCCCTGCCGCGTCTCAACGCGAAACCGCAGGACCCGGACAAGGGTGCCAAGCATTTATCAAGCTCCACAATCTCACCCGCCGCGGAACCGGCGAGTCGCCGCCCGCGCTATCGCATTCCCCGCTTCCGCCTCATCGAAGCGACGAAAGCTACCCCTGCCACACCGCCAAGAGCCCGGTTTCGTACCGGTCCCCGCATCCGGTTCCTTGACGAAGAGACGCCCGTAGACTTGCGGGATTATCCTGCAAGCCCAACTGACATTTTACCGGCCGGAAAGCTCGTGCGACGCTTGCTGGCTGTTAACCACGCGCTGGATCACGCGGCCGAATACGTCGCCAGAATGCGCCAGATAATGGCGTCGGCCAGCCCTGTGCTGAAGCGTGCTGTGCCGCCCGTCTTCAAGACGCGAAAACTGAGGCATTTACAACAGGATAGCGCCTGCCAATTGCACGCGGCCACTTGGGATTTCCTGTCGCCGGACACGTCGTGAAATTTGCTGAAAACATGAGCTTTCCCGCGCGGTGCCACAAGGCATTCGCGGCGCTGGTCGTGGTTAAGCAAACCTTTCCGTCAGCGGAGAAATCCTGACCCCTGATTTTACCGAGAAGTTATCCAGTTCTGGCAATGTGCAAACCAGAACCTTTGGGCCAGGTGCGGCCAAAACCGGGGTGGGTAATGATGACGAACACGAATTTGATCAAGAGGACCGTCGAAACAATTCGCCGGTTCAAGGACGAAACACAGGGCAACATCGCGATCATTTTCGCGCTGATGACCATTCCGCTCTTCCTTCTCATGGGCTTTGCGATTGACCTGCAACAGGTCAACACCGCGAAAAACCGCGTCCAGTTCATTCTGGACAGCGCGGTTATCGCGGGTGCCCGCGAAATGCAGGAAGGCAAGAACGACACCGAAATCAAGACGTATATCGAGAACTATTTCAAATCGGCAATGAAGGCCCAGGGCAAAGGCACCGATTGTGCCGAACCCGTTGCGACCATTGCGAGCGAGTCTCAGGATCTTTCGGTGAAGGTGCGCTGTGCACAGCCGACATCGATCATGCAGATGACGGGCACGAAGGAATTGAACTTCTCCGTCACCTCCGCTTCGACCTACGGTATCGGTAAAGTCGACATCGCTTTCGTGTTCGACATCTCCGGGTCGATGGGCGGCACCAAGATGTCCGCTCTGAAAAGCGCGGCCGACACGGCGATCAATGTACTCGTGCCCGCAGACGATGACGGTACGACCGGCGAAGTCCGTATCGGAATGGCCTCCTATTCCTCCATGGTGGACGCAGGCGAGGACTATTTCTTCAAGGCAACCGGACAATTGCCAATTCGCACATACACCTTCTCGTACGATGAAACCTACGAGTCTGGTGGCGACTGGGAAGAGGTCTGCAAATGGAAAAAGAAAAGAGGAAAATGGTATTGGACGTGTGAAGATGAGTGGGTGCCTGAATACGACACCCGCACCGTCACCGAAACCAAGACGATCAACAATACTTGCGTCAAGGAACGTGTGGGTGACGAGCAATTCACCGACGAAGACCCAGGTCCATTCCAGTGGATCGAAGCCGCCGAAGCGTATGGCAGCGTCAACTGGAGAGGCGATGTCAGCTGGTACACAGAATCCTGCAACCCGATCGGTCCACTGCCCATGACCAGCAATCGCGACAAGCTGTTCGATTACATTGATGGCCTTAACGCCAGCGGCGGTACGGCTGGTCACCTCGGCATCGCCTGGGGCTGGTATCTGATCGCACCGGATTGGGATGTCGTCTGGCCCGCCGGCTCTGACCCTTATCCCTATGATGAGCCGGATTCGGCCAAGGCCATGATCATCATGACCGATGGTGAGTTCAACCAGGAATACGACACGTCCAACGGCGACTCCTTCGACCAGGCTGAAACAATGTGTGACGCCATCAAGGACCAAGGCATCAAAGTCTACACCGTCGCCTTCCAGGCCCCGGCTTCGGGTCAGGCCATCCTCAATTATTGTGCGTCGGGCGACGACTTCGCGTTTACTCCGGAAAGCTCCGAGGAACTGACCGAAGCCTATACCAAGATCGCCCAGTCCATTTCGGACCTGCGTATCCGGTATTGATCTCTCACTTTGGCAGCGGTGCGGGCGCATCGCTGCCAGTTTCTTCATCGAGATTTTTTTGCTTACAATACAATGTAATGGCCCGAGGGTCACAAGGGCACGCCCTTCCTGGGCGGGCGGCTCGGCCGCCTGATCTGGGTTATGGACAAATGCCTCTGATTCACAGTAAAAAAGATGTTGATAACAGCGCATTGTGCGTTGGACATTTTTTTTCGGGAGCCCCGTCATGAAGCGGGATCGTCTGTCTAGCGCTCCCTCACCGGTTGCCCCTGCCTTGTCAGCAGCGGAGAGCTCTTGGCTTAGCGCCATTATCACATCGTCATCCGATGCGATCATTTCAAAGAACCTGGACGGTATCATTGCCAGCTGGAACCCGGCCGCCGAACGCGTGTTCGGTTACACACCTCAGGAGATCATAGGCCAGTCGATCCGCGTATTGATCCCGGAAGATCGCCAAAGTGAAGAGGATGAAATCCTCGCTACAATCCAGGCCGGCCGCACCGTGGCGGATTTCGAGACAATCCGTCTTCACAAGGACGGCAGCGCAATCCCCATCATGGTCACGGTCTCTCCCGTTCATGATAAAAGCGGCACGATTGTTGGCGCCTCGAAAATCGTGCGTGACATCTCTCGCGAGCACGAGAATCAAGAACGCCTCCGCCAGAGCGAAGCCCAGTTCAAGGCGCTCGCAGACAACATCCCTCAGCTGGCTTGGATGTCGGACCCTGAAGGTCAAATCTTCTGGTACAACAAGCGCTGGTATGAATATACCGGGGCCGACGAAGAAACGACACGCGGACATGGCTGGCGCTCCGTGCACCATCCCGAACATGAAGCGCGCGCCACCGAACATTTCCTGAATTCGCTGAAGACCGGACAAGTCTGGGAAGACACATTTCCCCTGCGCGGCAAGAATGGAAAATTCCGCTGGTTCCTGTCTCGCGCGCTGCCCATCCACGACAAGGATGGCCAGATCGAGATGTGGTTCGGCACCAATACCGACGTGACCGAACAGAAACAACGCGAGGAGCAGATCCAGCTTCTACTGGGCGAGGTAAACCACCGCGCCAAGAACATGCTGACCCTTGTTCAGGCGATTGCGCGCCAGACCATGGCCAGCGGCGACAATTTCATGGATCGCTTTGCTGAGCGTATGCGCTCGCTGGCCTCCAGTCAGGACTTGCTGGTCAGTTCCGGCTGGCGCGGCGCGCGGGTCGAAGACATCATGAATTCCCAGCTCGCGCACCTGGAAGACTTCATCGGCACCCGGATCAAACTGGAAGGCCCGCATGTGCGTCTGACTTCCGCAGCGGCGCAGTCGCTCGGCATGGCTCTCCACGAGCTTGCCACCAATGCTGGCAAGTATGGCGCCTTGTCCAATGATACCGGCCAAGTCGATATTCGTTGGAACATCCGTCAGGAAGACGGTACGAACCGATTTGAAATCAGCTGGACGGAAAGCGGCGGCCCACCCGTCATTGCCCCCGACCGGCGCGGCTTCGGCTCAACGGTCATCGAGCGGATGACACGGATCGCCTTTGGATATCCAGTCAAGCTAGACTTTGCGCCTGAAGGCTTGCACTGGCACCTCATCAGCGTTGATGACCGAGTTTTCGAAGCCGACTTCGTGGCAGAAGTGAAAGACTCGTCTGTAGACCTGTCCCGTTCTCCCCGTTCGCCTGCGACGGCTCAATCATCCACTGCCGGACGACGCGTACTCGTCGTCGAAGATGAAGCAATCATCGCCATCGACATGGCAGCCGCCCTGGAAGATGCCGGTTTCTGCGTGGTCGGTCCGGTGGGATCTGTTTACGAGGCGATGAAACTCCTGGACGAGCAAGTGTGCGATTGCGCCGTTCTGGACATCAACCTTGCAGGCGAAACCTCAGCGCCCCTGGCAAGTCGCCTGCTCACAAGCGAAATTCCTTTTGTGACCGTGTCTGGCAACACACAAGAATCGATAACTGAAGAATTCAGTCAGTCACCTTTCCTGTCAAAACCAATTGTGACGAGCAAGCTGTTGTCGAAACTGTCGACAATCCTGCGCGAGCCTGACCACGTGGTCAGTTAAGAAAAATCACATCACGAAAGAATCGAATTCCGTTTTCAGCAGAGGCGCTTCAACAGTTATCTGAAGGCCATCCTCCGTGATCGTGCGAGTTGAAACCAACTTTGGAAACATATCGAACAACCGCGTTCCGAAGCCCACCCGTTTCGGGGGCTGAATGCCAGGGACGCCGGTTTCGGTCCACGTAACATACAACGTATCGCCCTTCAGGGTCCACTCTACGGTCAGATACCCGGTCGGCGTGCTGAAGCAACCAAACTTTCGCGCATTCGCCGTCAGTTCGTGCACGATCAGTGCCGCGTCCTTGCTGCCTTTCACCGACAGGATCGTATCGTTGCCTTTCAGCGTGTAGCGCTCGCTGCCCCGGCCCAGCATCCCGTCGAGTTCCTCGATCATGATCTTGCGCAGGCTCAAACCCGTCCAGTCATTTCGCGTGAGATTGGAATAGACCCGGCTCATGGAGACAAGCCGCTCATTGAAGTCATCGACAAATGTGTCGACGCTTTCAGCGCTCTCTCCTGAAATACGGGAGGTCGCCATGATGACAGAAAACATGTTCCGGATCCGGTGAGCCAGTTCATTTTGCATGAAGTCATTCTGGCGCTGCAACTCCATCTGGGCGGTAATGTCCTCGGCCCGCTGGATCATGTGGGTCACGACACCATCATCATTCCGGTAGGGGTCCTGAACGGCCTGCCACATTCTGGTTTGAACCGTGCCATCCGGCTGTTTCAGCTCGTAGGGCTGTGCTTCCAAACGGGTCTGCACGCCCTCAAACACCCGACGAAACTTCGCCTCAACTGGATCTTGACGCTCTTCGACATCCGGGAAAATCTCAAAGATGTATTTCTGCCGAATATTTGCCCATTCCGTATTGGTCGCAGTCAAATATGCCTTGTTCGCATACACAAAGCGCAGGTCCCGATCGAGCACCATCAACGGAACCGTCCACCTGTCAGCGACCTCTCGGAAACTCAAATCTCCGGTGATTTCCTGCGTCTGAGAATCCTGATCCATGACATCCTCACTGGACTACGTAGAAAGTCTGCACCCTCGCGCACTTCCGTTAACCTTGAATGACCAAATAGGGCCAATGTCAGCGCACTTGCCCTTGCCGCTGCGAGGTTTATGACTGTCGGAATGCCTTCTGAATCGCCCCCCTCCAATGATGTCGCCCTGTCCGTATCTGATCTCGCCGCAAGCCTGAAACGGACGGTGGAGACCAATTACGATCATGTCGTCGTGCGCGGTGAGCTCGGCCGGGTCACAATTGCGCGTTCCGGCCACATGTATTGTGACCTGAAGGATGAACGGGCAGTTTTGAACACTGTAATGTGGAAAGGCCAAGTGAGCCGCCTGCCCTTCAAGCCCGAAGAAGGACTTGAAGTCATCGCTACTGGCCGACTCTCCATTTATGAGGGGCGCTCAAATTACCAGATGATCGCCGCCTCCATGCGCCCGGCTGGCGCGGGGGCGCTGATGGCGCTGCTGGAGGAGCGGAAGAAGAAATTCGCTGCCGAAGGCCTGTTTGCCCCGGAACACAAGAAGCCTTTACCCTATCTGCCTCGCACAATCGGCGTGGTCACCAGCCCGACCGGCGCAGTCATCCGGGATATTCTGCACCGCATCGGGGACCGCTTCCCGGTTCGCGTCATCGTCTGGCCGGCGCTGGTTCAGGGCGACAGCGCCGCAGGCCAGATCACGGCAGGTATCCAGGGCTTCAACGCCATGACTGGCGCCGACCGACCCGACGTGCTGATCGTTGCGCGCGGCGGGGGCTCGATCGAGGACCTCTGGCCATTCAACGAGGAAAATGTCGTCCGCGCGGCCTTCAACAGTGAGATCCCGCTGATCTCTGCCGTCGGTCACGAGACCGACACGACCCTGATCGACTATGTATCTGATGCACGCGCGCCCACTCCGACCGGCGCGGCAGAAATCGCGGTACCGGTTCGCTCCGAGCTGCTGCTGACAACCGGCGAACAGGGTGAACGCCTCAAGCGCGCCTTGGCCCGCCGCACCGGGCAGGCCAGGGACAAGCTGGCTGCGGCCCGCCTACCCCGACCAGAAGCCTTGCTTCAGCCCAAACGCCAACGCCTGGACTATGCCAGCGCCAGCTTGCCCAAGGCCGCGCTCGCCCTTGTCCAGACGGCCCGCCTTCGGCTGTCTCGGCTCGCGATTAGTCCGGCCAGCCTGAAATCGGATATACGCGCGTCGAAACAGCGCCTGCGCGACACAGCTGTTCGCGCCCGCCCGGCACTGGCCCGTTTGATCGAAACCCGCCGCACCGCCCTCGCCTCTCAGGGAAAGTTGCTTGAGACCCTGTCGTACCAGTCCACACTGAAGCGCGGTTACACTATTGTACGCGACACGAACGGAAACCTGATCCGCTCAGCCGGTGCCGCTGCGGCGAGCGACGCTTTCAAGATCAGCTTTGGCGATGGTGACGTAATCGCCCACCCGGATGGATCCAGCCCCCCAACGGCCGCAAAGCCTGCCAAAGCGAAGCCCAAGGGCGATCAAGGCTCCCTGTTCTAGCTTTCCGGCGCTGAATGCCTCCTCACAACTTCCGCGGTGATTCCCTCACTGCGCTGCCAGATTGTTAAGCAAACGTGCACGGTGTGACAAAATGGCTTCGCTTGATCGCCTGCGCCATAGTTGGAAATAGTTCATCCGTATACCTCTTGCACGTATCAACAATCTAACTTTCCAGAAGTTTTCGTGACAATTTCGTTGAATTTATCGCGCTCCGCGCGAACGCCTGTTCTGCAGTATTTGCTGTAGCAAAACTTTCATTTGAGCCCATTCACCCCACTGCGTACCCAGCGCGCGACAGCGCACGGGGCGCCTTCACAATGGGTTCAATCATGAAACATGCATACCTTTCCGCGACGGCCGTGGCCGCGCTTAGCCTTTCCGGGCAATTGTCCGCTCACGCACAGGAATCGGGAGCCGAACAGACTCGCCACCTACAGGTCGTCACCGTCACCACACAAAAGCAGCAGCAATCCTTGATTGATGTGCCAATTAACGTCTCGGTCGCCGACCAGGACTTGATCGACCTGCTGGCCGCAGACGATTTCGAAGACCTCGGCAACTTTGTTCCGGGCTTGCAGGTTCAGGCCCAGAGCCTCAACGCACCGAGCTATTCCCTGCGCGGCGTCGTCTCAGATGGCGGCACGCCTCGCGTTGCCATGTTCCAGAACGGTGTTGCCATCGGTAATGTGTCGTTCGCCACCAACCTTGCCATCTATGACATGGAACGGGTCGAAATCGTCAAAGGCCCACAAGCGACCCTGTTCGGCCAGGGCGCCCTGGTCGGCGGTGTGAACTTCATCCAGAACCGCGCCTCTCTTGAAGGAAATTCCGGCAAGGTCAGCCTCGAAGGTGGCGATTACAGCTCGGTGCGCGCGGAAGGCCACTACAACTACGTGCTCAGCGACACACTGGCACTACGCGTAGCTGGACAGGTCAAGAATATGGACGGCTATGTGCCGAACACAGCCAATTCACCCGACCTGATGGGTCAGGACACGCTGGCCCTGCGCTCCGCATTGCACTGGGAGCCGACCGAAAAGCTCCGCGCCGACCTGTTCGTCAACTATCAGGATGACGACTCCACCGGCACGCAGTTCACCTCCGGCTTCTTTGAAGTGAACGGGAAAGTCGACCCGTTCGGCGCCACCGCCATGAACGTCAATGACGATCAGGTCCGCGGCAAGCTCGGCAATGACCGCGAGCTGTTTTATGTCACCGCCAATGTGGAATACGATCTCAATGATGCCTGGTCACTGACCTCGCTCACTGACTATCGCAACCTGTTCTCGAACGAAGCCTGGGATTCCGACGGCGCAGCCTTCAATCTTCTGCAATTCTACCAGGGGCGCCAAGCGAATACGTTCAGCCAGGAACTGCGCCTGAACTATGATGATGGTGGCAAACTGTCCGCCTTCTTCGGTGGCAATTACTTTACGGTCAGCGGCAAGGACGAATTGATCTTCTCAACCGACGAAGCCTATGCGCAGTCCCTGTTTGCGCCGTCTCTCGCTGCCGCTGTGGCCCCCGGCGCATCTGTCGAGCAACTGGGTGCGCAGCTGGCCTTTCTTGGCCTGCCCGGCGGTGAAAACCTCGGCAGCTTTGATACGCCGCTTCAGTATTCCATGCTCGCATTCCTGCTGGGGGGCAGCATTGTTCCGCTCTATGACGAACACCTCGAGCAACAGGTCGCGACTTACGGACGTGACACGTATGATCTCTTCGGCGACGTGACCTATCAATTGACCGACCGGCTCGAAGTCACCGGTGGTCTTCGCTACACGCAAGAGGAATTGTCGGCCAGCACGCGCGCAGCGATCCTGAAGTCCAACCCATATCTTGGTGGCCTGAACGGCGTGACGATGGGCCCGAGCATGCTGCTCAGCGCAGCGACGTTGAATAACGAAGCCTTCGGGTCCGCTGATACGGATGGCGCTTTCACCTGGCGCCTGAACGCGGCCTACCGTGTCTCTGAAAACGTGAACGCCTGGGTTGCCTATGGTCGTGGCCGCCGCCCGGAAGTGCTGTCAGCCTCTGGCGCGGACTATAATGTCATCGACGCGGAAACGCTGGACAATATCGAGGCTGGCTTCTTTGGTCGCTTCTGGGACAACCGCTTCCAGATGACCAGTTCGGTCTATTATGGTGAGTACAAGGACTTCCAGACCACACGCTTCGATCCGATCCAGGGTATCTTCATCACCGAGAATTCGGGCAATGCCACCCAGTATGGCCTCGAATTCGATGGTCAGGCCCTGATCACCGACAACATCCGCCTGCTCGGCACCTATGCCTACACGCATTCGGAATATGACGACGAAGATGACAATGGAAACCCGCTGCAGTTTGCCGGCAACAGCTTCCGCATCAGCCCGGAGCACAGCTTCTCCCTCGCAGCCGACATCACCATCCCGGCTGGCGAGCGCGGCGACTTCTCGATCGTACCGAGCTATGTCTGGAAAGATCATCACTATTTCGAAGATGACAATGGCTACGACTATGCGGCGGACGGCGCGGGCGGCTTTGCTCGTGTGCGTGAATCCTATCCGGACGGAACCTTTGTGGAAGAAGAGCAGGACGCCTATGGCGTCGCCAATCTCCGTCTCGGTTTCGACAGCGCAGATGACGCATGGGGCGTCTATGTTCTCGGCGAGAACATCTTCGATGAGGAATACCTGATCGACGTTGGCAATACCGGCGGCGCGTTCGGCCTGCACACGATCATCCGTGGCAAGCCGCAAATGCTGAAAGCTGGCGCCTACATCAAGTTCTAGGCGATTGACCCACCGGGGCGGACCCGAGTTCGCCCCGGATCTCTCACACAGGAATCATTCCATGAGAAAATACCTGATCCTTGCCAGCCTGTTTCTGGCCGCCTGCAATCAGGCGGCACATACGATCGCACCTGCCGGATCTCCGGCGGAGACACAGACCAATGGCGCCGCAGAGACTGAAGCGTCCGCTGCTTACAAGACGCTCGACGGTACGCCGCCGATCATTATTGCGCATCGCGGGGCCAGCGGCCTCTATCCCGAACACACGCTGAAAGCCTATCAAACGGCCATTGATCAGGGAGCTGACTTCATAGAGCCTGACCTGGTGATGACAAAGGACGGCGTGCTTGTTGCCAATCATGATGGGTATCTGTCTGACACGACGAATGTCTCCGAGCATGCGGAATTCGCTGGCCGCAAGACCGTTCGCAAGACACCGATGGGGGATCTTGATGACTGGTGGTCGGATGATTTCACACTGGCCGAACTGAAAACACTGAAAGCCATCCAGCGCGTCGAAGGCCGCTCGCATGAGCATGACGGCCAGTATGACATTGCGACCTTTGACGAAATCGTTGATCTGGTTCTCGAAAATGCTGACGCAGGCCGCCCGGTCGGCCTGCACATTGAAGCCAAATGGCCCGCGAACTTCTCCGCTGCCGGGCTCGACATGGTCGACCCAATCCTCAACACGATCAGTGAGCGTGGCCTGGTCGAAGCAGGTATTCCGATCTTCATACAATGCTTCGAGCCGACCTTCCTCGCTCAGGTCGCCGCCAAGAGTGACCTGCCTTTGATCCAGAACCTTGTCGGCCCGCCCTATGCCGCACTGCTGGGCCTCGACATGAAGCTGGAAGATATCCCCACAATGGGCGTCGGTGCTCACAAGGCGATGATTCTCACGCCGGAGGGCGGCACGACCGATTATGTCGCCCGTGCCCACGAACTCGGTAAAATCGTGCACGTCTACACCGTCCGCGACGACGAGCCCGTTGAAGGCTTCGACTCTGCGGAACAGGAACTGAAAGTCCTGATCGAGGCGGGTGTCGACGGCATCTGGACTGACTATCCCGAGACGGCAATCAATGTTCGCGACGGGGCCGAGTAGTCGCAAAAAATCAAGTACGGCAGAAGCCGTACCTACTCCCTGACAAGACTGGCGATCCAGAAGGGTCGCCAGTTTTTTCTTGCGGACAAGAAAAAGGCCCCGCCAGCAAACAGCCGGCGGGGCCTGATACGAAATCGTTGATCTGGCCTTAGCTGATGTCTTCCGACAGAACCGTCATCTGGAACTGGTAGGAAGTTTCACCCTCGTCCACATCCTTGTAAACGACGGCCAGAAATTCGGCGCCGAGATAGCATTCGACGGAATCATCGGTCTTGTCGCGGGCGACCAGGCGCAGGCCCGGATGCAGTTTTTCCTTGAGATAGGCTTCAAGGCGCAGCGTTTCTTCGCGCTCCATAATCGGGCTCCTTCAGGTCTTTTGGTTCGCGGCGCAACGTAGAGGTTTTCGATACGGTTGCAACCGCCATGCCTGTAAATCAGCTGCGCTCTGCTTCCAGCGCGCAATGGGCTGAAAGGCTTTCCAGCACAGTCTCGAACCGGCTCGGAAGCAAGCGCTGAAGTTCCGGCTTGTCGATCTGGTTGCACTCCATCAGGGACAGCACCATCGCGGTCTCATCCTGGATCATTTCCATATTTTCCAGAGCTTCCCGGCTCGCACCGGCCTGACGCAGGGCGATACCATTCTCGCGCGCAGCAATATGGCGAACCGTCAAATTCCAGGCGAGCGGAAGGATGTCGTCGATCCGCTTGGTATGGTCCAGCGCCGCAGCCCAATCCTCATCCAGAATGTGAATGAAACCGATATTCTCTTCAGTATAGGCAACGCCAACTTGTGTCGCGCCCCGCTCAGCCCGGATACGCGCGGCGATGCGAAGTTCCGACAAGGCTTCCTGCAGGGCTTCTTCATAGAGGCGCCCTTCCGGCAGCTGGCGCTGGGCAGCAAGGGCCACCAGAGTTGTCCCGACGCCGTGATGCGCCATCTGTTCCTGTTCCAGCGTGATGTCTTCAGGATCGGCCAGGATCAAATGCGCCGCCTCGCTGAAGGCCCGATAGGCCAGCAACGCATCCCCACGCTTGCGCAGGCACTGGCCTTTCCAGAGAAGCAGCATCGGCTCATCCAGATCACGGGCACTCGCCTGGTTCACATAGTCCACGACGGTGGAGCAGCCACCATTCCAGACAAGGGACGCATCATTGGCATCGCGGTATTCCAGCATGGCGAGCCCCGCTGCCCCGATCGCCTGATCGGACAATTGCTCGGCATCCATGAGTTGCTGAAAGGCTGCGCGAACATCGCTCGACTCGACCTCGCCGCCCCAGTCGTTCAATGCAGCTTGCAGCAGCAGGTGCTCTTCATCCTTCAGCAGGCGAACTTCCCCATCATCGGCGCGCAGCACCATGCTGACCACTTGCGACGTCACATCATTCATCGGCTTCCCAAGCACATGGCTGCGCGCGATAGAGATGGCGCGGTCCTTGTAAGCCGCAATCTGGCGGGCAGATCCGGCCTGTTGGAGTTCGCGAGAAAGCTCGCCCTGACGACGGGCAGACTCATTCTCTTCGCGGATAGCCACCAGCTGCGCCTGCGTCGATTCCCGCTGGCGGCTGGCTTCCCCTGCCACAATGCGCAGGTTTATCTCGTTGAGGCGCGCTTGATAGGCATATTCGGATTTCAGCCCCTGTAGCGCCACATAGAAATAGATCACGCTGCCGACCGCGATCACCGCCGCCGTCACCAGCAGAACCGCCAGTGCCCGGATCAGGAAGCGAAAGGCTTTCTGCTCGCCTTGCAACTCACGAAGCAGGTCCAGTGACGTAACCGGGGTCTTGCCGATATCTGATTGCGGGCTCATGCCGGGCTCCTGTGAGCGAGAATGGGCGTGTCGGCTCCGTCCCAGACAGTTGGTCCGAATACGGGCTCCAACAGCAGACGAAGACCGGTGTCCGCATCATCCTCCCGAATGAACGCCTCGGCGATCAGGAGTTTAATCCGCATCTGCCGTTTGCGCCACATGCGCAGCGCCGCGCCAATGGCGGTCGCCACGAAAAAATTGGACGCGCCGATCATGCGTTCCGGATTCTCCGCAAACAAATCCTCACCGAATGGCAGGGGATAATGCCCGAGCAAAGTGGAGATGAAGACACTGAAAGATACGAGTGCCATGAAGATCGCCCCGAGCAAGAGATAGCGGTTGAGCCGCGCCTCTGCCTTCAATTCAGCCCTGTGGTGACTGATCAGGGGGCTGATCGTTTTCATCCGCTAGTCCCCGTCCCTCGCCACTCGGAAGCCGATTCCGTCGTCGCGCCCGGTGTCCGGAAACCCGTCACGAAACGCTGAGCGCACATAGGAGGGCACCTTCTCCCAACTGCCGCCGCGCACAGCGCGGGTGCGGCATCCCGGCTCGTCATAAATGGTCGCCATGCCGAACCGCCCCAGATAAGACCGCACGCTGCAATCGGCGATCCATTCGGCGACATTGCCATGCATTTCGTGCAGGCCGAAAGCATTCGGGGGATAATAGCCTGCAGGCATCGGACGGCGTGGCCATGTGCCTTTGGGGCTGCCATTATAGACCCGTGATGCGTTGAAATTTGCTTGTGAGTCGCTGAGCGTCTCGCCGGTATGGAAAGGCGTGGTTGTGCCCGCCCGCGCCGCATATTCCCACTCGGCCTCGCTCAACAGGCGATAAGGCTCGCCCTCCACGCGAGTGTTCAGCCAGTCGATATAGGCCATCGCCTCAACCCAGGTAATATTGATCACCGGTATTGCTGGTTGCTGCCACTGATCGCTGCGTGTTTCGTCGCTCGCTTCATTGCCAACGCACCCTCCGGCCGCGATGCACGTATTGATCTGCCCCCAGGTGATCTCGGTTGCGGAAGCCGCAAAGGGTTCAATCGTGGCGCGCCATTGCGGGCCTTCATTATCCTTGCGCTCTTTCTCTCCGTCAGGTGAGCCCATCAGGAATTCGCCACCCGGAATGGCCACCATTTCCGGACAATCGGGGCAGTCCCGGAACTTGCGCTCGGAAATGTCCCCGCCCAGTGTGGCCGCATTGAAAGCCGCTGCGCGAAGCAGGCTGGAAACTTCCGTGAAGGCGGGCGTTGAAGCGCCGCCACCTGTCTCTGCCGTGGCACCGCCTGCGCTACGCGCGGACGAGTTGCGCGCGCCATGCGGTGGCAGGCGGGGCGAGTTGCTGATCGGCGCCGGCTCGGGCGCTGCGCCGCCATCACATCCAGCAAAGCAGAAATCAGCGCCTGTAAGGCCGGAATTGTAGAAAGGAGTCTGCAGGCCGTTGGTGGACTGGTTCACGCGATCCGCGACACGTTTGAAAACCTGTTCAGCGATCAGATTCTGCTGACCAATTGTCTCGGCCAGCGCCAGGGCAAAGGTCGAATTTCCGCCCTCGCCATCATAGGCGACATAGCCGGGCGCCGTGGAATAGGAAATGAGCAGGCCGCGCGCAGGCTTCACCTCGGCCAGTCCGCCGGCAGCGCTGCGCGTTGCGCTGGGCAACGGATTGTCGCGACAGGCATCGAGAATGACGAAATTTACCGCATTGCCGGCATGCTCAACATAGCGCAGTGCATCCCCAAGACGTGGCGCCTGTCGCCATATATCCTGCTCTGAACGGGCATTGGCGTCCACCGGGACGAGATAGTTCAACCCCTGCGACTGCACGCCATGCCCGGCATAATAGATCAGGCCGACGGAGGCCGGTCCGCCAGCTTTGAGCCGCGCGCCATGACTGGCAAAGGCCTGCTCCATTTCTTCTTCGGTGCCATCCAGCACCAGATCGACAGAAAAGCCGACCTTGCCGAGCGTGTCCGCCATGAGCCGGGCGTCTCTTGCCGGATTGGCGAGCTGCCAGCCGGTCTGCTGGTAGCCTGAATTCCCTATGATCAGGGCGTATCGAGGGGGATCGCCGCTTTCGGCCAAGGCAAATGGGCCCAGTATCAGGCATAGGAAAGCTGTCAGTACGGTCCGAAGCATTGCGGGCGTCCCCTTCCGCTGGTCGCTACATCGTCCCCCGAGCGCGCAGTGTTAACTAACCCCAATTCCCGGTTTGAGAAAAGGGGTCAGCTGGACCGATTTGCCAAAAGCCGGATTAGGCCTTGCCGGGACGTTGGGCAGCTTCCGGCTGTACCGCCAGCAATTTTGCCTGTCCGACCCAGTCATCGCGCTGGATACGGCCCTTGAAATGCTCAAGCTTGTCATCGACCCACTTGATCTCGTCCGGACCCCATTCGGCAATCTGCCAGAAATAGAACACGCCGATTTCATTGAGCAATTCGGCCAGCATCGGGCCAATCCCGTTGACGCGCTCCAGATCATCATCCTGGCCGAAAGCGGCGCTGACCAGCAAGTTCGCCTTGTCATCCGGCCGACGGGCCGCCGCGATGGGATCGACGCCTCGGCGAACCTCAACTGTGCGGACGGTTTCGGCTGCAGCCGGAGGAGGAGGGGGTGGAGGCGGCGGTGGTGGCGCAGCCGGAGGCGTTTCGGCTTTTGGCGTGAAATGCGCCTGAGACAGCGGCACGCGCTGGCTATAGTCGATTTCGGTGCGGGAATAGGCCGTTTCCTGCAGGGTGCGCACCATATGGTGCATCGCCGCCATGCCATATTCGATAGAGGTCAACCGATCCTCGACGGCGCCCATATTCAAGCGGGCTTCCATCTTGCGCAGCGAATTGGTGACGCTGGACAGGTCAGGATCCTGCAAGTTGAGGACAGATTCCTGAAGCGCAGCGAGACGACGTTCCAGCGGCGCAACATCGGGAAGCGACTGCATGTCGATGCGGAGCGCTGCCATCGACGATTCGAAGTTGGCGAGACGCGCCTGGATTGGCGTCAGGTCTACGGGCGTACGGTCCATCACCGACACATGGGCTTCGAGCGCCGCCAGTTTCGAATGCAGAGCTGCGGTGCCTCCCTCAAGATCGGCAAGTTTGTTATGGGTGATCCGCACATGGTCAGGTGCGCTCTTCATATCACGCTCGATCTGGCGAAGCGTTTCAGTAACCGGACCCAGGTCAATTTCGGTCTGGGACAGCTCACCAATGGCGGTTTCAAGACGGGCCAACCGGTCACGCAGGCTGTCGACATCCGGCACGCGCAGCGACGCGAGCGACGACGACAAGGTCTGCAGACGGATGGTCATGCTTTCATTGTCTGCCTTGCGCTGGGCATCCAGCCCTTCTGCGAATTCGGCGAGGCGCGCCTCCATCTGGCCAAAATCACTGCGGATCGGCTCAAGATCCGTCATCGGCACGTCGAGATTTTCGAGTGCCAGTTCAAGCCGGGCAAGACCGCTATGGATCGGTCCCAGATCAACTTCCGGCACTTCAGGAAATGCCGGCATTTCCTGTGGCTCTGAATTGACCAGAACGTTCACATTGTCCTCGATCCTCGACAGGCGTGCCTCCAGGCTTTCAAGGTCAGTGTTCTTCAACTGCCCCACGGCCATGTCGAGATCCGCCAGCCGCGAAATGACGGGGTCAAAGCTGGACCCGCTATCGGTGAGCCGGGTCTCAATAGATTCAAGGCGGGAATTGATCGGAGATACATCAGGGATGGGCAAAGCCGTCAGACGGTCGCCAAGACTGTGAATATTGGCGTGGAACTCATCTCGCGTGACAGGCGCGGGCAAACTTGAAAGGCGCTCCTCGATAGCCGCAAAATGCGCGAGCAGGTCATCGCGGGTCACACCGGACCGCATTTCCGAAAGCGCGCTGGTCTCCATCAGCTCTTCATAGCTCTCGGTGACATCCTCATAACGATTGCGCATCCACCAATAGGCCAGCATCGCGCCCGCCAATGCGGCGAACAACATGAGCAGCAAGATCTGGATGAGAAGAAACCACATGATGTTTACTTTCGACGTATCAGGAGGAAATCATTCGGAAACACGGATCACCCGTATCTCTATTCGGCGGTTCAGGGCGCGACCCTGAGCGGTCGTGTTCGGCGCGACGGGGCTGGCATCGCCATAGCCGGTCGCGACCAGCCGGTTCGGCGGTACTCCCCGCGCGATCAGCGCGTTGCGGACAGCCTCGGCACGCGCCTGGCTCAGCTGGCGGTTGGTTTCAGGCAGACCCGTGCTGTCCGTGTAGCCCGCAATACGGAGCGAACCGGGACATGCTCGAACGGCTTCCGCCACATCATCCAGCAGACTGGCGCTTCCCGCTCCGATGACTGCGCTGGAGGACTGGAACTCGATCCGCGCATCACCCAGCAAATCGGACAGCGAGGACTCGCAGGAATCCACGGCCTCCCGCGAAATGATATCGACCGCCCCGACTTCGCCCATGGGGACGGGCGCCAGCGCAATGTCGCGGACCGTCGCCGCATCCGCGGCAGGCAGTTCACAGCTGAGCGAGAAGCGGTTTGTGTTGAAGCCCGACACACCGCGATCGCAACGCGAAACCGTGTCCACGCCGCGCAGGGCAATTTCGAGGAAGCCGTCGGGTGACGGGTCATTGGTGATAGACAAGCTGTCCTGCACGGACACGATGCGCGGCGGATCGATTTCCGTACGGGCCGCCGCGACTACCTGCTCCCGAACCGTATTGTTTGGCATGTCGCCGTCCAGCGTCAGCACTCCATTCGCGACCCGGAACGACCAGTTGATGCTGCTGGCGGAGGCCGTCTCGCCCAAACCAGCCCAGTCGAATCCGTCGCGCACGCGTGTGACGGGCCTTGCCATTCCGAGCAGGGTCGAAGCACGCGCCTCGCGCACAGCGGCGAGGGCTCCTTCGGCGGCCTGCCGACTTGGCGGGCGGCCTTCCAATGTCACCCACTGGCCGGACACACGCGGCCGGGCCCAGGCCGCATCAATATCAGCAAGTGCCTGAGCAGCAGCGCGTTCGGTTGAAAGCTGAATGACACCAAACGCAAATGGCCAGAGTGCAAACGCCATGAGCAAGCCCAGCGCGATGATTGGCGCGCCACCATACGGGACAAATGGCAGCCGGTCGCTCTGTGCCCGACGCACCTTGCGCATGCGCAGAAGCCGGCCTTCGGTGCTGGTGTTCTCACTCAAACTGCCGCCCTCGATTCACATGCAATCAACGCCCCACCCGATACCGGGCATTGCGCTAAACATTATCTGAAACAGAGGCGTGCAACAACATTCCGATCCCGAAATGAAACGCTGGTAGAGACAATAAAGCTGCCAAAACTTGCTACAATTCAGCCGTGACGAGAGTTGTATTCACCGCGAACGCCTGTCAGGCGAAACTTGGGATTACTTGCCCATCTCGTCGGGAATCGTCTGGTCCATGGTCTGAGCCGGATGACAGCAGGACGGGCCGCTGACAATCCGGGCCGGAACGCCCGCAACGGTGCACTTGGCGGGCACATCTTTCAGCACGACACTGCCGGCCGCAACCTTGGCTTCGTCACCGATATGGATATTGCCCAAAACCTTGGCGCCAACCGAAAGCAGGACACCCTTGCCTATCTTCGGATGGCGGTCGCCGACTTCCTTGCCTGTACCGCCCAATGTCACACCGTGCAGGAGCGAACAGTCGTCGCCAACAATCGCTGTTTCACCAATCGTGATGCCGGACGCATGGTCCAGCATGACGCCGGTACCGATGCGGGCGGCGGGGTGAATGTCGACGCCGAACAGTTCCGAAGCGCGGCTCTGGAAATGGAAGGCCAGCGTTTCACGGCCTTCGCGCCAAAGATGATTGGCGACGCGATAGGTCTGAAGCGCGAGGAACCCCTTGAAGTAGAGGAAGGGTTGAAGCATGCCCCGGCAAGCCGGATCACGCTCGAGAACGGCCTGCATGTCGGCTTCCGCCGCAGTCACCAGAGAGCGGTGTGTATCATAGGTATCGCTAAGGATATGGCGCACCTGCTGGGTGCTCATGACCGGGCTCTTGAGCTTCTCAGCCAGATGAAATGACAGCGCCTGACACAGGGTCGAATGCGCCAGGATCGCGGAGTTCAGATAGCTCGACAGGGTCGGCTCATCCGCAGCAGCAGCGCGCGCTTCAAAACGCAGGCGGTTCCAGGCGGGCGCCGGGGCGCCGATATCCGGGTTCTCTGGCATGTCTCTTCCTTCCAGTCCCTGACTAAACGAGATGGGCGATTTTTGCCCGAGTGCAAGTGTCGGCAGCCAATTACTCAGCCGGCATTTCCGAGCGGTTAAACACATGACGCATCGCGGTGCGAACGGGTTTTGCTGTCGTGATGCGGAATATTGCGGGCGTGAAATACAGCGCCAGCAGCGCCGACCCACCAACTCCGCCTGAAATTCCCGCTGCCAGCGGCATCCAGAAAGAGTCCCCAGTCAGCAGGATCGGCACAAAACCACCCATGGTCGTCAGCGTCGTTGCCACGATGTGCCGGGTGGCGTCCACGACCACTTCGCGCTGGGCAATCACATCGTCGGCCATCGCTGCGGGATTGGCTCTCAACAGGGACAAGACCACAATCGAGCCGTTGATCGCGATCCCGAACAAGCCAAGCCCGCCAATGATGGCGTTGAAACCAAATGGCAGATTGAACAGCCAGACGCCGAAGAAGGCGAAACCGAGCGACAAGAAACCGGAGGCAAGCACAAGCAGCATCATGCGGAACGAGTTGAACACAAGCATGATCGCGCCCGCCATCACCATGACAAGCGGCACACCTACGGCGGCAAGATTGCCAACCGCATCGCTGGAGTTTTCTGCCTCGCCACCGACGACGACTTCATACCCTGCTGGCACATGAAAGCCGGTTTCCGCGAAACGGGCCTGATAGTCTTCCAGCACCGGCGCCGGCAGTGTGTAGGGGTCCAGATAGGCCAGGATCTGATTCATCCGCTGGCCGTTCCGGCGCGTGATGACCGCTGTCTCCGGAACGAGCGTAACCTCGCCCAATGCGGAGATCGGTGTGCCTGAACCATTGCCAACCGTTGCCGAGCGCAAATCTGACATGCCGGACCGGCGCGACATCGGCGCGATGACTTTCACGGGCAATTCCTCGGTGCCTTCAAGGACCGATCCAGCCCGGACACCTTCGAGCTCCGCGCTGAGGTCTGCCGCAATATCAGTGAGGCGCTCGCCCGCCATTGCAGAGGCGGCTTCATCGGCCTGCAAGCGCATGGTCGGCGCGCCAAGCTCCAGCGAAGCCACTGTATAGGTAACTCCGGGGGTTTGTCCGAGCACGGCGCGTGTCTGGCCCCCAATCATGTTCAACGTGTCAAAGTCATTCCCCATGATGCGGAACTCAATCGGTGCATCCGCAGGCGGGCCCTGTTCGAATGGCAGCGCCAGGAAACGGGCGCTCGGAAATTCTTCGCGCACCCTGCGCTGGACTTCTCCGACGATTTCATGCGTCCGCTCATTCGAATCCAGCTGGATCCAGCCTGACGCAAAGCCTTCAACGCCTTCGGTATTGTTGATGATATTGTAATAGACCCGCGGAGAGGGCTGGCCGAGCACCCATGTCACATCCTCAACCCCCTCGATGCCACTGATCATCTCGGTCGCGCGATGGACCAAATCGACCGTATCGTGGATGTCAGCCTCGGGCGAGAGTTGCAGCGACACTTGAAACTGGTCACGTTCCGTCTGCGGAAAGAATTGCGATGGCAATTGGCCAACGAGCCAGAAGCCGAACACCGCAGGGGCGACACCGGCCAGAATACCAAGCGGCGGATAGCGCAGCACCATCTCAATAGAGGCGCGATAACCATCGGAAATGAAATCATTGGTGAAGCCGTCGCGCCACCATCGACGCGGCCGCTTTGCATGCCCCGTCTCCCAGCCCCGCTTGCGGTCAAACCAACCGGCCATGGCCGGGATGACGGTAATGGATACCACGAAGGAGGCTGTAATCGAGAACACGACTGACAGGCCGATCATGCCGACAAACTCTCCTGCCCCACCCGGCAGCATGGCGATGGGCGCGAAAGCAAGCGCCGTTGTCAAGGTGGAGGCCGCGAGCGGTGCTGCCAGATGATTCAGGCTCTTGCGGATCGCTTCGAAACGGTTCTGCCCCTTGGCGCGCAACTGGTCGAATTCGTCCACCACAACGATCGCATTGTCGATCAACAGGCCAAGTGAAATGACAAGCCCCGTCACCGACATCTGGTGCAGCGGGTGACCAAAAAGGCTGAACAGGATCAGCACGAGGCTAACCGTCAACGGGATGGCCATGCCGACCACGATGGCCGAGCGCCACCCCATCGTGACGAACAGGACGAGGACGACGATGAAGGCGGAAAACAACAGGCTCTGCGCAAGACCGTTAAGGCGGTCATTGGTGTAGAGACTCTGGTCGAAGATTGTCTCGACCTTGAGCCCTGGCGGCGCGGATGCCGCAAAATTTTTAGATATCTCACGCGCACCTTCAGCCCATTTATCGACGCGCTGGCCCGGCGAAATATAGACGCCGACCATGACCGTGCGGAGATTGTTTTCATAGGCCTGCTGAGTGGACGGATCGGCAAAGCCCTTCTCAACCCGGGCGACATCGGCCACGCGAACAGCCGAGCCGTCGGCACGTTGCAAGAGCGGAACCTGGCGAACACGCGATATGCCATCGAATTCACCGCCGACCTCAAAGCCGATCGTGCCGCCTTCACCGCGCAAGCGGCCCGCTGGTGTCTTGCTGTCAGCCGAGGCGATCAATGCCGCGGCCTGCCGGAAAGACAGGCCGGATGCTGAAAGCGCTTGTGGGTCGACGACAACGCGCACTTCCTCGACGGGCATGCCATAGGTTTCGGTTTCTTCTGTTCCGGGCAGACGTTGAAACTGATCTTCGAGATCAAGCGCGAGACGCCGCATGACAGTGAGCGGCGGATCTCCCTCGCCGGTCCATGTCAAGCCCACCACAAGCGTCGCGGCGCCGACATAGAGGCGTTCGACTTCGGGCGTGCCGACGCCTGAGGGGAACTGCGCACGGGCCTCCTCAACCTGCCCTCGGATCAGAGTCCAGGTATCATCGACTTCGGCTTCGGACAGGTCTTCCCGAATTTCGACCCGGACCTGCGAGAAGCCCGACCTGCTGGTCGAGGTCACATCTTCGATTTCGGGCAACTCCATCAGCGCCGCTTCAACCGGTTCTGTTATCAGCGCCTCGATCCGCTCAGCGTCTGCGCCGGGGAATGGCGTCAGCACATAGCCATAGCGTTCAATCAGGGTCGGGTCTTCCTGACGCCCCAAAGTCAGCATCGCGCCCAGTCCGCCAATCAGGACTACGAGAATGGCCAGGATCGCCAGGCGCGGCAATTGGAAGAAGAGTGTCGACATCGGGTCTAGCCACCATTCACGGTGGAGGCGCGGTGAACATCCCGCGGCTCAACCGGCAAGCCAGGCACAATACGCTGCAGGCCATTGGTGATGACGCGCTCGCCATCCGTCACCGCGCCGCGCACGAAAGCGCGGTCACCATCAGTATGCACCATTTCGACCGGGCGCGTTGCAACCTGCCAGCCTGAGCCGACCGGCTCCGCCACATAGATAGTCCAGAGGCCGCGAGAGGCCGTCGACAATGCTTTCACCGGAACCCAGAAGCCCGGCTCGTCTATATCCCGCTCCATGGTCAGACGGACCACAGCGCCGGAAGCGACGATTTCGGCATCATTGATCTCGAACACAGCTGCGACCGTGCGCTGCGCCGGGTCGATCACGCCGGTCACGCTACGCAAGACAGCCTCAACCGCCCCTGTATCGGCCTGCAAAGTATACGCATCTCCAGGTATCAGACGCGCCGCGCTGTTGGCGGGTAGCCCGATGCGCGCTTCAAGATGCGCCGCTTCGACCAGATCCAGAATCGGCTGGCCCGCGCCGGCAATCGCGCCTTCATCCGACCTGCGCGCCGTGACCACGCCATCGAACGGCGCCGGGATGCGGGACAGGTCAATCTGGACACGGAAAATATCGGCTTGCGCCTTGGCCGCTTCGACTCGGGCCAGCGCAGTATTCGCCTGGGCTTCAGCTTCATCGACCGCCTGCTGGGATACGTGGCCTTGCATCTTGAGGGTACGTTGTCGCTCGACCGTGCTCAGGGCGAGAGAGTGCGCAGCGCGCGCCTCCTCGACCACAGCGGTGGCCGACGCGAGTTGGGCGCGCAGGCCGCGCGTGTCGAGGCTTGCCAGAATGCTGCCCCGCTTGACGCGGTCGCCCACATCAACGGCAATGGTCTCGATACGGCCACCAGTGGAAAAGCCAAGCGCAGAATTGCGTCGCGCTTCGGCAAGGCCGGAATAGGATTCGTTCAGCGTGAAGGCCGTGGTCAACTCGACTGGCGCGACCTGCACCGCCAAGGGCTCAGGCGCGACCGTAGCCACTTTGGGCCCCTCCTTGCTGCGCAACTGCGTCGCAGCCAGCACAAGGCCGCCGCAAACGAGCAACAGGATAATGAAGAAGAACAGCCCCTTCAGGGCCGTCGGCCGTTTGTCACGTGCGGTATCTCCGGCGGTGTGATCAATGTCGGTCATGGGTTTTGTCCTGACAGGCGGCCACTTCCAGTCCCGGCAGCAGGCTTTAGCAGCCCACGGATCTGAAGATCGGCATGGAATTCAATGAAGTCTGTTGCGGTCATCGGCTGTTGGTTCGGGACGAGCTGATGGAATTGCGGCATGTGGATGAGCAATTGCGCGAGCCCGTGAGAGGCGGCCCAGATTGATTTGGCCGCCATGACGGGATCAAGCGAGGGATCAAAAACCTCAAGCTCCTGCCCTTCAGTGACCATACTGATCAGCACACCAAAGGCCTGTCCTTTCTGAGACGCCACAAATCCGTCCCAGGATAATGGTGCGGCACATCCTTCCGGGACGGTGCTCTGGATACTGGAAAAGGCTGCGGCGTAGTGGAAGGGGCGAGTTACTGCAGTCTCCACATAAGTTGCCACGCACGCCTTGGCGCGTTGCAGGAAAGGACGGTCTGCACTGGAGCTGCGATCAACCTTCTGAAGGAGCCGCTCGAAAAACGCCTCCTTCAACTCATCAATCAATTCGTCCTTCGAGCCGAAATACTTGTAGATTGCGGAGGGTGAGTAATCGATCTCATCGGCGAGCCGTCGAATTGACAAGCCGTTTTCGCCCTCCTTGGCGAAAACGCGCTCTGCGGCGGAAATAATCGATTCCCGCACGCGCAAGCGACGACGATCAGCTGGCGTCGCTTCGGAAGCGTTATCTGTCTGCATATGGCACATTACTCGCGCAAACCGTTCAGAAAGTGAACACTGTTCACTCTTGTACGCCTCCCCACGCAAATGCTCAAGCCTGCAATCGTTAATGACCGCCTTTAAGAACGAGTCTCACCCTCCTATGTTGCCGCAATGACAAAGCGATTCCCTCCCGCCCCAGCTATTGCGACACCCATGCTGGCAACGCGTCCCAGCGCCGAGGCGCGGCAGTTGCTCGCCTTGCGGCGCTCTGCCGGAAAACATTTCATTGGCGAGCCGGGGCCGTCTCCCGAGGCGCTGGATGAATTGCTCGAAATTGCCGCGCGGGTACCAGACCACCGCCGGATGACCCCCTGGCGTTTCATCGTATTTGAAGGAAAATCCCGCGAAGATTTCGGGCAGGAGCTGGCGCGCATTCGGGGGGAAACGCTTGCAGACGCTGAATCCCGGGATCTGCTGGAAGCCGCAGGTCTTTTTCTGCGCGCGCCCGTGGTTGTCGCAGTGATATCTGCTCCAACGGATGACGGTCGCACGCCCGTCTGGGAACAGGAACTCTCCGCCGGAGCGGTCTGCTACAATCTGCTGCTCGCTGCGAATGCGAGCGGATGGGCCGGGGCCTGGCTAAGCGAATGGCCAGCCTTCGATAAGCAGGTTGCGGGAAGTCTTGGCCTGTCCGAGACCGAACGGGTCGCCGGCTTCATCTATCTCGGAACCTCAAAAATATCCCCACCAGAACGCGGACGGGCGGATATGTCCAAACTCGTGACCCGCTGGACGGGCTAACCGCGACCACGATAGGACGCAACGCCTGTTTCCGGAACGTGAAGTCCGGCAGGCACCTCGCCGGACTGCCAGAACACGTCGATCGGGATGCCACCGCGCGGGTACCAATATCCCGAAATACGCAACCAGGTCGCTTCCGTGAAATCGAAGATCTTCTTGCCGATGGAAACGGTGCAATCCTCATGGAAAGCGCCATGATTACGGAAACTGGTCAGATAGAGCTTGAGGCTCTTGGATTCCACCAGCCATTCGCCGGGCGCATAGTCGATTACAAGATGTGCGAAATCCGGCTGGCCTGTCACCGGACAAAGCGAGGTGAACTCGGGGGCCACGAAGCGTGTCAGATAGAGCGTGCCAGCGTGCGGATTAGGCACGCGCTCCAGCTGGGCGTCTTCCGGGTTTTGCGGTTGGTGGGTCTGCTGGCCGAGTTGGTCCAGGCCCTGATAGATCGGATTGTCAGCCATATTATAGGATCGCCGGTACGGGAATGAGATTGAAGGTCAATCCCATATAGAGCGCATAGCCCAAAAGGAGAACTGCTCCTTCCCAGCGGGCGATCAGCTTGCCCGTGATGGCAAACAGCGCCATCAACGCAACCGACAGGACGAGCGCGGACATGTCGCCGACACTGATCAGGCTGTGGCCCGCGCCGGAGGCCAATGCGTCCGTTGTCACATCTCCACTCGGCATACTGCGCACGCTGAACGGGTGGACGAGAGCTGTCAGGCCGAGAATACCCAATATGTTGAATATGTTGGAACCAATGATGTTGCCGAGCGCGACATCGGCCTTGCCGCGGAAAGCCGCGATGGCAGACGTGGCAAGCTCTGGGAGACTGGTCCCGACCGCCACGATAGAGAGCCCGATGACCGTCTCGCTGATGCCAAACTCTCGTGCAATGACTACGCCGCCGTCGACAAGCAGTTTCGCGCCGACCACCACGCTTACAAGACCCGCCAGAGCAATGAATACCCCCTTCACCACGCCGTAATTGGCCTCAACCGTTTCGCCTTCCCCGGCGTGCATTTCAGCCACCTCGTCGCCAGCTGCCTGGTCGGCAAACACGGAGAAGGCAATATAACCCAGTAAACATGCGACCAGCACAATTCCTGCAAGGCGTGAAAACAGGTCAAACCAGATCAACACGCACAGAAGGGCGGTAACAATGACCATGATTGATGTATCGCGCATCAGGGCGCGTGGATTGGTAATGATGGGGTGGATCACCGCCGCCACCCCGAGCACCAGAAGGATGTTGGCGATGTTGGAACCAACGACATTGCCCACCGCTATGCCGACTGCACCTTCATTGATCGCGCGCAAACTGGTCACCAACTCAGGGACCGACGTGCCGAAACCGACCAGAGTGAGGCCTATGACCAATTCGGAAATGTTGAGCTTTCGCGCAACGCTGACCGATCCTCGAACAAGCCCCTCCCCTCCGATAAACAGGAGGACGAGACCGCCCAGAACCATCAGATATGTCATGAAAATCCCCGCAGGAAAGATTGAAGTTACGAATATGGGGAACAGCCCGACGTCGCGCAATCAGGCCCATGATGACTATTTTTGCGAAGCCAGGACGCATCGCCCACATGCAAAAAAGCAGCTATCGGATTGGAAGTGACAAATTTCAGCAAACTTGTTCACCGTACACTCAGCTAGATGGCGCACATAACTCAATGAATACACAGGGATCGAACACAGGATGGTAAACCGGGCAGAACGCCCAGCGGAGAGTCGTGCCCTGCCCTTCGGCAGGACTGCTGTCTGCTGTCTCGCGCTCAGCCTGATACCCGCCTGTGCCTATCTTCCTTTTACGGGCAACGACGAAACTCAAGCGTCCGACACGACCACAATTCCCGTCACGATCGAGGGGTTGCCGAGGAATCTGGAATCGGGTGCGCGCGACGCGGTGGAAATTCGCGCCGGAGCGCCGACCAGCCTTCTGGATGTGCGCCGCCGCGCCACGCAGGCCGCTGGCGCCCTTGAGGAATACCTCGCTTCCGAAGGCTATTTCACCGCCATTGTCAGTCCGGATCTCGTGGAAGACATGGACACGCGCCCGCGTCTTGATGTGGATTTGGGCGATCGGTTCACGATCGCATCGGTGGCCCTTTCCGGCGTGGATGACTTGCCCGCAGATGTCAGCAATCAGATCGACGCCGTTACAGATGAGTTGGGTATCGGCACATGGGCGGTCACCGAAGACATAGAGACGCTGGAGAAGCAGCTCGTCAGTCAGCTCCGCGATTCCGGATACGCGTTTGCAGAAAGCGAGGGCATCGATGCGCTCGCATCCCGCGCCGACAAGACCCTGGAGCTAACCTACAAGCTGGTTCCAGGCCCTCGCGTGAAACTTGGCGAACTCGTTGTTCCAGACTCGCTGAAAACCAAAGACAGCGCCATCAACATCCTCCGCAACTGGCAGTCTGGCGACTATTATGCCCCGGAGAAGATGGAAACCTTGCGAACGCGCGTAAGGGGAACAAATCTCTTCGACGGCATCGGCGTGAACATCCATAAGACAGCCGACAGCGATGGGCTGCATCCCGTCGAACTCCAGCTATCTGAAGGCAAGCGTCGCTCCGTTGGCGCCGGTGTCAGCGTCTCGACATCTGATGGTGTTGGCACGACCGCCAGCTGGGAGAGACGCAATCTGACCGGCATTGGCGACACACTCGGTGTCGATGCCCAGATCGCAACGCGCACAAGCGAGCTGACGCTGAGTTATGAGCGGCCGAATATCGGTCGCTATGGGCGTGACTTCTCCGCTGAGACAGGCGTGCGCGCAGAAGAAACCGACGCCTACGACCTACAAGGCGCGAGCGTCTCGGCCAGCCTGTCCCAGCCTTTCAACGAACAATTTACGCTGTCCGCTGGCACGACGCTGGACGCGACCCGCTCCACCGACTACGAGCTGCGGGCGCAGGGCGAGGACGACTATGTCGAGCAGGTTACCCTCTCGTTTCCGCTCGGCGCGACTTACAATACGGTGAAGGCACCGCTGGACCCACAGGCTGGTAACCGCGTTTCTCTTGGTGTTGAGCCGGGTATTTCGTTCGGGGACGGCGAAGCGTCGTATACGCGGATTACCAGTTCCGCCTCGACCTATCGAAAAATCTCCGACCGTCTGGTCGCGGCTGTGCGTGCCGAAGCTGGCACGTTCCTGGGCGACGAAGGCGTGCCGGTCGACCGGAAATTCTTTGCGGGCGGTGGTGGGTCCGTACGAGGTTTCGAGTACCAGTCTCTTTCACCGACAGATTCCGACGGCAACATCATTGGCGGCGACGCCATGTTCGCCGCCTCGCTTGAACTGCGCTGGCGAAAGTCCGAGCGGTGGGGCTACGTCGCCTTTGTCGACTCCGGCTATGCAGCTGACTCCATCGACGAGGCCTTCGGCGAGATGCGGACATCGTTTGGACTTGGTGTGCGCTTTTACCCTGGCTTCGGACCAGTCCGGTTTGACATTGCCACCCCACTCGACCGCCGCGATGGGGAAGACCCGGTTCAAATCTATGTTTCCATCGGACAATCTTTCTGATGGCGGCGCTCACATCTCTCCTGGGCATGATCCGCAGACGGAAATGGTTGATGGCCATCCTGTCGGCACTCATTGCGCTGGTCGTCTTGCTCATTGCTGCACGCCTCTGGATTGCCTCAGACGGCGGGCGGGCTTTCGTGGAGTCTCAGATCGATGGCCGTGAAGCGGGGCCATTGGGCACAATCCAGATCGATGGCCTCAGCGGCGACCCTTTGGACCGGCTCGGCGCATCACGCGTCGCGCTGACCGATTCTGAAGGCGTGTGGCTGACCATGGAAAATGTCGCCATCGCCTGGTCACCTGCGCGGCTGATGTCGAAGACCGTGAAACTTGACCTTGTCAGCGCCGAGAAAATCGATGTGCGCCGCCGCCCCGTCCTGGAACGGGATGAGAATGAGAATTCGGAATCTTTCAGCAATTGGGCCGTGTCCCTCAATCAACTCAGTATCGCGGAGCTTTTGTTGCAGGAAGGCGTGGCCGGTCCACGCGCTGCTTTTGATATTGATGGCCAATTCCGTTTGCCGAAATCGCGCACGTTCGATCTATCCCTGACAGCGCTTCCGCTCGAAGGTGTCGGCGACCGGGTGGATGCCACATTGAAGCGCACAGCCTCAGGTGCCTACCGGCTAGACGCAGAAGTCGACGCTCCCGCTGGCGGCACCCTGGCCACACTCTCAAATCTCCCCGACGGCGATAGTGCGTCGCTCAGCGCCCGCGCCAGCGGAACGCTGGATGATGGCGATGGCTTTGCTCAGCTGAAGATCTCAGGAGCGACCGTCGCCGAATTGACGGGCAAGATCACGGCTGGCGGCTTGTTGGCCAGCGCGGACATCAACGCATCGCGCCTGCCGATCTCCAAACAGCTGCGAACACTAATAGGTCCCTCCGCCGCCCTGAAACTTGATGGAGATATTGAGAAGGCGAGCATTCCTTTCGAATTTTCCGGCACACTTGCATCCGGGTCCATATCCGCAAACGGTGTATATCGCAGCCGCCAGCGCGACTTCGACGGTCCGATCAATCTAGATGTGACGTTTTCTGGTCTCAAGGAACTGGCCAACCTCGATGCCGATCTGGTCTTTTCAGGCTCTCTGACTGATCCCCGCGAGGCTCCCGGACTGACTGGCAATGCTGCACTACGCGCCAATGCGGGTGCGGACCTGCCTTTCAAGAAAGTCGAAGGGCCAGTGGAGATCGTATCTACCGGACGATATGTTAACTTCAAAGGGTCGCTGACGGGCGCCGGCGTCCTGGCATCGAATGCGACGGGTCGCCGGATCGCAGGCCAATCACCGAGGGTGGATGTCGCAGGCGACTACAACCGGGACACTGGGGTCGTCACCCTTGACCCTTCGACTGCACGTCTTGCCAAAGGACGCATAGCAGCAAGCGGTGCGATCAGTATACGCGAGAAGACACTTGACGTTCAGGCGCGGCTTCAACATGTATCTGGCCTCCTGTCATCCGCACCCGACTTGTCTGCCACAGGAAGCGTCGCTGTGACCGGTCCGTTTGCCGCCCCATCAATCGTCGCCGACGTCAACGCGCAGGGCATAAACGAGGTGAATGCGACGGCCGCCAAAGCTTTCGGAAACATCGCGCGGCTGCGCGCCACAGTGCAAAAGACAGACTCCTCTTATCGTGTACGGACCGCCAGAATAGATGGTGACAATGTGAACCTGTCCATATCGGGCACTTACGCACCTGGCGGGGCCGCGAACCTGTCGGGCCAACTCACACAGTCCGATGCCATCCCTATCTCGGGTTCGGCAATCGACCTCAGCTCCGGCATCTTCCAACTCTCCGGCCCAAGAGGCGTGGATGCCATGAGTCTGGCATCCTCAGGCGGCGCGTTTAGCCGTGGCTCCATTGCTATCTCTGATTTGCAAACGTCCGTAGATCTCAGACGGTCGGGCGATGGTTGGGCGGGTCCGGTCGCCTTGCAAGGTATTGCCGGCGACCACCCTGTCGAGATCACCTCGATGGCATCCTGGTCTGACGATGTGTTCGCACTGCGGGACATCCAATCCGACTATGAGACGGCCCAGCTTTCAGGGTCTCTCTTGTATGGCAGCGAGCGCGGGCTCGACCTCAAACTCAATATAGTCGGAGACCGATTTGATCTCGGGTCGCGGCATGTCGGTGCATTTGATGTCGAACTGAGCGTGGACCGGGCCCCGGATGAAGACATGTCGATCACCGCCTCTGGCCAGGTTCAGAATGTTTGGCTCTCGCCGTCGCTTCGCTTCGACTCAGTAGATGGACAAATTCGCAATGCGCCGGAAGGCTACAATTTCGCAATACAGGTCGAACGCGAACATACTGCCCGACCCACTTCGCTGAACATATTGGGTGAGGCGGATTTCGGGGCTGAGTATCCTAGCGGCCAGATAGAACTGGATGGCACCTTGCTTGGTGAGGCGGTCCGCTCCGTTCAGCCCGTCAGTTGGCGGTTGGGCGAAACTCCCTCGGTCGAGGCAAACATCGCCATCTTCGGCGGGAATATCGAAGCGCGCATTGCTGAGCGAACCCGTACGCCCCGCATGACCCTGACGGTCGACAGTGTTGACCTGGCTCCGGTCCTGGCTTCAGCGGGTATAGCCACGCGCCGGGTGATGGTGAATGGCAATGGAGACTTCCTGTTATTCGGAGCAAATCCGGAAGGCCAGTTTGACATAAATGTCGAGGGCCCGTTACCCGGGCTCGAGCGCGCCCTGGCCATTGATCTGGCAGGTCGACTGAGGAACGGAGCGCTGATTGTGGATGGCGCGGGCGATTATGGCGACTTGCGACTTGCGGGGGCGGCGACCCTGCCGGTCGCTGCCGATCCAGACAGTATCGCGCACCTGGACATGGAGCGCCCCGTGCAGGGAACGGCCAATCTTCAGGGCGACTTGTCGGATTTGAGATCGCTCGCCCTGGCATATGGACATGATATTGGCGGCGTCATAGACGCATCGGCCGACCTGACCGGAACACTCACATCACCCGCATTCAGCGCTGAAGCAAAGCTGACGGATGGCATTTATGAGTTCGGGGCAACAAGCCTCAGGCTCGTGAATTTGAATCTGGACACAGATTATGTCGATCAGGCCCTAACCTTGCGCGGAAGGGGCAAAGGGGCTGATGGCGGTACGGTGAGCGTGTCCGGTACACTCTCGGCAGACGACACCAAACTCACGACCGATTTTGCTGACCTGTTGGTCTATAACCGGGATGGCGACTCACTTCGCGTGGATGGCAAGGTCAATCTCGCTGGTGGCGCAGACAAGCGGACCGTTTCCGGAAATGTCGACGTACGATCGGCTCGGTTCAATCTCGACAACCTGCCATCGTCCAAAGCACAGGCCATCGACGTGCGCTGGAAAGAGGATGGCGACGCAAGTGACGGCCAAAGCGCACTCAGGCATTCACTCGCGCTGGATATGCAGATCACAGCGGATCGCCGGGTCTTCATTGATGGTCGCGGACTGGAAAGCGAATGGGGAGCAGACCTGAAATTGACCGGGACGGCCGCCGATCCTCGCCTCAACGGCACAGCGACGATGCGCCGGGGAACACTGGACCTGGCCGGGCGCCCCTTCATATTCGACAGCGGTAACGTCTATTTTGACGGTCCTCTGCGGCGGGCCCGCCTGGAGGTAGAGGCAGACCGGACGGTGAACGGGTTTGAAGCGAATGTCGCCCTGACAGGCACACCCACGAGCCCCACGATTGAGCTAACAAGTTCTCCCGATTTGCCAGAGGATGAAATTCTGTCACGCCTGCTATTCGGGCGGTCCTCGGTGGACCTGTCAGCGCTGGAAGCAGCTCAACTGGCCAATTCAATTGCGCGACTCAGCGGTAACAGTTCCGGATTCGACCCCACATCCGGGCTTCAAGCCGCCCTTGGTGTGGACCGGCTATCATTCGGAACCAATGATGAAGGCTCGGCGCAAGTAGGAGTCGGACAATACATCGCAGACGATGTATATCTCGAGTTAAACTCGGCGGGCGCGGCAGGCAGCTCCGTTGAAGTTGAGTGGGAGCCAAGACCACAGGTCTCTGTTACTTCAGAAACTACTACAGATGGCGATGCCACGCTCTCAATAAAGTGGAAAAAAGATTATTAAAAATTGCAGAGGTTTAATCCATCTGAGGTAGGATCGGGGGCGATTTAACCTGGATTAAGCAATAGCAGATGACGCTGCTTTTTATGGGTTTTTCAGTGTTTCAAACGGGTCCAATATTGGGGCAGTAATCAGGATGAAACGCAAAATTCAGTGTGCATTCCATTTTCTTGGGTAGTGGCATCCTTGCCATAACACCCTTTGCGGGAAAACTGGTTACCTCTGATGGATATATGGAGCGAGCAGGTCATGAAGCAATCTACTTCCAGAGCCCCTACGGCAGTCGATCAGATGGTTGGCGAAAAAATCCGAAAACTTCGTCTGGATCGCAACCTGACCCTCGCTGAACTTGGCTCTGAACTCGGCATCAGCCATCAACAGCTTCAGAAGTATGAGACCGGCACCAATCGATTGAGCGCCGGAATGCTTGCCAATGTCGCGGAAGTCCTGCGCGTCTCAATCGCCAGCCTTTTCGAAGACGAGAACGCTGACGATGACAAGGACGCTGATCCGTCCGCAAAGGTTCGCGCAGAATGCCATTCCTGGATCGACCGTACGCCCTCCAAAGAGCGCCTTTCGATGATGGCAAAAGTCTTGCGGGTCATGTCGAGCGACTGATCCCAATAGTATCTACGTGCCGGTGACTCTTGGCACCGACACGCTTTCGTCAAATTCGGCTTCAGCTTCGATCCGCTGCTTCGGGTGATAGAACTCGTCCGTGAACCAGGGCGAAACCTGCTTGTCAAATAGCGACTTGATCCACTCGATCATTAGGTTGCCAAGCGGTGACCGCCGCGTCTGCTCCGTATACGCTATCCAGAACTGGATCGGCGCCACTTCCGACATGTCCAATGCGACGAGATCCGGGTAGACATCCTGGTGGTATGTCGGCAGCAGCGCGATCCCTCCACCTCTCCGGCACAACGTGATCATGGCGCTTGCCGAATTCGTGACGAACGCAAAATCGATCATTTTCTTCAGCTCATGCGCCTTGGGGGCCCATCGCTCAACTTGCTGAACATATGATTCGTGCAAAATGCACCTGTACTGATGATACTCGAACATGCTGGAAGGCTGACTCGTTTGCGCGTCGAGGTACTCTCTGGATGCGAAACCAATATAATGAAGTGTCCCCAGTTTGTGCGAGATAATCTCCGGGTCCCGAGGTTCGGTAAACTGGATCGAGATGTCCGCCTCGTCGTTCAGCAGGTCCGGCTCCTCTGCCTTAACGTGCATTCGAACTTGCGCCCTTGGATGCGCTGTCTGGAACTCGGCCAGGCGCGGGGCGATCCAGTACGGTCCGACACCGTCACCCGATCCTATCGTGATCCGGCCTTCGGTGCCAACGGTCTTGCCGATCGCCTTGCTGAGCACTTCATTGGCGGACTCTTCCATCTGCCGCGCATAGCGCAGCACCGTCTTCCCGGTCTCCGTCAGCTCCATGCCGCGAGTTGATCGGGTAAACAGTTTGCTGCTCAGAAATTCTTCGAGCTCATCAATCTTCCGACTTACTGTCGGAGGCGACTCCCTCAACCGCGCCGCGGCCGATGTCATGCTGCCCAATTCAGCCACTACTTTGAAGACACGCAGTTTGTCCCAGTCGATCCGTTGGTTGGTCATACAGTTTCCAGAAGCCTCGAAGCTACTTGTTCAATCAATATGTTCGTCAGTCAAACGACTAGCCCGAACACAGATAGCTTCATGAATACTGAGAGAAATACTATCCTCAACACCAAGAAATACAACGGCGTGGCGTGACTTTAACTAGATTATGATCCGAGTTTGCTTATTTGAGCGCGCCAGATTCCTATCAGGCAATCTGGAGGCCAAACGGATGCGCACCCTCGTCCACATGGAATTGGGAAATGCAATTCAGGGCCTACGCCCCGTTCGCTTCATTCGGGCCGGGCGGAAAACCTACTTGGCAAGCCCATGCTGCAGCACATGGTTTTTCACGTTTGAGCGACCCCATGCAGGATTGCGGCATCAACGATCACGCACCTTTTTCCATTTCCACGTCACCTGGAATTGATCTGCTACACAACCAGATTCACAGGGCATGTCTCCAGGCCGTAATTGAGCAGACCGCCTCTTTGGCGCACACGTTCACCTGCTGGTTCCAGGCGGCTGTAGCGGTTGAGCAGGCTGTTGATCATCTGGGCAGCTTCATTGCGAGCAATCCCTGCCCCCATGCAATGATGGATACCATGCCCGAATGTGGCCTGCTTGATCATGTTCGGTCGCTTCAGAACAAACTCATCCGGCCTTTCAAAGACAGCCGGGTCCCGATTGGCAGAGGCGTGGAAGATCGCTACCCAATCCCCTTCTCTGATCTGCGCTCCCCCAAGTTCGTAGTCCTGCGTGCAGACCCGGTGGAGACGCTGAACCGGCCCGTCCCGACGCAGGCTTTCTTCGATGAAGGCCCGCACGAGTGAACGATCGGTCCGGAGCGTCGCATACATCTCGGGATCATCGGCCAGCACATCGATCAGATTTCCCAGGAGATAGCCCGTGGTCTCTGCGCCAGCCACGACCAGCGTCAGGCAAAATCGCACCACTTCCTCACGCGTCAGACGGCTCCCGTTCGACTCCGTCTGGATGAAGGCAGACATCAAGTCGTCGGGAACCGGTTTGCCTATCTCGATATCGGCGTAGCGCTGGTCGACCGCTGACTGATAGTATTTCCAGAGCTCGATATTGCACTGCTGGCGCTCCGCTAGGGTGAAGTCAGAAGTCACCATGAAGGCATTGGCCCATCGGCGCAGAAGGACATAGTCCTCCTCCGGCGTCCCGATCAGTTTGGTCATTACCAGCGCGGGCAAATTCGGCGCCAGGTCTTGCATGAAATCTACCGTCCCGCCGCCGACCATATCGAGCTGCGCTTCAACCGTTGTCTCCATCCATGGCGCCACGTCGCTCATGACCCGTTTGGGCGAAAACGCCATTTGGGCAATCTTGCGAAGCTCCGCATGGCGAGGATCGTCATGATTGACCAGCATCAGGGTCGGCGCTTCGGATTCTTCCTGCATGATATCGCGCGACGAGAAGACATCTGCGCGCCGGCAGACTTCCTGGACATCGGCATGCTTCAGCACGACCCACGCGGGATACGGCTTGTCCAAGCCGGGTATGGTGCCCGGCGGATAATCTTCAAGGCCAAACTGGATTGGTTTGTCGCGCATATGTGCGTAATACGGATAGGGGTTCGCCATTACGTCCGGGTGATACAGATCCCGCACGTGAAATTCATCAGGAATGCAAGGCTTGGTGGAGGCATGGGTCATCTAGTCTTCTCCCGGGTGCAGCGGCCCAGCGCGGTGCTGGCAACCGGCATGATTGCTGAGGGTGTGGATTGCGCTCGAATTTGTGCGCGCTGGTTTATTGTGTCCTTAGGACCTTTTTGTTACATGGCGCAGTTCCTTCTTGTCGGGCATTGTGGAGACTCGGTATTTGAAGGGGATTCGACTTCGCTTATCGGCGAGGACGCAGCAATGAACCGGAGACTGGATGGACATTTCGAAGCGTAAACAATCGAGCAAGGATTTCCTCGACCTGTTTTTCCCGATCCACTATCTGGTCGGAATGCAGATTGAGGACGCCCTCAAATGCGGCGTGCTGACACGCCAGCAAGCCTGTCTCCTCTGGACCATCCATACGCGCGGCACTGATGGGAGGAAGATGCGTCGCAAGGACATCGCGCATGCGCTGGCGTCTTGGTACGAGGTAACGAGTTCGGCGATCTCGAAATCCCTCCGTGCGCTGTCCAAGCCGCCCCTCAACCTGATCACAATGGTCGAAGACCCCGAAAACGGACGCGAGAAGTTTGTCGTGTTGACGCCCCGCGGCGTTCAGTTTGTCGAAAGCATGATGCGCAACGGAACCGCCTTTGTGGAAACAATGGTCGAACGTCTCAGCGACGATGAAATCAGGTCCGGCATTCACTTTCTGTCCAGAGTAACCGAAATCCATCATGAGCTGGCCTCCGAGGCTGCCCTGAAGCAGAAACCGAAGCGCAGCAGCGCTACAAAGCCCAAAGAGTTGAGCTGATAATCGAGGGCGGGACGCGCGTTCATTCCTAGCGTTCCGGCGTCGTCAGGTCGAACGCGACATGCACAGCCTGAGCGCTATCCTGAAAATCCCGGAAGCGGATGACCTGTCCATCCCGAATGGTAATGATGTGCGCATAATCAGCCGCGTAAAGGCGCCCCGTCGCCTTCAGCACCATGCGTAGATGCCCGGTCACCGCCACCTTGTCGCGTTCCGCTATGAACTCGTCCTGACGAAACGTCTCGATGTCTACATCATTGCCAACATGGCCGAAAAAGATCTTGCACTTCTCCTTGCCGCGAAAAATTCCTGCAAAGGGGATGGCGCTTGGACCGTAGAATTCGATCGTACAATCCTCGGCCATGACTCCGAACAATTTGTCGAAGTCACCTTCATGCACGCCGGCATACCAGGTCTGGGCGGCTTCCAATGGGGTCATCATCTTGTGAGGTTTCCTCTGGCTGAGCCTCTAGAACTGGGTGGAGAGTTCGATTCCGAACGTAAGCGGTGCACCGAGGGAGCCGACGAATTCGGCGCCATAAGTTGTGCCCGTAAGGATCTGGTTGGTGAAATAGGTCTCGTCTGTCAGATTTTCCCCAAACAACGCAACCTTGTATTGTCCGTGTGCCGGCGCATATGTCGCCCGCGCGCGCAGGACACCATAGCTATCCTGTGACGCCGCATTGATATTGAACACGGTAAAGAAGACCTGATCCTGCCAGGCATAGTCCGCCCGAAGGGTCAGATCGCCGCCAAATGCCGCAAAGTCTGCCTGAGCGCCGATATTCATTTTCCATTCGGGAGCCCGAGGCAACCTCAAACCATCAAGGTTGCGCAGAGTTGATCCCGGCTCATCCGTCAGCGGTGCGGGACGCAAGGGTTCAGTCAACTCGCCTTCGGTAAAAACCGCGTCGAGATAGGTTACCGACCCGTCGAGTTGAAACACATTGCCGAGCAAGGCCGCAAACTCGACTTCAGCCCCTCTGACTTCTGCCTTGCCGACGTTCCGGATGATGGGCTGGTTGGCGATCGAGTCCTGCGCCTGCAGGTTTGTGTAATCATATATGAATGTCGCCGCGTTGAGACGCAGCCGCTTGTCGAGCAGTCCAGCTTTGAGGCCGGCTTCATAGGCCCAGATTTCCTCAGGCTCGTATGGGGTTCGCTGGCTGGATCCAATATTGTATCCGCCACTTTTGAAGCCACGCTGGGCGCTCGCATAAAGAAGCAGGTCATCCGTAGCCGTCCATTCGAGGGCGAACTTCGGCGTGGTCGCATCAAAGGTCGCAGGGCCCTCGACTGGTGCAACCACGAACCCAAACGGGTCTGGCTGGACACCATCACGGCCTTCACTTACGGCGTTGGGGAAAAATAGAACTTCCGGTGCAAACCTAACAAGAGACCCGCCCGGTGCTGACGGGAGAAAGGCGAGGTCGAAATTCTGGAAGCCGTCACGCTCTTCCTCGGAATATCGCAGACCGGCCTTCAATGTCAGCCTGTCGGTCAGATCGAAACTCGTATCAATGAAGATATTGAATGCTTCGGTTTCCTGACGCCCGTTCAGGTGCAGCTCGCAACATAGCGAGCTTTCCGGAATGCTGACCGGAAAGGGTGGCAGGACACCCGCAGTCTGCAGATCAAGCAGGCCTTGCGTAAGGATCGGCTCCCAGAAGTCGCCAAAGATGTTGTTCTGGATATCATTCTCTTCAGAAAAGTATCCGCCCCCGGCAATCCAGCTGAAACGTCCTCCGGACGGAGAGGATAGCTGGAAATCGGCGTTCCATTGCTCATGATCTTCGGCGCGATGGATGTAGGTATTGAACGTGTCTCCGAGATCAAACGAGTTCTGGAAGTCAGGATTTGAATTCTTGTAGCCGGTGATGACCTGAACATCATAGTCGCCGAGGGCCCAGTCGAGCCGCCCTGTGAGACCCCACACGCTTGTTTCGTTGAAATAGTCGACTGCCGAAAAGATGTCGCGAGAGGCGGGTGCCGAGATACGGCCACTATTCTTGATGCCGAAATAGGGCAGCGTCTGAGAGCCCTCGCGAGTCCCGAGCCAGCCCGGCACTTCATCCTGGTACCCCAGGCTCGCAAAATGGAAGACGTTGGCGCGATCGTCCGCTTCGTAATAGTCCCCCGTCAGGGTGAGCATGGCGGTGGGCGTCAAATCGACCTCCACCGTGGCGCGGGCGGTGATGTCGTGCTTGTCCTCCGCATCGAATGTGCGATCGGGCTGGGATGCGGGGAGTGTCCCACGTGGCAGATGAACCGTCGTGTACCCGTCGCGATCCTCCTTCTGGACCGCCAGACGGGCCCGCACACGGTCATTGAGAGGGCCGCTCAGGGCGGCGAATGCGTGCGTGCGATCATAATTGCCAAGGATCAGTCGCGCTTCGCCGGCGAATTCATCGGTGGGGCGCTTGGTGATGATGTTGACGGCGCCACCGGTGGCGTTGCGCCCGTAGAGGGTTCCCTGTGGACCGCGCAAGACTTCCACGCGCTCTATGTCGAAGAAACCAGGACCAAGTGCAGCCGCGCGCGACAAATAGACTCCGTCCAGATAGGTCGCCGTGGAACTGTCGGCACCGGCCACGATGACCGGCGTACCGATGCCACGAATAAAAATGGACGTGTCTCCCTGATAGTTGGAAACGTGAAGTCCCGGAACCATGTCTGCGACATCTTCGACGGACTGGACCGACCGGTCGAGCAATGCCTCGCTGTCGAGCGCCGAAACCGAAGCTCCCGTACTCTGAATATTTTCCTCTCGCCGCGTGGCCGTAACCGTGACCGTACTCAGAGTACGGGACTCCATCTCAGGCTCAGCCTCGCCTGAGACATCCTGCGCGGCGGCCGACTGCATGACCATGGCAAAAGCGCACACCGAAACGGTGGCGCCAAGAGCGCGTTTCAACATTGTTCCCTCCCTTACCCCCGCGGTGCGAGGGTTCTTTTTGTTATACCGCAAGATGTCCCTCGTTGATTGTTTCCGTCAAGACCCTTTTTGAAACCAAGATCACTCACCTCCACAAAATCGCGCGCCTGCGGGTCACTCTGCCTCAACCATCCCTCAATTTACTACGTTGTTTTAATTTTATTTTTTTATTACACATGCACCAGAGCGATTCCGGGCACCGAATCATTGTCAAAACTGGCACATTGAATAAAAGGGTCCTTAAGACCTCTTTTGCATGTAAAGGACCTGAAATATGCCTGGATATACGATCGGACTGGACGCAGGAATCGCCCACCTCATATTGGAGCGCCCCCAGTCAGGGAATGCGTTGGGCGCCGGATTCTGGAATGGACTAGCACCCGATATCTCCGCGCTCGATCGAAGTGGGGAAGTACGCGCCATGGTTCTGTCATCAGGCGGACGAAATTTCTGCGCAGGAATGGATCTCGACGAATTTGCAGGCGGTATCCCCGAGCCTGACTCACCCGGCGCCCGCGAGAGCTTCTACCATCTCGCTCTTTCCTTGCAGGAGACTTTCTCTTGCCTGGAGCGCGCACGCTTCCCCGTTTTTGCGGCAATACAGGGCGCTTGCCTCGGTGCCGGCCTGGAGCTGGCCGCAGCATGCGATCTCAGATACGCGACCCGCGACTCCTATTTCCGGATTGAGGAAATCAATACAGGTATCATGGCGGATGTCGGGGCATTGCAGCGCCTGCCGAAAATCTTGCCTGAGCCGGTTGTAAAAGAGATGGCATTTTTGGGCGAGACACTGCATGCGGACGAAGCGGCCCAGCATGGCTTTGTGACCCGCCTTGCGGATACGCCGGATGCGGCGATCAAACTGGCCATGGCCGCCGCAGATCAGGTGTGCAGGAAGGCACCTGTCGCCATCGCAGGGACAAAAGCCGCCTTGCGATGGGCACGTGACCATTCTGTTGCGGATTCCCTGGAATGGTCTGCCCGTACGCAGTCGGCATTGTGGAGCACGCATGATATTTCCGCCGCCCTTCGTGCCAGAAAAGCGCGCACTGATCCGTTATTTGAACCACTCTTGGCCAAGCCGGTTTTGGGTGGATCAACATCCAGTCCAGGGGGCGGCGACCCGCAACCTGACTGAATGCTAATCCTCATCCAGTGTGAGTGCCTCGTACCGGATAATCCTTCTTGCGAATAAAGGTAAGGCCATCCAGCAAGCCCTTCAGCGCAGGACGCGCAAACGGGGCATTCGATACGTCCACGATCTGCAACTTGCCATCATTCCTCACGACGAACGTCGCCGGCTCTGCAAAGGGGCGGTCAGTTTCCTCCGGGCTTCGGGGGTCAGAAACGAATAGGCCTAGCTCGGTCATCTGCGCAGTGCTGAGATCGTAACCGATCGTGCCCATATAGCCGATATCGCTGGCAGAGGCTTTCGCCTTCTCTTCCGGATCAGCAGAAACCGCGATGACATCAACGTCGATCGCAACAAAATCATCAAGCATGCCATTCAGCTCTGTCAGATAAGTCTTGCAGATGGGACAATGCTTCCCGCGATAGACTACAATCAGCCTCCAGTTCCCGTGCTCCCGGTTGGGGACGCCGAGCTTGGCGTCACCCCCACCCAGTGTGGCAACCTCGATGTCAGGAAACGATGCGGCGGGTGTCAGAGTATTGGGCATGAATTGTATCCTATGAGTATCTGCGGGCAGTTACACTAGCTCACAACTGAACAGCTTGTTCCGCTTCACGCGCGACGAAACACAGATTTGAGCCGCGCACACATCACGCAAGGTATCTGGAATTGCGCCACGGTCTTTCCAAATTCAACGGAGACAAGCAGGCATTCCGGATATGAAATGACGGTCCGACCGCCTTGCTCTGCTCGCCAGAAAAGATGGCCGGTGTGCGAAGTTGATGCCCGTGTCGGATAGTCCAGCCTCACGCAGGCGACCAGCGCGATCAATCTCATTTTTACCGGTTGCGGGCCAATTCCACATCGCGTTTCCCGCGAAACAGGGGATAGACCCTTGTTTTTGCTGGTGCCGGCTGAGGGACTCGAACCCCCGACCCTCTGATTACAAAAATCGGAACAAGAATACGGCAATCACCTAAATGCTTTAATTACAGAGCACTAGGGTTTTCTCGAGATCATGGATTGTCAGGAAATGACGTTAAAATCCGCATTTTGCGCGCCAGTTGCGCGCCAGTGAGCTATGCATTCGTGCGCATGGCAGGGCACTTTGACGACCGGAAGCACTTGTTTTTCGCCGCCATTTCCGGCGCCCATTGATGCTGCCCCAAGCCGGGGCAGACATCTACCTTGGGGCGGGCTCTTGCCGCGACTAATCCTGAGGTGGCTCTTGCCCATCAGGCGGAACCTCACCAGGCGCCTCCGATGTGTCAGCAGGTGCGGGGGACGCGCTGTCGCCGGGTACAGGCGGAGAAGTTTCCGCGGAAGCCGGAGCCGTGCCTTCCGAATCCGGGAGGGGCTCTTCTTCCGGAGGCGGAGCGGCAGGCTCTTCTGAAGACGGCAGCCCCGGCTCCACCGTTTCAGCAGTCCCTCCCGAGCCGGAACCTGATGTCTCATTCGGCGGTTCCGGTTGAGGCGCGTACACTTCACTCGTCGGCTGATTTGCTTCCGGCTTGTTACAAGCAGCCATCAACAGCAAAGCCATTGTTGCTGGCAAAAGGATGGAAAATTTCATTGGCCTGTTCCTTCCTGAAAGGCGGCTTTATGCTTGCAGTAGTTTGCTCTGGAACTCGCCTTCACGGTTGACTTTTCTCAATTCCGGCCCGGCACCGTAGTCTCCCATCGAGCAGAGTTCTTTGTACCTGGTGACCTGAGCCCCGTCTGGTCCCGCATTTGAATGGAGAGTCTGTCGCAAGTGAACCGCTCCCAAAATTGCCC
>NZ_DGNK01000023.1:0-37616 GCF_002388935.1 Hyphomonas sp. UBA4494
CCGCGGCGAGGCGCTGCCCTCGATCGGTGCCGTCTCGCGGCTCACGGTGACCAGCCGGCCGCGCGACGCCGAAGAGGCCTGGGCGCTCTCGGTCGAGGGCGGTAGGGTGGCGCAGCCGGTGCCGGCGGCGCATCCGCCGGGCACCCGCGTCGAGGTGCGCGACCTCTTCTTCGCGACGCCGGCGCGCCTGAAGTTCCTCAAGGCCGCGCGCACCGAGGTTTCGCACGCCCAGGACACGGTGAACCGCCTCGCCATGGCGCACCCGGCGGTCGGATTCACTTTGAGCGACGGCGAGCGCAAGCTGATCGGCCTGGCGCCGGCCGAGGGCGAGCTCTTCGAGGGGCGCCTGAAGCGTCTCGGCGCCGTCATGGGCCGCGAGTTCCACGACAATGCCCTGCCGCTGGAGGCCGAGCGCGAGGGCCTGCGGCTGACCGGCTACATCGGCCTGCCGACCTTCAGCCGCGGCAACGCGCAGCACCAGTATCTCTTCGTGAACGGCCGGCCGGTGCGCGACAAGCTGCTGTACGGCGCCATCCGCGGCGCCTACCAGGATTTCCTGGCGCGCGACCGGCATCCGCTGGCGGCGCTGTTTGTCGATCTTGATCCGGAATATGTCGATGTGAACGTGCACCCCGCCAAGACCGAGGTGCGCTTCCGCGATGCGGGGAATGTAAGAGGTTTGATGATTGGCGCACTGCGTCATGCGCTGGCCGCGGCGGGACACAGAGCGTCGACCACGGTCGCGAATTCTGCGCTCGGCAAGGTCCGGATCGAAGAGGCCACGTCAGCCAATCTCTGGTCGTTGCCATCTGCGCCAGAGCGACAGGCTTCCCCCTCTTCCTATTATCGCCAGCCATCGGGCATTGATTTCGACCAGCCTCTTCCGCCCTCTGGCGATGTTATGGCGGGGCTGCAAGAAGCACCACCGCCTGCCTATCGACATGATGCCGCTCCGTCCGCACGGGTGGAGCCGGAAGCCGCGCCCGCGCAAGGTATGTCTTCTGACTTTCCACTCGGCGTCGCCCGCGCTCAGTTGCACGAAACCTATGTCGTTGCGCAGACAGCGGATGGCATCGTTATCGTGGATCAGCATGCCGCTCATGAGCGGCTGGTCTACGAAGACATGAAACGCCAAATGGCTGCGGGCGGGGTAAGGCGTCAGGCGCTGCTGATCCCGGATGTGGTGGAGCTTACTGAGGACGAGGCGACCCGCGTGCTCGAGCGCGCCGACGAGTTGGCTGAGCTGGGTCTGGAAATCGAACCTTTTGGGGCCGGCGCGATCTGTGTACGGGCCACCCCCGCCCTGTTCGGGGAAATGGACGCAATGGGCTTGATCCGTGATCTCGCCGATGACTTCGCCGAATATGATGCGGGCCTCGCGCTCAAGGAGCGGTTCGAGGAAGTCATGGGGAACATGGCGTGCCGCGGTTCAGTGCGAGCCGGACGACGACTGAATGGCGAGGAGATGAATGCGCTGCTCCGCCAGATGGAAGCGACGCCACATTCCGGCCAGTGCAATCATGGGCGGCCGACCTATGTGGAGCTGAAGCTCGCCGACATCGAACGCCTGTTCGGGCGGCGGGGATAGGCTCTGTGGACGCCTTGATCTTTGATTGCGATGGGGTGTTGGTCGACTCCGAAACAATCTCCATCGCCACTGAACGGGAAATGCTCTCTGGCTGGGGGCTCGACTATCCGTTCGAGATTTTCGTTTCGCGTTTTGTCGGCCTGCACAATCGGGATTTCCATGCGGCTCTCGCTGCGGATGCCATTGAGCGTGGATGCCCCTTGCCTTCGGATTTCGCCGATCAGTTGCAGGCGCGCATCTGGCAACGCTTCGAAACGGATCTGCGCGCGATTAAAGGTGTGTTGGACGTTTCCGCCGCGTTCTCTGGGGCGCAGGCAGTGGCGTCGTCTTCCGAGGCACCAAAGCTCGTCCGTAAACTTCGTCTCACTGGCCTGTACGATACTTTTGCGCCGCACATATATTCCTCAGACCTCGTTACCAATGGAAAGCCTGCGCCTGACCTGTTTCTGCACGCAGCCGAACAGATCAGTGCCCGGCCCGACAAATGTGTCGTACTCGAAGACAGCGTGAATGGTGTGACAGCCGCGCGCGCCGCCGGGATGACAGCGTGGGGCTTTACGGGCGGTGGTCATGCCGATGCGGGGCTTGGCGACCGGCTCAGGGCGGCGGGCGCGCAGGATGTGTTTGCGTCGCATGCGGAGATATCTGCAGCGCTTGCCAGCTGACCCTTTCAGGCTTTCGGGAAAACGTCACGCAGGGATGCCCACTCCGCTTCGTGTGAGCCGTGAAAATTCGGCTTACTCTCATCTGTCAGCCGACCACGCGGCGGGGTATAGCTGTCGATCTGGCGAACCGGATTTTCGCGACACTGAATGTTCACGGCCCAGAGTTTCGGGAAGAAGTATAGCGTTGAATAAGGCAAATGGTCGTGGATCCACCAGGCCAGTTTCTGCCAGTCCCCTTCTGCGTGGAAAGCATCGTAGAAGGCTGGAATGACGACGCAGGCGGTTGCACCCATGTTTCCTTCGGCATCCCGCCGGTCCCAGATATGATGGCCGTAATTGCTTTCGTTCGAGGCGCAATTGTAGCCCTTCTTCTTGTCCCGCTGCATCTGGTTGCCAAAGCCATTCACTTCAGCAGAGCGATAGGCGGACCGGATGGCGATGCGCCCGAAAACGTCCTGCAAAGGTTCCAGCAATTCCGTGCAGAGCTTCGTGCCGGCGGTAATGGCAAGGTCCGGATCATCGGGAACGTTCGAGAAGCCGTGAAGCGCGGCGATATCCGAATACAGGAAGTCGCGCATGAAGAAAGAGCGCGACAAGCGCGCACGTCCAAACTCCGCAAGTGCATCGACGCTGGACGGCCTTCTCATGGTCGTTTCCAGTCGCCGCTCGGGACGCTAGTCCTCGTCGCTGACATCGGCTGCGACCACTTCGTACATTTCCGGCGTGCATGTGCCCTCGGTGATCTGATCGCGTTTCAGCGTCAGTGTCTCTCCGACTTCCGGCAGCGTACCCAAGTAGGAGGCCGGGACCCACAATTCTCCCTCTGGCCCATCGAACAAAGCGCCGTCATCATCGACTTCGGTCACCGTTGCCGAGATGATTGTGGTTTCATAGCTGCACGGTCCGCCTACGATTGGAGGCGTAGGCTCACAGGCGATCAGCGGCGCGATGAGCGCGATGGCGGCAAGGTGTGTACGCATTTATGTCTCCCGCATTGGTCTGTGGACGCTACAGCGATCCGGCGGGAAGGCAACTGGGAACCCGATCAGGAATTGATGACGCGACCGGGGTTCATGATCTTGTTTGGGTCTAGCGCATGTTTGATGGCACGCATCATTTCGGTGGCTGCCTTCGGACGAATGCGTTCCAGTTCATCACGTTTCAGCCGCCCAACACCGTGTTCGGCGCTAATGGATCCGTCGAAGCTCATGACCTGATCATAGATGATACGAAAGATTGCTTCATCCTGACCACGTAGAACTGGACGCTCTGCGCTGGCTGGCTCGCAAACAGAATAATGGAGATTGCCATCGCCGACATGACCGAAGATCACAAACTCCGCTGAAGGCACCTTTTCCAGAACAGCCGCGTTGCAAGCATCGATAAATTCGGGAATGCGGCTGACCGGTACGGAGATGTCCTGGTTCAGCGCGGTGCCATATGCTCGTTTCGACAGCGGGATTGTCTCTCGGATGTGCCAGAAGCTCTCCGCTTGCGCGACGCTTTCGGCAATGACGGCATCCTGCACAAGTTCGCTCTCATAGGCTGAGGCGAGTGCGCCTTCCAGAACGTCGCGGGCATGTTCGGCGCGCGACATGGAAACTTCGATCAGCACGCGCCAAGGCAAATCAGATGGAAGTGGGTCGCGCGTGTCCGGCACGTCTGCCTGTACCATGGCGACGGCATTGGCGGGGATGATCTCGAAGCTCGTAACCGTATCGCCGGCATGGTCGCGAACCATTGCGAGCAGTTTCACGACGTCGCTTGCTGTTGTGCAGGTGACCCAGGCGCTCGCGCGCTGAACCTTGGGAAACAGTTTCAGGGTCGCAGCCGTGATGATACCGAGCGTACCTTCTGCGCCAGCAAACAGGTGTTTCAGATCGTAGCCCGTATTGTTCTTGCGCAGGCCCGACAGGCCGTTCCAGATATCTCCATTCGGCAGCACGACTTCGAGGCCAAGGATCAGGTCGCGCATCATGCCATAGCGCAGCACCGCGACCCCGCCAGCATTGGTCGAAATCAGGCCGCCAATCGTGGCGGTGCCTTCCGAGCCGAGTGAAAGCGGGAACAAGCGCTGGGCGTCGTCGGCCGCTTGCTGCGCCACGACAAGGGGGGCGCCAGCCTCGATCACGAGCGAATTGTTGAACGCATCGAGTGCACGTACCGCATTCATCCGTTGCATCGACACACAGATTTCGCCATGCGGCGTGCCCGCATCAACCAGGCCGGTATTGCCGCCCTGAGGTGTGATCGCGACGCCATATTCATTGCAAAGTCGCACCAGTGCAGCGGTCTCTTCCGTTGTGGCGGGCTTTGCGAGGAAAGGCGTCTCGCCCTTGTAGGTGCCGCGCCAGGGCGACGACACTTTGGCGAGCTCTTCCGCCGCCATGCTCCACCCCCTCGGGCCGAGCAGGTTTTGGGCGGCGGTCAGGAAGTCCGGGCTAAGCTCTGTCATTGGGTAAACCTACTCATTTCCTGCGCGATTTCGAGTTTGTTGCTTCCATCAGTCATCTCGGTGCGCGGCCCGAGCGAGACGATCATTGATGGCTTCGCCAAGCCCCTCATTCGGAATGTGCGCGACGGCGATGCGGTCGGCCTCTGCATCCAGTTGCCTCAGCATGGAGAACAGGTTTGCAGCGGCCTCGGTCAGGTTGCCAGATGGCGAGAGGTTGAGCCCATTTGCCTCATCCGGGCCGAAACCCAGCCAGGCCTCCCCTGCTTCGGGGGCGCTCGCATTGAGACGCAACCGGGCATTGGGTGCATAGTGGCTTTTCAGTTGCCCAGGGGCAGAGATGCCATCGCCCTCGTCTGCACGGGCGAGTGACGTGCCAAGGACTGCTTCGAGGGCGGAGGTTTCGACCGTGCCGGCTCGCAGGAGTGTTGGCTGATCACCGATAAATGAGACAATGGTGGATTCGATGCCCTGCGTGCACGGCCCACCGTCGAGGATCAGGTCGACCTTGCCGTCGAGATCGGCTTTGACGTGTTCGGCCAGCGTTGGGCTGATATGTCCGGACCGGTTGGCTGACGGTGCGACAACCGGACGACCGAAACCCGCGATCAGGCTACGCGCGCCGGGATGGGCAGGCAAGCGTAGTGCAATCGTGTCGAGGCCAGACCGGGCCAAGTCGCAAACTGTCCCGGTCGAAGCAACGGGCAGTACCAAAGTAAGCGGACCAGGCCAGAACGCATGTGCGAGTTTGAACGCTGCGTCACAAAATACGGCTTCGGCTTGCGCCATTTCCAGTGAAGCAACATGCGCGATCAGGGGGTTGAAGCTGGGACGCCCCTTGGCTGCGTATAGTCGTGCCACCGCGTCAGGGTTTGATGCATCGCAGGCGAGCCCGTAGACGGTCTCGGTCGGCATGGCGACGAGCCCGCCCTTGCGCAGGAAGCTGGCAGCCAGTTGGAGTGTGCTGGATTCGATGGGAGCGATGGCAGTCATGCGCGCGGGCTTAGCATTCGCGTCGCGGCCCCGGAAGCCATCAGCGCATTATTTGCGCGTGGCGGTTCCCGTTACTGAGATTGTGATTTCATCGCCAACCCAGCTTCCGGAGGGATCAGAGTCCTGGCCGAGATTGAAGGCTTTGCGACTCATGACTGCTTTTCCAGCCAGCATCGCGGTGTCGCCATCGATTTCAAGCGAGAAGTCGAGCGGCACCGTGACCAGCTCGGACTTCAGCGATATTGCAGCGTCTGCGCTATAGCCGGTGTCTGTTTCGCTGAAATTTCTCAGGCTGATCTGGGCGTCAGGATAGGTGGTCGTGTCGAACCATTCCGGGCCCTTCAGGCTGTCATTGTAGAGCTTCTTGCCAGCATCGGCAGTAGCTGTCCGGACCGTTACGAGCACACGAGACTCATCGAGCGCTTCAGGATGGAATTCCACATCTGCTGACCAATCGTCAAAGGTGCCGGTGAATTCGGCTCCATCATACATACCCGTGAACCGAATTTCAGAAGTGTCGTAATCGACATCCCAATTCGCTTCGATGGTTTCGTCTGCGGGGGCGACGGCCTCGTCAGTTTGAGGTGTGGCGCTGCTGGATTGACCTGAGCCTGCAATCGGTATGATCGCGATGAGGGCAAAGGCAATGATCGCCGTTCCGAAGGCGCGGACATATCCTCGTGCGGTGGGGGGTGTCGCAGGCTTTCCGAACAAGCCAGGCAACATCTTCTTCAATACTCCGTCTTCAGCAGCGAATTCATGCTTCACCGCGCCGGCCACATGCAGGCCTAGCAGGATGATCAGAACCCAAGCGCCTTTGGAATGGATGTTCTCGATGATGACGTGCGCAATATCTCCGCGCAGGAAATCCGGCGCTGGCAAGTGTGGCCAGCTGACCGTCTCAAACAGGACGGTCGGCACCTTGAATTTGGAGGTGGAGACAAGCAGCCATCCTGCCAGGGGCAGAATGATCATCAGTCCATAGAATGCCATGTGGACAAGATGAGACGCCAGCTTTTCATAGGCTGGCATCTCTTCCGGAAGTGGCGGTGGCGGGTTCATGACTCGCCAGATCACCCGGACCAAGGTGAGGAACAGAAGCAGGATGCCGATCGATTTGTGAAACTGAAAGCGTACTTCGTTGTCGTCCATGTTCCAGCCGAGCCAGATCATGAACAGAAGAAGGGCTGCCATCACCCAGTGGAGGGTGATGGCGACGATCGTGTAACGAGACGTTTCAGTCTTCATGTCGAGGATGTTCCTGTCTTATTCGGCAGCTTTGGCGAATTCCGCCTCGATGGTCAGGTGGATCGTGTCACCCAGGTTTGGTACCATTTTCGACAGGCCGAATTCGGAACGATTGAGTGAGCCGGTGGCGGAGAAGCCGATTTTTGGCTGTTCCGGGGCCCAAGGGAAGGCCGCGGTGCCGTTGTAAGTAACATCCAGCGTCACTGGCTTGGTCACGCCAAGGAAGGTCAGATCGCCTGTGACAGTGCCGGTGGTCGGGCCGGTTGTTGTGATTTCTGTCGAGGTGAAGGTGATCTCGGGGTATTCGCCTGCGTTGAAATAGGTTGGATCCTGCGCGATTTCTTCATCGAACGTGTCGTACGGCGAATCGGCGTGCGTCGCTTTGAAGTCGCCCGGATAATCTGTTTCGACCGATGTCGGGTCGACCGTGACGGTCAGGGACGTGGCGGAGGCATCGTCCGGATTGAATTCCAGTGTGGCGTCCATCTTGGTGAAGCGGGCGGTATAGTTGGACAGGCCGAAATGATTCACCGTCCAGACAAGCGACGCATGAGTGGGATCAAGCACATACGTGCCGGCCGGAGCCATTTCCGGGGCCGGTGCGGTCTCTTCTGCAGCCGGAGCAGCTGTTTCAATTGTCTCAGTGGCGGGCGTCTGGGCCTCGGCTGCTGGGGCGGTGGTCTCGGCGGCACCGCAGGCGGCGAGCGCGAGGACGGAAGCGGAAAGTAGGATTTTGCGCATATTCGTGTCTCCTGGACATCTATGGGTTCGGTTCAGGTGATTATAGGGCGCAGTTGGCGTGGCACCATCCCCGCGCTAAATGCTCTTCGGGATATAACCTATTCGGATTCTGGGAGAAATACATGGCCTATGACGCTCCGCTCAACGATATGGCGTTCGCGCTCCAGTCCGTTGCGGGCCTGTCCCGATTGGAAGGGCTGGAGGCATTCGGCAATTATGACCCCGAGTTGATCACGCCGATCCTGGAAGAAGCCAACAAGCTGGCCCGTGATGTATTGGCGCCGCTCAATGCATCTGGCGACGTGCACGGTGCCGTACTGACCGAGGATGGGGTGAAGGCCGCGCCGGGATTTGCTGATGCCTACGCCCAATTCCGGGAGGGTGGATGGATGGGCCTGTCGGCGCCAGAGGAATGGGGCGGGCAAGGCCTGCCGAAGGCGCTCGCCTTGGCGGTCATGGAAATGTTCCACGCGGCCAACATGTCATTCGGGCTCTGCCCCATGCTCAGCTTCGGCGCAGTTGAGGCCCTGCTGGCGCACGGCACAGATGACCAGAAGCAGGCATATCTTCCCAACCTCGTGGCCGGCAATTGGACCGGCACCATGAATTTGACGGAGCCGCAGGCCGGTTCGGATGTTGGCGCGCTCAAGACAAGAGCTGTGCCGAATGACGATGGCAGCTACGCCATCAGTGGGCAGAAAATATTCATCACATGGGGCGATCATGATGTTGCCGAGAACATCATACACCTTGTCCTGGCGCGCTTGCCGGATGCGCCTGCAGGTTCGCGCGGCATCTCTCTTTTCATCGTGCCGAAGTTTATGGTTGAAGCGGATGGTAGCCTTGGCGCACGCAATGCCGTCAAATGTATCGGTCTTGAAAAGAAGATGGGCATCCACGCCTCGCCGACCTGTGTGATGGAATATGATGGCGCGACCGGATGGCTGATCGGTCAGGAGAACAAGGGCTTGGCCTGTATGTTCACCATGATGAATTCCGCACGCCTCAACGTCGGGCTAGAGGGCGTGGCGGTAGGCGAGGCGGCCTACCAGACGGCACTCGAATATGCGCAGGAGCGCAAGCAAGGCAAGGCGCCGGGCGTTGAAGGCCCCGCTCCGATCCTGCATCATGCGGATGTGCGCCGTACCCTGACGACCATGCGCGCCCGCGTCGCTGCGGCGCGCGTGATCTGTTATGCCTGTGGGGTCGCAGCAGACCTCGCCGAGGCGTCCCCGGATGAAACCACACGCGCAGCTGCAAAGATGCGAGAAGACCTGCTGACGCCAATTGCCAAGGCATGGTGCACGGATATGGGCGTCGATGTGGCGAGCCTTGGTGTGCAAATACATGGCGGCATGGGCTTTATGGGCGAGACACTCGCAGGCCAACTTTATCGCGACTCCCGGATTGCCCCGATCTATGAAGGCACGAATGGCATTCAGGCCATCGACCTTGTCGGGCGTAAACTGACCGGTACGAATGGTGAGTCCATGCGAGTGATGTTGGGTGAGGTCGAGGCAACGGCGGCAGATGCCCGCGCGACCAATGACCCACAGCTTGTGCAGATTGCAGACCGGTTGCGCGCTGGCGCCGAAGCCCTGCGCGAAGCCAGCGACTGGATGCTGGAAGCGATGAAGGATCGCGATCAGGACAAGGCGCTTGCGGGCGCGACTGCCTATCTCGCGCTTGCGGGAGACGTGATTGGTGGGCACTTCCTGACGCGGGCAGCTGTTGCTGCACGCGGTGAGGAAGGCAGCTTCCGAGCACGCCAACTGGCGCTTGCGGGCTTCTTTGCCGAGACTGTTCTGGCCACCGCGCCGGGCCGTGTCTCCGGCATCACCGAAGGCGGTTCCCCTTTCCTCGACAATAGCGAGGCTCTGTTCGGTATCGCGTGAGTTCGGCTCAGTCGCTGAGCTTTGGCAAGGCGATCAGGCACAGGACCGAGGCGCAGGAGACTGCTGTCCCAATCGCCGCGAGAGGTACCATGCCAAATGTGACGAACGGCGCGGCGATCGCCGTGCCGGCAGCCGTCGTGGAAAGGATGGCCACGAGGACGAGTGCCGACCCGCGCGCATCATCTCCGCGCGCAGCGACAACCGCGCGATAGAAACCGGGAGGTCCCCGAAAGCCGAGGCCGAGATTGACCGGCACAAACAGGGCGGCGAGCATGAGTGGTGCTGTCCCTCCCAACAGTGCGTAAATCAGAATACCAGCCAGGCCTGCGGCGGACATAGCCGATCCGAACAGGATCATTGGTTCAGGTTCGAACCGTGCGGACAGCTTGCCGGCAAAGTTCGATCCTGCAATGAAGAACGCAATCCCTGTAACCTGCATGATGATGAAGTCGCCAAGGTCGCCGCCAAGGCCCTTGGTGATCATGGCCGGTGCGCCGAACACAAAGATAAGCAGTCCGGCGAGTGTGAAGGCCTGACTCAGGGCATAGCGCAGGAAGACCGGATTGATCACGTGGCGCAGATAGCTGCCCGGCGCCCGCGTCGACGGCGGCGCGGGCAGGCGATGACGCAGCATGGCGACGAGCGCCGCAACGCCTAGACTCAAGATGCCCAGGGCGAGAAAAGAGCTTTTCCAGCCGAATGCCAGCAGCAGCCAGACGCCGAGCACGGGGGCAAGGGCAGGGATCAAGGATTCTATGCTCGCCATGAAGCCAAGTGCGCCAACGGCTTTCTCCTCGGAAAACATGGCGCGGATCATGCCTGGAGCAAACACAGCTGCAGCAGATCCGGTCAGACCTTGCAAGAACCGCAGTCCAACCAGAACGGACAGGGACGGCGCGGCCATGCAGGCGAACGAAACCAGCGCATAGGCCGCAAGCGAGATGACCAACAAATTGCGCTGATCGATCCGTGCGCCGAGTTCACCGAAGGCCAGCAGACCCATACAACCACCTGCCACGAAGGCGGCCAGCACCAGCTGCGCCATCGCCTGCGAGCCCCCCAAGGTTTCCGGCAAGGACGGAACGGCAGGTAGGACCAAATCTGTCCCGGCAAGGCCGAGAATGGTCCCGAGGACTAACAGGCCAAAGGCGAGCAGGGGCGCTGCAGTGCGGCGGTCCGTCATTATTCAATCATCTCCGTGCGGGGCGCTCGCCTATGCCGGAAATGCCCCACAATGTCGACTGAATGTTGCGACGAACGGCCAGCGCCGATATGACGGGCCGCACTATATCAGGAGGCGCGACACGCCATGGCTTGGACCAAAACCTATTCCGGCGACGAGCCCTTGCGGATCAACAAATGGCTGGCGCTGGAAGGCGTCTGCTCGCGGCGCGAGGCGGATTCCCTGATTGAGCAGGGCCTGGTGAAGGTCGACGGCGAGAAAGCGATTTCGGGCCAGAAGATCGAGACCGGTCAGACGTTGGATCTGGCGCAGAAGGCTGCACGTCGGCTCGATAATCAGCTTTCCATCCTGTTCCACAAACCGATCGGTATTGTTTCGGGCACGCCGGAGGGCGATGAAATTCCCGCTGTGCGGCTCATCTCAGGCGATAGCCTTTCGGGAAAAAGTCATGCCATTCCGGGGCGCTACAACAAGCTCGCGCCCCTCGGGCGTCTGGACAAGGATTCCCGCGGTTTGTTGATCATGTCCGAAGACGGCGTGTTGGCAAAGGCCGTGATTGGGCCGGAGAGCCAGCTCGACAAGGAATATCTGGTCAAGGTGAAGGGCGATGTTACGCCCGACAAGCTGGGCAAGTTGCGTCATGGTCTCGAGCTGGATGGTCGCCAGCTGAAACCTGCCATCGTCGAACAAGTGAAACAGCAGGAGTTGAAATTTATCCTGAACGAAGGCCGCAACCGCCAGATCCGGCGTATGTGCCAACTGGTAGAGCTGCATGTTGTGGACCTGATGCGTGTGCGTGTTGGGCCGCTGGAGCTTGCAGGTTTGCCGGAAGGCAAGTGGCGTCCGATCAGTGGCCGTGAACGCGAAGCCTTGCTGAGAGGTGACATGCCCCGCCCCCGCAAGCCGCGACCGGAGCGGCCAGAGCGCTCAGATCGGGCAGAACGGAGTGGGCGTCCGGATCGTCCCGCGCGGGCTGAACGTCCCGAACGGTCAGGCAAGCCAGACCGGCACCCTGACAGGACCGCCCCCCGCTCAGGCGGGAAGCCGGGACCGGCCTCTGGAGAGAAAACAGTCTCCCCGCTGAAAGGCGAGAAGTTCAAGCGCACCAAGCTCAAGCCTCGCAAGCGAACACCCATCAAGTGAGGGACCTGGTGATCATCATGGGCGTGGCGGGCAGTGGAAAATCGTCCATTGCCGAAGCCCTCTCCAAGGCCGAGGGTTGGCCGTTTGTGGAAGCGGATGACTACCACTCCGCCGCCAACAAGGAGAAGATGGCCTCCGGCACATCCCTGACCGATGCAGATCGCGCCGACTGGGTGCGCAGCCTGTGCAAAACCCTGACCGACATGCCGGAGGACCGGGTGGTCCTGGCCTGTTCGGCGCTTACGCCCTTTGTCCAGACAGGCCTGCGCGAGCAGAGCGGCCGGACATGCCTGTTCGTCCTGCTGGACGTGCCCAAAGATGAGCTTGCGCAGCGGATTTCCTCGCGCGCCGACCATTTCATGCCGGTCTCCCTGCTCGACAGCCAACTGGCCGCGCTGGTTCCGCCGGAAGACGTTATCCGGGTCGACGGTATGGCAGCTCCAATCGCTCTGGTTGAGGACATTCGCACGCGTCTTGCTGTGGCATGACCTTGCGGTACGGCTCGACGGACGCAAGAAGCTGCGTATCCTCCTGACATGGATGGTACAGAAATCAGCAAGCCGACACGGCCGCGCCTTGATTATCCGCATGGACAATCGGCGCCCGCTCCCGGCGAAATCAGGGAGATAGCGCCCGGCCTGTTCTGGCTGGCGATGCCTCTGCATTTCTCTCTCAAATTCATCAATGTCTGGCTGATCGACGATGGCGATAGCTGGACCATTGTTGACACCGGGATTCCGTATGACGAGACGCGTGACGTCTGGCGAAAATTGTTGGCTGATCGGGTCAGTGAGCAGAAGCCTCTCAAGCGGGTTATCGTCACCCACATGCACCCCGATCATATCGGGACGGCTGGATGGCTCTGTCACAAATGGGGCGCTGAGCTGTGGATGACTCGTCTGGAATATACAACGTGCCGGATGCTGGTATCTGACACCGGGCGCAGTGCGCCAAAGGCTGGTTTGGACTTCTATTTGCGTGCTGGCTGGAACAAGGCCCAGCTGGACCAGTACAAGGAGAAGTTCGGCGGGTTCGGAAAAGGTGTCATGCCATTGCCGGATTCCTACCGCCGCCTTGTTGACGGCGATACATTCGAAATGGGCTGTCAGGAATGGGAAGTCATCACCGGCAGTGGGCATTCGCCCGAGCATGCATGTCTTTACAGTCGCGATCTCAATATCCTGATTTCAGGTGACCAGATCTTGCCGCGGATATCTTCCAACATATCCGTTCATCCAACTGAGCCGGCGGCGAATCCATTGCTCGACTGGCTCGAAAGCTGTGAAAAGCTGAAACAGCGGCTGCCGGAAGACGTGCTTGTCCTGCCAGCTCATAATGAGCCCTTTACCGGAGCCCACAAACGGCTGCAGCACTTGATCGACGGGCATCATGTGGGACTCTCAAGATTGCTTCAGAGGTTGGAGCGTGGGCCAATGAAGGCAGTGGATACGTTCACCACGCTGTTCGGCCGCGCGATTTCCGACGACGAGGTCAGCATGGCCACGGGTGAGGCATTGGCGCATCTCAACTATCTCATCTATCGGGGTGATGTGTCTGTGACGCGGAATGAAACCGGAATAGACCTGTACAGCCTGAGCTAAGGCGGGCATTCCCGGCTTTTGCAGCAGCGGAGGCGTTTTCGTCTTCGCAATCAGGACTTCTTTCGTCTAAACACATCAAACGTCACGAAGACGATGGATGAGGTCCCCATGGCATCAGATGGTAACACTGCGGCGAACGATGAAGTCGCCGAGGCGCCAAGCCTTGGCGCCAAGCTCAAACAAGAGCTTCGTGAGTGGGGCGCTACGCTCGCCGTCTTTGTACCCGTGTTTCTGCTGTTCTCGGGGCTCGCCTACGAGCAGCGCGTGATTCCCTCTGAAAGCATGGTCCCGACGCTACAGGTGACCGACCGGGTCGCTGTGGCAAAATTCGCCTATGGCTATGACCGCTATTCTTTGCCGTTTTCCATGGGGCGCTTCATTCCGTTGCCCGAGGGCCGGATTTTTGCCAGCACACCCAAGCGCGGCGATGTGGTTGTGTTCGAGCATCCGCATACGGGCCGCGTCATGATCAAGCGTCTGATTGGTCTGCCAGGCGATCAGATCCAGCTGATTGGTGAGCAGCTCTATCTGAATGGCGAAGCGGTTGAGAGCGAATATCTGCGCACCATCCGTTACGTTCCGCACAATGCCGTGGCGATCGATATCGCGCATGAATGGCAGGAAACGATTGGCGACAAGACGTGGATCACTCACCGGCAGGAAAAAGGTGGACGGGGCGACAATACCGACCTGTTCATCGTGCCGGAAGGGCATGTCTTCATGATGGGTGATAATCGGGACAATTCGCTCGACAGTCGCTTTCCAAGTGGGCATTGCCCGGCCATAGAGGGCGTAATTGACCGGGCGGGCTGTCAGCCGCGCGTGCCTGCGGATGTGGCATCAATTGGATTCGTACCGATGGATCATATGATTGGGCGCGCTGAAACGGTCCTCGTCACCTTCCACAAATGCAAGCTGCAGGACGAAGAACCCTGCCGCAAGCGTGTCTGGAAGGGGCTCTGAGCCCTTCGAATTTCACAGCCTGACAAGTGAATGGGTGTACAAACGCGCCTTGCCGGGCGGGGGCAACCCCGTTAGGGCAATTTTGGAACAATGGTCACGGGGCCAGCAACAACGAGTATGATTTGTATGGCGATGCCAGACACGACATCGACAGACCGGAAGCGCGGTCCTATCATCATTTCGCGTCACGGTCGCCCGGCCCTCGACCGCACGGCGGGCCCGCGACTGAACTGGAAACAGTATCGTGACTGGTGGGAACGTTACGAGATTGGCCCTCTGGCCGATGACCAGACGCCGCCCGACGGCCTGGTCAAATCGGTGGCCGATGCTGACATTGTTTTTGCTTCTGCGCGCCTGCGTGCCCAGCAGACCGCTGCACGTGCGGCGCCGCACATGCGGGCACTGTTTGACCCGGTATTCAATGAGGCGCCATTGCCTCCTCCCCTTCTGCCGGGTGTGCGTTATTTGCCGAAAACGTGGAATATTCTCGCCCGTGCTGCTTGGCTAAACGGACATGCGCTGGATGGCGAAAGCGTGAAGCAGGCGCGTCAGCGCGCCGCTGCCGCCGCGTCTAAGCTCGACGAGGCGTCCAGTGAGGGCAAGGTCTATCTGGCGGCCCATGGCTGGTTCAATCGAATGCTACGTCCGGAAATGAAGAAGCTGGGCTGGAAGTGTTCGTATGACGGCGGCGACGCATATTGGAGCTACCGCATCTACGAATACCGGTAAATCTGGTCGTGAAGTGGTTGTGGACCTCAGGTCGCCGCTCTAGTGTCACGGGAATTTCAAGGAAGATGAGGCCGAAGAATGGCTGATGCGAAAGAGAAACCAGTCGACAAGCTTACCTTCGAGGAGGCATTGGCCGAACTCGAAATCATCGTCCGCCAACTGGAAGCGGGCGAAGTCGAGCTGGAGAAATCCATCGCGATTTATGAACGCGGCGCGGCGCTGAAAGCGCACTGCGAATCCCGTCTGAAATCCGCCGAGCTGAAGGTTGAGCAGATTGTCCAAGGGGCCAATGGGCCGACCACAGAGTCCGCCAATTTCGACTAAAGGGGCCTCGATATGGGCGAGGCCCAAGAGTTCGAACAGCGCCTGAAAGAGGTGGCCGACCGGGTTACCGTTGCGCTTGACCAGCTGATCCCGCCTGCAGGCGGCCCGGAAGCCAATTTGATGCGCGCGATGCGCCATGCCGCTCTGGCCAATGGCAAGCGTATGCGGCCTTTCTTCCTGCTGGAAACTGGTGCCATGTTCGATGCGCCCGAGAAGACCTTGCTGCGCGCTGCCGCGGCGCTTGAATGCGTACATTGCTATTCACTCGTCCATGATGACCTTCCCTGCATGGATGATGATGATTTCCGGCGCGGCCAGCCGACTGTTCACAAGGCTTTTGATGAAGCGACTGCGGTGTTGGCCGGAGACGCGCTGCTGACATTGGCCTTCAAGATCCTGGCATCAACCGAGACCCATGATGATGCATCCGTAAGGGCTATGCTGATCGAGCGGCTCGCCGATGCATCCGGCGCGCGCGGCATGGTCGGCGGCCAGATGATCGACATGTTGGAATCCGACAGCCCGCGGGATTTGAACACAATCACACGCATGCAACGCCTCAAAACGGGCGCGCTGATTTCCTACGCGACAGAAGCGGCGGCGATTGTCGGCCGCGCCCGGGAAGCTGAACGCAACGCACTGGCGGGCTTCTCCAATGATCTTGGCTTGGCCTACCAGATTGCTGATGATTTGCTCGATGCGACCGGCAGCGAGGACAGCGCTGGAAAGCCCCTACGCACTGACGAGGCGGCAGGAAAAGCGAATTTCGTGACCATTCTTGGCATTGAGGGTGCACGCCAGCGGGTGCGCATTCTCGCCGCACAGGCGAAGGAACACCTCGCAATTTTCCGCGAAAAGGCCCATATACTGCTGCAATCAGTCGATTTTGTGCTCGATAGAACGCATTAAGGTCTGGTCAGAATAACAATTCAAAGATCGAGCTTAAACTGGAATGACCGACGCCCGCCCCAATCGTTTGCTGGATGCAATCAATTCTCCTGCCGACCTTAAAGGCCGCTCGCGGGCGGAATTGAAACAACTCGCAGATGAAGTGCGCGACGAAGTCATCGATGTGGTTTCGGTCACGGGTGGCCATCTGGGCTCGGGGTTGGGTGTCGTGGAGCTGACGCTCGCGATCCATTCCGTTTTCGACACGCCAGCAGACAAGCTGATCTTCGATGTCGGCCACCAATGCTATCCGCACAAGATCCTGACAGAGCGTCGCGACCAGATGCGCACACTGCGACAGCCTGGCGGCCTGTCAGGCTTCACGAAACGCGCCGAGAGCGAATACGACCCGTTTGGCGCTGCGCACGCATCCACCTCCATTTCTGCGGGACATGGCTTTGCGACGGCGCGCGACCTGCAAGGCGGCGACACGCATGTTGTCTGCGTGATTGGTGACGGATCCATGTCTGCTGGCATGGCCTATGAGGCCATGAACAATGTCGGCGCGGACAAATCCCGCCTGATCGTAATCCTGAACGATAATGACATGTCGATTGCGCCTCCGGTCGGCGCGATGAGCAATTACTTGTCTAAACTCGTATCTTCGCGGCCCTATCGCGGTTTGCGTCGGATCGCCAAAAAAGTGGTCACGCCTATCGGGCTGGAAAGTCCGGCCAGGCGCGCGGAGGAGTATTTGCGAGGCTTTGCCATGGGTGGCACGCTGTTCGAGGAACTCGGCTTCTATTATGTTGGGCCAATCGATGGTCACGATCTCGATACGCTTCTCCCGGTTCTCGAGAATGTGAAAGCGATGAAGGATGGCCCGATCCTGATCCACGTCGTTACCCAAAAGGGCAAAGGCTATGCGCCGGCCGAAAATTCGGTGGACAAATATCACGGGGTCTCGAAGTTCTCCGTAATCACCGGCGAGCAATCGAAGCCAAAACCCAAGGCGCCAAATTACCAGAAAGTGTTTGGCCAGACCTTGGCGAAACTCGGAGAAACTGACGACAAGATTTGCGCGATCACGGCTGCCATGCCGTCCGGCACCTCGACCGACATTTTCGCCAAGAAATTCCCGGACCGCCATTTCGATGTGGGCATTGCCGAACAGCATGCTGTGACATTCGCCGCCGGCCTTGCGGCAGACGGCATGAAACCGTTCGCGGCGATCTATTCTACCTTCCTGCAGCGCGGCTACGATCAGGTCGTGCATGATGTGGCGATCCAGAAATTGCCGGTCCGGTTTGCTATAGACCGCGCAGGCCTTGTTGGCGCTGATGGCGCAACGCATGCGGGCAGCTTTGATATCGGATATCTTGGTGCGCTGCCGGGCATGATATGTATGGCAGCTGCAGACGAAGCAGAACTCGCGCGCATGGTCGTGACCTCGGCGCAGATCGACGATGGCCCATCCGCCTTTCGCTATCCGCGCGGTGAAGGCACCGGCGTGGCTGTTCCGGAGAACCCCGAGCCGCTCGAAATCGGCAAGGGCCGGATTATTCGCGAAGGCACGACGATTGCGATACTGTCTTACGGCACGCGCTTGGGCGAAGCTGAAAAGGCTGCTGAAATGCTGGCTGCGCAGGGCTTGTCTGCCACGGTTGCGGATGCGCGCTTTGCCAAGCCGCTGGACGCCGAACTGGTCGAACGATTGGCGCGAGAGCATGAGGTTCTGGTCACTATCGAAGAAGGTGCGACGGGCGGCTTCGGCAGCTTTGTGCTGGAACACCTGGCCCGCATAGGCGCGCTCGACAATGGCCTGAAAATCCGCCCAATGACGCTGCCAGATGTCTTCCAGGATCAGGATAGCCCATACCAGATGTATGAAACGGCTGGCCTTAATGCCCGTCACATTGCCGCCAAGGCGATTGAAGCTCTGGGCCGCGGTGACATTGCCGAGATCAACCGGTTGGCCCGGGCCTGATATCTATCTGAAAAGCAATTTGCGGCGCACGGCGAACCGGTCTTATGTGCCGCGCATGAGACGCTTTCCATTCTATACTTCGATCAGCGCCGCGCTATTGCTGGCTGCCTGCGCCACTGCGCCGGAAGCAGCCGATACAGGGCCGCCACCGGAAACGGTCATTGCGCAGGCATTGGCGGATTCTAACCCGTACGACGCCGAAGCGATGTTAAGCGAATTGCTCGCTCGCAATTCGCTGACGGCCGAGCAACGCGTCCAGGCTTTGTATCATCGGGGCAGCTTGCGCCGACAGGCGGCAGATAATCGGCTGGGCGCGATTGAAGATTTCGAAGCCCTGTTGAAGATCGCGCCGGATCACGCCCTTGCGGCGAATGCGCGAACGGAACTCGATTATGTCCGCACCGATGTAGAGCAAATCAAGGTGTCGATGAACCGGTTCCTTACGCTCGCTCAATGGTTTGACGGAACTTGGACCTTGGGTGGCCATGAAGAGGCCGTTGCGCGCTATCGATCGTCAGGCTTGCCGCCGACCCCTGAGCAGGTCGAAACACTGGTCGCCGCAGGCTATATCTGTGAGGCAGGCGAGTCGGATGTCCGCTTGCACGAGTTCGGTGAAGACCGGGATGATCTCACCGGGCTGGAATGGTGTGCAGACCTGACCAGTTGAAAGGTCACATAAAATCCACATTACCGCCCTGTCAGCGCACGCCTTGAGCGACTACGACTAGGCACTGAATTTCTTCTGTTCCCTGTTGGAGATGTCCCATGATTCGTTCCGGCCTAATCGCTGCTGCTACCGCTCTGGCACTTGCAGCTTGTTCTTCCACGTCCGGCTCGACCGAGGCAACGGGTGCCACAGTCGCGCCAATGACTGAAACCATGACCAGCTACGCGCTGGCGATGACCACGGTTGAGGGTCTCGAGGAGGCTGGCAACACTCAGACCGCCATCGACCGCCTGACCCAGCTTTCAGGCGATCCAGAACTGTCGCGAGAGCAACTTGCCGAGACACTCCTGCGCCGCGGCGAGCTGCGTGCCAGCCAGTCAGGCTATGATGTGATGGGCGCGATCGAGGATTTCGAAGAAATCGTGAACACGCTCGATGATACAGCGGTGTATACGAAGGCAGTGCCTGCGCTTGCGACGGCGCGTGGCAAGGCAGATTCGCTGATGACGGTGTTGAACCAGCCCGAAACCACTCGCCAGCAAAAGTTCGATATACTGATGCAACTGGGCCGCCATGAGGATGCTATCGATCTCATGATTGCCAGCGACCTGACGCCAGACAATGAGACACTGATCGCCATGTACCAGATCGGCTATCTCTGTGAGGGCGATGAGCTGACCGGACGCAGCTACGATGCTGTCGAGCCGGATGGCACCAACCACGCGCTGCGTTTCTGCGATTTCGGCAAGTAACCGCTCTTAATCGATCCAGAACTTTTCGCCGTCGATACGACTGTTTCTATTTCGGAACGGGCGTGTCGGCGGCGTACTGCGCTTTGGGACATGATTTTGCCCCCGCTCTCGAAAAATTGTCGGATGAACGGTCAATTTTTCCTTCAATACTTTGGGGTGGCGTGATTGTGTGGACAAAACACACATCCAGAGGAAACCCATGCCCGCAGACACTTTGCCAAACTGGCCCGCCATGTCCATCGCTCAGGCGAATGAGATGCTCGCGGCCGAAGGTTCCCCGCTAGAACTCATGGACGCTGTCATCAATGGCGTCGAAATGAAAATCTACAAGAATGCGCCGCCGACCATTCCACTGGTGCTTCAACTCGCCAGCATGCAATACGCCGACCGTGACTTCATTGTATATGAAGATGAGCGCGTGACATTTGATGCCCTCGCCCGAGCCGTCGTCAAACTCGCCGCCGTCATGCGTGACAAATATGGTATCGAGAAGGGTGACCGCGTCGCCATCGTCATGCGTAACTATCCGCAATGGCCCGTCGCCTTCTTCGCTGCCTCCATGCTTGGCGCCATTGCCACCCCAATGAACTCCTGGTGGACCAGTGAGGAGCTGGAATACGGTCTGTCTTTCGCTGGCGTGAAGCTCGCCTTCGTTGACCCACAAATCTATGAGCGTGTCAGGACGGAATGGGAAAAGTTGCCGGACCTGAAAAATGTCATCATCGCGCGCGACCCGGAAGGTGAGTATGGCGACCCGCGCGTGTCACGGATGGAAACATATGTTGGCGGGGCCAATGAATGGGCCAATCTGCCAGAAGTGTCGTGGCCAGCTATTGATCTGGAGCCGGAAGACAACGCAACGATCATGTACACGTCGGGAACGACCGGGAAACCAAAGGGCGCATTGGCCACCCATCGCGCGGTCGTTTCCAACATGTTCAATTCCATGACGTGTCAGGCCCGTATGTTCCTGCGCAAGGGCGAACCTGTACCTGAGCCTGATCCAAACGAACAGCGCGCGACCTTGCTGGCGATTCCGTTTTTCCATGCCACGGGGGCTTTCGCGATCCTGATCCCATCCCTGCTGCGCGGCGACAAGATTGTCTCCATGTACAAGTGGGATGCGGGTAAGGCCCTGCCGATCATCGAGGAAGAAAAGGTTACGGCTGTCGGGGGTGTCCCTGCCATTGCCTGGCAATTGCTTGAACATCCGGACAGGGACAAATATGATTTGTCCTCTATCGCCGCAATTTCCTATGGTGGCGCACCGTCGGCGCCCGAGCTTGTCTCGACCATCAAGAAACGCTTTCCGGATGCGGCCCCTGGCAATGGCTGGGGCATGACGGAGACGTGTGCCACGGCGACACTGAACATCGGCGAAGACTATGTGAACCGTCCGGGGAGTGCGGGCGCACCGCCCAAGGCTGTTGAGCTGAAAATCTGCGATCCTGACGGCAATCCCGTGCCGCAGGGCGAAGTTGGCGAACTCTGGTGCAAGGGCGCGATGAACTGCAAGGCCTATTGGAACCGGCCGGAAGCGACTGCCGAAACTTTCCGCGAGGGCTGGGTAGTGACAGGAGACCTTGCGCGTCTGGATGAAGAGGGCTTCCTCTATCTCGTCGACCGGGCCAAGGACATGCTGATCCGCGGTGGTGAGAACGTCTACTGTATCGAAGTCGAGAATGCCCTTTATGAGCACCCGGCTGTGATGGACGCGGCGGTCGTCGGCATCCCACACAAGATTCTTGGGGAGGAAGTCGGCGCTGTCGTGCAACTGAAACCCGGCATGCATGTTACCGAAGACGAGTTGAGAGCGCATGCCGCCAGTCACCTGGCTGCGTTCAAGGTGCCCGTGAAGGTCCTCTTCATGACCGAGCCCCTGCCACGCAACGCGAACGGCAAGATCCTCAAGCCCGTTCTCCGGGAACAGTTCGTCTCATAAGGACCCACAGCATGACTGCGAAACGACGTATTGGAGACCGGGAGGTTTACCCGGTTGGCCTTGGTTGCATGAACATCACGCATGCGTATGGCCCGCCGATGGATGAAGCGGATGCGAAGGGCTTGCTCGTGCGCGCGCTGGACCTCGGCTACGACTTTCTCGACACGGCAACGCTCTACGGCTTCGGGCGCAGCGAGGAGCTGATCGGACTGGCGCTGAAGAATAGAAGGGACAGTTATTTCCTCGCAAGCAAATGTGTGTTGGGGTTTGATGGTGGCCAGCGGACGCTGGACGCGAGGCCGGAAAGCATAAAGGCCGCCTGCGAGGCCAGCCTGAAGCGCCTGCAGACAGATGTGATTGATCTCTACTACATGCACCGACCGGATCCGAATGTGCCGATCGAGGACTCGGTTGGCGCATTGTCTGACCTGGTACAAGAAGGCAAAATTCGCATGATCGGCTTGTCGGAAATGGGCGAAGCCGATTTGCGCCGCGCGCACGCCGTGCATCCGATTGCGGCAATGCAGAGCGAGTACTCCCTCTGGGTTCGCAACCCGGAAATCGCCATCAAGGCGGCGTGTGAAGAACTGGGCGTGGCGCTCGTGGCCTTCTCGCCCGTGGGACGCGGCTTCCTTGCCGACCCGCCGGTTGATCCGGCGAAATTCCATGAGTCGGATTTGCGGGGATCCATCTTCCCGCGCTTCACGCCAGAAAACTATGCCCGGAACCTGCCCCTGTTGGACGAGGCACGGGCCTGCGCAAAAGAAGTGGACTGTTCAGTAGCGCAATTGGCGCTCGCCTGGACGCTCGCCAAGGGAGATAACATTCTCCCGATCCCGGGTACGACCAACCTCGCTCATCTTGAAGAGAACTGGCAGGCAGGCAGCGTCCAATTGTCGGAAGATATGGTTGCGCGGCTGGATGCATTCTTCTTGCCGGAGAAAGCCGTTGGTCCACGCTATAACCGTTTGGGGCAGGCGGTCGTAACCACGGAAATGTACCCCTTCGAGCAAACCCGATGACAAATGGGACTGATGGGGACTACCCAAAGTCCGAAAGCGGCAAACCAGTCGCTCTGGAGGCCCGTGGCACCGAGGGAGACGGTCGGCGGTACTCGCCATCTGTTGCGCGCAATCGCGACCCGATCCTCAGCGTGTTTCGTAACCATGTCTGTAAAGGCGGGCACGTTCTCGAGGTCGCTTCCGGCACTGGCGAGCATGGGACTTACCTGACCCAGGCGCTTGGCGACCTCTACTGGACTTATTCAGACATTGATGCGGAGAGCCGCGCCAGCCAGAAGGCATGGAGAGACGCCAGTTCGCATGATCGACTGGCGGGGCCTGTCGTCGTAGACGCTTCCAAAGGTCAGTGGGGAGACGTGGAACGGCCCGGCTATTGGGACGCCATAGTCTCAATCAACATGATTCATATTGCGCCTTTCGAGGCTGCGTTCGGCCTCATTGCGGGCGCTGGCAGACTTTTGAAGCCCGGCGGTAAGCTGTTCCTGTACGGACCCTTTGCGCGGAACGGCGAGATCGCACCGTCCAACGCGGCATTCACCGAGAGCCTGCAATCGCGAGATTCCGCTTGGGGAGTCCGCGACCTGGATCGTCAGATCATCCCGCTGGCCGAAGAAGTTGGTCTGTCCGTCGCGAAAATCATCGAGATGCCGGCCAACAATCTGAGCGTCATATTCCAGCGTCAGGCCTGATCACTCCCGCCAAAACGTTCGGTCCATTCTTCGACCTGGCTGTCTTCGATCTTCTGGAACAACACGTCCGGCGGAGATATCTCCATGCCCGGCGGCAGGCTGTTCAACAGGCCGGGAATGTCGCGGAACCTGAAGCTCCGATGCTCGTCGGGAATACCGAGCGCATCGAGAATTTTCTTGCCCGCGTCAGGAATGATCGGCAGTGCGAGAATACCAAACAGGGCCGCGAGGTTCAGGCCCGTGCGTACGCCGACAGCAGCCGCATCCACATCTGACTTGTACTTCACCCACGGCTCGGCCTTGGTAAGATACTCATTGCCGGCAGCCCAGATCGCGCGGGTCTCGGCTGCGGCCTTGCGGAACTCCATCGCCTCATAATGTTCGATCAGACGTGGCAGGCGCTCCTGCAGCTCCGCCGTCATCCACGCTTCGGCGTCGCCAGCCTCGCCTGTCTCCGGAACCTTGCCGTCGAACTTTGACACCGTGTACTTGGTGATCCGGTTGACGAAATTACCGAGTACGTTGGCGAGGTCGGAATTCACCGCAGACTGGAAACCTTCCCAGGTGAAGGCAGCATCCGAGCCTTCTGGCGCATTTGCGATCAGATACCACCGCCAGTAATCAGCTGGCAGCAATTCCAGCGCTTGGTCCATGAATACGCCGCGCTTGTTCGACGTTGAGAACTTGCCGCCATACCAAGTGACCCAATTGAAGGCCTTCAGCTTGTCGACCGTCTTCCATGGTTCTCCGGAGCCGAGCAGCGTCACGGGGAAGCTGACCGTGTGGAAGGCGACATTGTCCTTGCCCATGAACTGGACGTACTCAGTTTCGTCGGCGCCCTTGTCGGTGCGCCAGAGGGCTTCCCAATCATTCCCGGTCGCTTCGGCCCATTCCTGCGTGGCCGCGATGTATTCGATAGGCGCGTCGAACCAGACATAGAAGACCTTGTCTTCATAGCCCGGACGCGGATTGCCATCGGCGTCCAGCACCGGCACGCCCCAACTCAGATCGCGCGTGATGGCGCGGGCGATCAGGCCCTCATCCAGCCATTTGTTGGCGATGGAAACGGCAAGGCCAGGCCATTGGGCGCCCTTGCTGTTCACCCAGTCGCGAATCTTGTCCTGCATCTGCGTTTGCAGCAGGTAGAGATGGTTGGTGTCGCGGATTTCGATATTCTTGCTGCCGGAGACCGAGGAATACGGGTCAATCAGGTCGACCGGGTCCAGGAGCCGTCCGCAATTGTCGCACTGGTCGCCGCGCGCCTTTTCGAAGCCACAGGTCGGGCAGGTGCCCTCGACGTAGCGGTCGGGCAGGAAGCGGCCATCATCGACAGAATAGACCTGTTTGGATGTGCGCTCTTCGATCAGTCCGTTCTGTTCCAGAACTTGCGCGAAATGCTGGGTCAGTGCGCTGTTGGCAGGGCGGGAGGAGCGTCCAAACCAGTCATAGGACAGGTTGAAACCCTCGCCTGCGGCGCGCTGTATCTCGTACTGCTCGTCGCAATAGGCCTGGACGCTCATCTCGGCGGCCTGGGCGGCCAGTTCAGCTGGCGTGCCATGCTCATCTGTGGCGCAGATATAGGTCACGTCATGGCCCATCAGTCGCATCACGCGGGAATATACATCCGCCGGCAGCATGGAGCCTGCCAGATTACCGAGATGCTTGATGCCGTTGATATAAGGCAGGGCGGACGTAACGAGAATGCGCCGGGTTTGCGTCATGGAGATGCGGTCTTTCCCAAATAGCGTTGCGGGCAGGTCGGGCCGTGTGCCCGGTTGCCCTGCACCTTTTAGCGATGCGCGCCGGAAAGGAAAGAATTGTGACGCCTTAAATAACAGGGCAGTCCGTCAAAAAGAACGCCCCGAACACGCTGCAAGGCGCTCGGGGCGAGGGGTTCCAGGACGCGGTGAGGAATCCTGGACTTTCCGGGAGGAAAATTTGTAGGCCTACAGGCCGTAGCCGGTGGCGGCTGTCACGGTAAGATCGACGCGGCGCGCCATAGGGAATGTGAGGGCATCTGACGGGTTGGCTTCAGCGGCCGACACAAAGGCCGTGCGAATGTCACGCGCGCGGATTCCACGGGCGTTCAGGGCTTCCAGCACCACGGCGGCGCGGGCTTCAGACAGGCTGGTGGCCGCCATGTCGTCGATAGCATCGGCTGATACGACACTAGCCTCGATGTCCGATACGGCGCATCCGGCAAGCTGGTCGCCAGCCGTGTTGAGCGAGCGAACCGCATAAGAGGAAAGGACTGATTCCTGCTTTGAGAAATAGACGGTGATTTGAGTATCCTGGCAGGTCTTTTCGTAAGGAACATGAACAGGCTCAAGGGGCGGAGCCTTCGGGGCGTCCGACATGGCAGGGAATGCCAAGGCGATTGCGGCGATGCTGAAGCCGGCCAGTATCTGTGCGCGTTTCATTTCCAGTATTCCTTCAGGCTCTTGTGTCGTCTGACACCCATCAACGCCACATCTTGGTGTGTGGTCTCCTGAAGGACTGGATAGACTTCCTTTGAGGCGGAAATATGCGTCCATCAGGGCGAATGGGGCAGAGTTGGGGAATTTGAAAGAAATCGGCTCCGGAGCGAACTGATGACAATTTGACTGGAACACCCGCTTGCGCCGCCGCTCTGATCGAAGTAGTGACACCCATTCCAGCGTGGCCGGCTTAGCTCAGCTGGTAGAGCATCTGATTTGTAATCAGAGGGTCGCGGGTTCGAGTCCTGCAGCCGGCACCATAGGAAACAAGGCACTAAGCCGATTTCGGCAGGAATTCAGAGACCGAACTGGCGCGCAATTGGCGCGCAACTTGGCACAAGAAAAGGCCGATCGCCTCTGTAGCTTTCGTGAGGTATGCAGGATTGATTAGCTCACAGGTTTCTGTCGTGGAGTGATGCGGGGTAATTTATCCCGCGACTTCTCACGTGCACGAAGGCTGTGAGTGGCGGTCGGGTCAGTTTCCGATTTTGGCGAATTCGCTCAGTTGGGCCCTATCGTTTCGATTGGCCAGAATGGACAATGGTCACTAAGCAGGAACGGCAGCTAATCGAAGCATGGTGGCCTCCGAAGCGAAGAAGCTCATCGCTCTTGCAAAAGCTGGTCGTCACTTCCACTTATTGTGTCGCCGGTCAGACCGACGACTCCCGCACGGGTGACAGGCCTTCTCGGCGGGATCCATGGGCATTGCACTTCTGATTATCGGCGGCCTTCTGGGCCTTGTTTTTGGCGGTGACCTCCTGGTTCGCGGCGCCGTTGACCTGGCGCGCAGGATCGGCCTGTCGCCATTGGTCATTGGGCTGACGCTTGTCGGGTTCGGCACGTCCACACCCGAACTGGTGACCAGCCTGCAAGCCGCCTTTGTCGGCTCGCCCGGTATTGCGGTGGGGAATGTGGTCGGCAGCAACATCGCCAACATTCTGCTCATCCTCGGCGTCGCTGCATTGCTCGCGCCTGTCGTCATCGACAAGGCAGCCTTCAGGCGGGACGGAACCGTGCTTGTCCTGTCCACACTCATGTGTCTGGGCGCGGCCCTATTCGGGCGGTTTACGCCGGCGATCGGTGCCGTCTTTGTCCTGACATTGATAGCCTATCTCGCCTTCACGCTTCTTCAGGAACGGCAGGCAAGCGCCTCGAAGCCAGAAGTTGACGTCGTTGGCGAACGGCAAAAGCAGTCTGGTAGCGTCTTGAAGGATCTCGCTTTTATCGCTGCCGGTCTCGTGCTCACGATCCTCGGGGCCCGCTTTCTGGTGTTCGGTGCCATCGAGGTCGCTCAGGCGTTCAAGGTGTCGGGAGCGGTCATCGGCCTTACCATTGTCGCCGTCGGCACATCCCTGCCGGAACTGGTCACGACCATCGCTGCCGCCCGCCGTGGCCAAGCCGACATCGCGTTCGGCAACATTGTCGGCAGCAACATCTTCAACGTCCTGTTCATTCTCGGCGCAACCGCGCTCGTTCATCCTATCGCCGTGCCGGCCTCCATTGCCACATTTGACATTTGGGTGATGACAGGCGTTACCGCACTTTTGCTCCTAGTTGCCGTGACGCGCTGGCGCATCAACCGCCTCGAAGGAGGCGTCCTTCTTGGTGCCTACGTTGCCTACAGCGTTTGGCTCGGTTCGGTGGCCGGTTCCTTGCCCTGATTTTCTAGACCTAAATTGTAGTGAAAGCTGGCTTCATAATTCGGTTCACCCACGACCTGTTTCGTCCGCGAGACCATAGACTCGCGGACTCGCGCAAGAGCAAAGACTTAGTTTCGTTCCAGCAAGAATTCCGAGATCGTACTGGCGCGCAATTGGCGCGCAACCTGGCATAGGAAGAGATCGATCGCTGCAGTCGCCTTGGTCAGGTATGCTGGATCGAAGGGGGCGTAGATCTCTGTCGTCGTGTAGTCAGGCGCCTTGTGTCCAAGTTGAGCTGCAACTTCCCATGCCGGAACGCTCTTCATTCTGAGCCAGCGCGCCATCGTGTGTCGGAAAGAATAGGTCTGCACGTTACCCGGCAAACCTGCTGCCGTCCTCGTTGTTGCCCAACTCCGTTTTACGCAGTCGACGCCTGAGCCTTCGTAGAGGATCAGGGGATCCCTACTGGATGTCTGTTTGCGGGCTTCGACATAAGGCACAAGTTGATCAGGGAGCTTTACAGTTGGACGGTATTTCTTCGTTTGCGCCCGGCCCTTGGGATTCAAGTTTATCAGCCTGTGTTCAAGATCAATCTGGGTCAAGCTGAGGTCCAGGATGGCACCAGTGCGGGCAGCAGTTCCTACCATGAATGCAATCAGGACGCGAATGTGCTGTTCGTTGGCGGCATCGAGAAGTCTGGCGACTTCCTCGACTTCAAGCGGGCGTCCCTTGGGTGCGGGCTTCGGCGGATTGACCAACTGGACATAAGGCACCGAGGCAATGTCGCCCCGCTTCCAGGCCCAGTTGAGCGCAGATTTTCCGATCATCAGGGAAGGCTATGACAAGGACCAGTTTGATACGGATGCAACCGTCTACGTCCTCGTCCTGTCTGAAAGCGGTGAAGTCAGAGCCTGCTCGCGGCTCAACCCGACGGACCGGCCGCACATGCTGAGCGAGCTTTTTGCCGACTATTGCGATCTGCAGCCCTATCCGGTCGGGCCGGATGTATGGGAATGTTCCCGCTTCGTCACCGACCGCAGCAGAATGGCAGATCCCGTCGACGATTTCCGGACCAGATGCCGTCTCGGTCTCGGGCTCACGGTCTGGTGTCTCGATCATGGCGTTTCCCGGCTCAGCTGGCTCACCCACCAGAAGTTCTATAACCTCGTCCAGCGGGTCTGGAGCACAGAGCCCCTCGGCCTGCCGCGCCGGGAAGGCGATGACTGGGCCTGGATCCCGGCGGTTTCGCAAATCGACAAGGCGACGCTTGACCGGCAGCTGGACCGTTACCGCAATGCCGAAACGATCGTCGCGGAGTACATGGCGCCAAAGCTCAGGGCCTCGGCATGAACGGGATGCGGAATGCGGCCGTTTCCGCCGCGGAGAAGGAAGCATTCGAGCGCGACGGGGTCGTCTGTCTGCGCGGCGTGCTCACGCCGGAAGAGGTCGAACATCTTCGTGGAGCCGTCGCCCGGCAGATGGCGCGCCTGGGCCGGTCCGGAACCGGCTACGACTTCGAGGCACTTGCCAAACATATCTGGAACCTGCCTCAGCCTGTCGAGACGGGAGCGGCCGACCGGTTCGACAGGCAGGCCATGAAGGCCCTGATCCATAGCGACGGACTCGCGCGCCCGCTTCTGGAAGAGGGGACATTGGGACAGGAAGGTCTTTTTTTCTACGATGTTGCAGCCTGGAGTACGGAACGCGGCGTGCGCGAGGTCGCCTTCGATTCCCGTCTGCCGGATATTGCGGCAGATCTGCTCGGCGCGCGCTATCTGAATTTCTGGGAAGACACCACGTTCGTGAAAGCGCCGCATACCCGCCAGAAAACGGCATTCCACCAGGATCTGGCCTATTTCCAGATCAAGGGCACGCAATGTGTCATTGTCTGGATACCGCTCGATCCCGCCGGAAACGACAATGGGGTTCTGCAATATGTCCGGGGGTCGCACAAATGGGGGGAAACCTACGCGCCGAATGTCTTCGTTTCGCAGACACCGGTCCGGACCTCACCCGAGCCGCGGTGTCCCGACATCGAAGGGGCTCCCGGGGCGTTCGATATTGTCTCTTTTGACGTCGAACCGGGCGATGTCATCATCCATCATGTCATGACAGTGCACGGCGCCGGCGGCAATCCGTCGGACCGGTGGCGGCGTGCCGTCTCCTTTCGGTATTGCGGCGATGAAGTGCGGTATTTCGATCGTCAGGGGGCTATCCCGCAGGTCGGAGTCGCCCATTCTCTGTCGGATGGCGACCGGCTCTTTTCTGCCGATTACCCTGTGGTCTGGCCAAAACCTTGGCCAGGGTTCCGCCTTGCGGATGCATATGACCTGGCCGGGCCTCGCGCCATCGATCCGGAACGCCCCTCCGGGGCCGATGCGGCATAGGCGCCACAAGCAGGAGCCCGTCAAGAAAAGACCATGAGACAGCGGGCTACTCTCTGTTTCTACCCGCTGCGCGCGTTGCCGGTCTTGCCCAGTAGGCACACGCGCCAACCAGGATGGCGGCCAGACAGACGATAACCCAATCCGGCCAGCGCAGAGGCGCCAGATGAAGGAAGCCGGCGACCGGCTCAATCTGACTGAAGAACAAGACGGACAGGAGCGGCGCGATGGCGGCGATCCGGGCTGCACGCGATCGCCACAGCGTAAGGGACGCCGTAACCGCGGAGCTGCTGGTTGCAAGGATCGCCATGGTGATCGCCCTCGCATGTGAGACGTCTGAATCCGCACCAAATGCCATCATGTATGCCCACAGGAGTGTGAGCGTGCATAAGAGTCCTGCGAGCGCAATCCGGAGCCATTCCGACCCCGAAAAAAACCGCAGGCGCCTGTCGTCGTCCATGGGCGTGAGGCCGGGACCTGAGGCTTCGTTCTGGAAGACCAGCATGGCGGTCGGATGAATGATCAGTTCCATCCAGACAATATGGATCGGCAGGTAAAGCAACGGGTAACCGAGCAGGGGGATCAGGGCCGCGGTCGTGACCAGCGGAGCATGGAGGATGAGGAGGTAGACGAAGCTGGATTTGAGGTTGGAGAAGAGCAGCCGCCCTTCTGAAATGGCCCGCACGATGGTTGCGAAATCGTCGTCGAGAAGGACGATCGACGCGGCGTCCCTGGCTGCTTCCGTGCCGCGCAGACCCATGGCGATGCCGACATCCGCGCCGCGCAGGGCCGGGACGTCGTTTACACCGTCTCCTGTTACCGCAACGCGTTCACCGCATTTGCGCAGTGTCTGAACGAGTGACAGTTTTTGCGAGGGTGTGCATCTCGCAATCACTTCAAAACCGGTCAATTCCGATCCTTCACGGAACCGGGCATCGAGGTCCTTGCCATCAATGGCCACTGGCGCGTCCCCGCCAATGCCGATAGCACGTGCAATGGCCGCTGCCGTCTGAGCATGGTCGCCTGTCATCATGATGATCCGGATGCCTGCCTCCTGCGCCTGGCGCACGGCCTCGGGGACGCCCGGTCTGACCGGATCGGAAAACGCCAGCAGGCCGCAAAATCGAAACCCTGTTTCAGGCTCAATCCCATTCCAGTTCACGATCTCCTGTTCGGCGATCCCGATCACCTTGTGTCCGGATGAGGCGAGTTCATCGACGCGGCGCAGCCAGTATTCCGGGCCGTCATTGTCCGGCAGGGACATTGCGAGCACCGTTTCAGGCGCGCCCTTCATGGCGAAAAGCCAGCGGCTTTCATCGATGCGCCGGGCGGAGGTCTCCCGACGCCTGTCCTCCGTAAACGGAAAGGTCTTTTCGTCCCTCCCGGTGATCGCGGATGCCTGCTGCAGGATGATCAGATCGAGCGGATCTGCCGTTTCAATCCGGGAAGCCGTTGCCGCAATTGCCAGGAGGCGGGCGGGAGTGACGCCCGGGGCGGGTAGCGTATCGGACAGTGCCAGCCGGCCTTCCGTGAGGGTGCCCGTCTTGTCGGTGCAGATGCAGGTTGTGCGGCCGATATTCTCGACAACCACCGCCCGGCGAACCAGCGCCCGGCGCCTCGCAAGACGGTACACGCCAAGACCCAGATAGAAACTGAGGACGACCGGAAATTCTTCCGGCAGCGCGGCGATGCCAAGCGTCGCCGCACTCAGGACTGCATCGGCAGGTCCGTAGCCCTGCGCGATGCGGATCCCCGCCAGAAGGATGCAGAGCGCCACGGCAATGACGAGCAGAAACTGTACAAGCCTGATAACGGCTTTCTGGAGCGGCGTGCGCTCCTGTGACAGGCTGCGCGACAGGCTCGCAATTTCGCCGTAAAGGGTTTCAGTCCCGGTGAACACGATCCGGATCCTTGCCGAACCTGTCAGGAGCCGGGAGCCGGCCATGACCCAGTTGTCTTCATTGACGGGAAAATGCCCGCCGGGCGGATGGGCAAGCGCGGCCTTGCGAACGGGGAGCGCTTCGCCCGTCAGGGAGGATTCGTCCGCCTGCAGGTTCGAGCCGGACAGGATCAGCCCGTCTGCAGGAAAGTAGCCGCCCGCCTGAACAAGGACGAGGTCGCCCGGCACAAGTTCGACGGAGGGTATTCTTGTTTCCTTGCCGTCGCGAATGACGTCCGCATTCGAGGCAAGGCGCGCCAGCAGACCCCGGGTGGATGCCTCTGTGCGGCGATGCAGGAAAACAACCATGCCGATGATCGGAAAGATCGCCGCAGCCAGGATGATTGCTTCCGAATATTCGCCGAGACACAGGAACAGGATGGCGGTTCCAACAAGGAACCAGATCATCGGGTCTGCCGCCGTGCGGCGAAGAATTGCGATCCATGGCGGCGGGCCATCTTCGATGATGGTATTGCGGCCGTAGAGAGACCGGCGTTCCGCAATCTGACTCTGGTCCAGTCCGGCCTCCTGGCCGGACAATCCGTCTATCCGATCAAGGGGAACATCGCGGTGCAAGTGCGGCTCCGGTCCGGCTGGTTTGCTCCGGAGCGTAGCGGTCCGCGCCCTCGCGCGAAATGCCGGGCATACGATTTTTGCGGAGTTTCTGCCGGATTTGACAATTCGCAAGAGCGCCAGCGGATGACGGGGTTAAATGAAACCACCCTGGCAAGGAGTTCAAGCCGGAGACGCCAATTCGGAAACGTCCAAGGACGGGGAAGAAGGCGGCAAAGCACCGGTAGGACCGTGATCGGTCAGGGGAAGGTTCACTGGATGGCAAAACTGGAGCAGGCGTATGCGCCAGCTCCAGGATGAGCCACCAGCGAACTGATCTTTTTGCGATCGGAAGCAGATTTCCGGCGCCATATGATTTGCATCCATTTTTGATCGTAAGATTGCAATTGGAGCGTCAGGCAGTTCCTACCCGGGTACAATCGGGGCGCCGCTCCAAAATCCGGCAGAGCGAGCCTATCCCGACCATATTCATGCGCGCGATAACAAGCTGCTCTCGTCGCGCCTGTGGAGACCGTATTTCGGAATGCGGCGCGGCGTGCTGATCGCCAGCAGATTCAACGAAAGCGAAGAGGTGCCGACATTCAAACCGGACTGACTCACGCCCACCGGTAACACACGAAACGTCTAGTGGACGATCCGCCCGAAGAATGGGTCCAGACTGGCGATCGCCATCATCTACCGGATGGCTCTTGCCGCTGAAGGCGAGGTGGCGGAATTCGTGATGTGCACGACGCCGACCAATGAGGGCATATCAAAACTCATGACCGGGAACTTGACCATCGCATGCCGGCCGTGCTGCAGGAAGAAAACCTTGCCGTCTGGCTCGGCCAGACTGGCGCGGGCCCGGAAGGCCTCCGAGCCTGCCTCTCTCCGTATGAAGACGAAGGTGCTCGGGCGATGGTGGCCGGAAGGCCGCCGTAGAATTTCCATCGCCAGACCGGTACAAGGGGACTTATTCTGAGGTATTTCAGGCAAGGAGTGTCCTGTAGCGACCGGACACGAGGTCCTGTCCACGGACACAAGCGCGGTGGTTTTCATTCTTTCTAGACCGGCCGGGCGCGCGGCTGCAGACGCTGAGCCCTCCGCGCGTGGAACCGGGCTGGAAGGCACGTTTGGAACGGGCACGAACGCCCCTAGCATGGCGGATGCGCGTTGGAAGCAACTCTATGGAATGAGCGCGCCGACCTATTCGAGCAGCAGCTCGTCCTTCAAGCCGGCGCGGATGGAGAGTGCTTCGCAGACTTCGGCTGAAATCCGAGACAAATATCATTGCACACATTACGCCATGAAAGGCAGCAATACTAGCGCATCGGTCTGCCACATAATGCTGGTCAGCAAGTTCGTGGGTCAGGCTTGCGTCAGGCCCAAACGGGCGGCCTGGAGTGCGGCTTCAGCCCGGCTGGAAATGCCAAGCTTGGCATAGATCGACTTGATATGGCTGGCCACCGTGCTTTCGCTGAGTCCTAACGCAAGCGCGGCATCGGCGTTCCTGAGGCCCCGGCCGATCAGGCCGAGCACTTCCCGTTCTCGAGGCGTGAGGTCGCTGCCATCATCCTGCGTCACGGCCGTCTTGCGAAAGTGTTCAACAATTCGGCGCGCAATTGACGGTGACAGGGCGGGAAGACCCTGTTCGATCAGGGTTAGCTGCCGGACGAAAACATCCCTAGGCGAGTCCTTCAAGAGATAGCCCTGCGCCCCCTGCGACAGGGCAGCGATAACGGATGCATCATCCCCCATGACCGTTGCCACGACGATGGTTGTTGCCGGCCGGCTGGCGGAAAGCGCGGAGATAATGTCAGTTCCGGAGCCGTCGGGCAGGCCGAGATCGATTATCGTGATATCGAACTTATGGCCTTTGATGGCATAAACTGCTTCCCGAACATACGCCGCCTCCCGGATCCCGCTGCCAGGAAAAGATGCTTCGGCCGCTTCGCGGAGCCAGGCTCGCGTTTCAGATATGTCTTCGACAATGAGAATAGATTTCATGACGCGGCAACCTCATGCTGAAAACGCGCCTCCAGCAGCGCGCCCTTTGTCCCTTGGCCAAGTTGAAACGCACCGCCAAGGCTTTCTACGCGGGCCTTCATGTTGGCAAGTCCCTGGCCGAGCCGGGCGGTAGCCATGTCAAAACCTGACCCGTCATCTTCAATCACGACTTCCACGTGATCCGGCGTAATCCGAAGGCGGACATTCAGGTGCTTCGCCCTCGCATGCTTGATCGTGTTGCTTGCTGCTTCACGGATCAGGGACCGGAGCGCATGCACGGTAGAGGGTGCTAACCGGATGCCGGCATCTGCCTGCAAGCTCCAGCGGAGTGACACGCCATGGGGTTCCAGACGCTCAGCGGTTTCGGCACGAAAATCCGCCAGAATCTCGTCAAGCGGCAGGATTGGACTCTGAGCGTTGTTGATAACATCCCGCAAATCGGCCAGCGTATCCCGGATCATGGCGTCTTTCCGATCTGGCGTCGCAGAGTGCAGCGCCCTCATGAGCTGGGCGCCGATATTGTCGTGAATATCCCGAGCGATCCGCAAGCGTTCTTCTGATACCCCCCGGTCATAGGCCGACCGGCTGGACTCAGCGTGTTCCATCAGCCGGACGAGGTGCGTGACCACGTCTGCATCGCGGGGCGTGAATAGGGAGCGTCCATGATTGGCATGCAGAAGCATGAGAGACGGCACGCCAGCGACCCCGGGGATGCCGAGGCTGATGCCCTCGTTGCCAAGCCGGGGGTCCGAGATTGCGTCTTCTGATTCGGCAAGTTCGAGGGGCTGGAAGCGATTTTGAAGCAACACTTTCCAGCTGGCCGCGCGTTCCTGCTCGGTGGGCTTCAGGGCGGCATCCAGGACGAGGTGAAACAAGTCATCATCATTGGCAGGGCGCCGCTGAACGACCCTCCGCCAGAGACTGTCGCGCATCGGCAAATACACTATGGCGACGAGCAAAAGCGAAACCCCGAGTGCCTGCTCCGGATCAAGGGTGAGTAAACTGACCAGGGCAATGTCCAGTAGTATCAGTGCGAGCGCAGCCGAGGCGTAGAAAACAAGACGGTATGCCCATACGCCCAAATCGAACAAACGATACCGCATCAGTCCGACAGCGAGGCCGACATAAATGATCAGGAAGAAACTGAACGCGTAGTTCTCCAGAACCATCGGACTGAAGCCGAGCGTAATTGGGGCGGCAATGGTCGCAATAAAAGCGCCAGCGCCGAGCAAAGTCGATGCACCGAGCCACACTGCAATGGCTCGCTTGCGCGGGTCTCTGGCTGATGATCGGATCTGCCAGACTACAGCGACGACGATAGCGAGCATTTCGAACGTGGTGATGCGCTGGACTTCTGCGAAATCCTGGAACGGTCCGAAGGTGCGTAGCAAGGTCCAGGCACCGAAGCCGAATACAGTCAGGGCGCTCAGCGGCTTCCAGTATGTCACGCGCGAAGGATAGACCAGAAAGAGACAGGTCATGATGATGCCAAAGGCTGAAGCCCCCAGCATGTTGACGGCCCATATCCATGCAATCGTTCCCTCTGCCATGGGAAGTAAAATCCACGGGGCAAAGGACGAGAAACAAAATGCCAGAGTGGCGAATCCGCTGGCCGCAAATAGAACCGCCGGAAAATTCAAGGGCTTTAGCGCCCAGACCCAGGACGAAATGAGCCAGGCCAGAAGCCCCGTGCAGAGCGATGCCCAGATGGCCGGATGGATCTGTTGAAGCTGTCGCCAATGCACCGGCGACCAGCTCCAGCCAGTTGCAGGCTGCAGGACAACCAGAACCATGCCCAGGAACATGAGCACGCCTGCCGCTGACAGCAGGACAAGTCGAATCAGCGGCGTCTGGAAGATAAGCGTGTTGGCATTCATTTCATGCTGACCCATCATGATTACAGGCGTCTAACCTGTGACAGCGAGGATTATTCTGGTGACTTTATGATCTAATCTGGCAAGGCGCTGCCACACTTCCGGGACCCCCCCCCCCGTTCAGGGGATAGCGTGGCTGGGGTATCAAGGCTAGTCTTTTGGCACTTGTCAGGATGGGTGGGGATGCACGTTTGATGAGTGGGCTACAATCCTTGGCTCAAGGCCCTGCCTCGTCTCTCGGCAGGGCCTTGAGATTTTGCTTATCCTGTCAGATCACGGGACCCGAGGCCATTGACCGATTCTGTGTCACGTTTGCTGAGAGCCAGCACTGGAGCTCCGTACCCAATAGCCTGAAAGAGCATCTGGTCTTTTCTGCGCGGGAAACGCCACCCGAAGCCAGAGGCGGGGCGTAGTGGGACGAGGGCGAATCGTACCCGGCCACCGGCTGATCCTGTCACTGACCTAATGAACTCACTGAGCGGTCCGGTCCTTGAGCCCATGACCAGGCTCAGGGTCAGATCCACAGGAGATCATGCAAAACACACATTCGTTCAACTGCGCGCTTCTTGGCGCTGCGTTACTCTCGTTTGCGCCGATTTTCGCTCTGAATATGGCTGCTGCGGATCCGATATCCGAAGGGCGGGAAAGTCAGATCCTGGTACCGACGCAGGAATTCGGTAGCCATCCTGGCCGGTTCGGCCACAGGTGGCTTGCCGGAGACCTTCTCCTCTATGTTTCCTGTACGGGGCGCGGTTGCGCGAAGCCGGGAATGTGCGGCCGTGCTCTTCCGCAAAGACTCCGGGGCGCTGTTGGAACGGTTTCTCGCTCGGAAATGTGTGGACGACCGTATCCGGTCACTTGCGCGTTCTTTTAGCGATCTTCAAGACGTCGCCTCCTGCCTCCTGCTTCCACCGGGCGCGCGCGTGGGGCGTTTGCCCCTGATTGTCGAAGTCCATCTTGGCATGGTGCCGCGCTGTGAAGCCCGTACGCCGATCCTCTCCTATCCTAACCCGTATTCTCCCTATTTTTTGAGCTGGGCGGGGTTATGCCTATGCCCTTATCATCCTGCCGCTTGACTAAATCGGCACACAGGTGTTCCCTGTCAGCGACCATGAGACAGTTCGGTCAAATTGCTTAAGGAGGATTTCTGGCACATCGTAGCCCGCCAAGGGAGCGAAGATGAGACAGAAATCCGGGCCGGACGGATCGGCCGAAAAACATGTGAAGGAAATCCGCTGGAAGACCCGGCTGACCTGCTCCCCGAAAAATCC